>JBMNOI010000034.1:0-32020 GCA_050942995.1 Anaerolineae bacterium
CGGCAGTGTGCAGCGTCGAGAGTACCAGGTGCCCCGTCTCGGCAGCCGTCAGCGCCGTCGTGATCGTCTCCAGATCGCGCATCTCGCCCACCAGAATCACATCGGGGTCCTGACGCAGGGCATATTTGAGCGCCGAAGCAAACGTGGGTGTATCGCGACCCAGCTCTCGCTGGGTGATGAGGCTGCGCTTGTCCTCAAAGACATACTCGATGGGGTCCTCGCAAGTGATGATCCGCCGCGCTTCGCGCTCGTTGAGATAATCGATCATCGCCGCCAGCGTGGTGGACTTGCCGCTTCCGGTAGGGCCGGTCACCAGGATCAAGCCTCGGGGCTTGAGCACCAGCTCTTTGCACACCGAGGGCAGGCGCAACTGGTCGATGCTGGGGATTTCCAGGCTCAAACGGCGCATGACCATGCTGATGGTGCCGCGCTGCCGGGCCACATTGACGCGAAAGCGGGCCACCCCCTCCACCTCGTAGGGCAGATCCAATTCCAGCTCTTGCTCAAAGCGCTGACGTTGGGCTTCGCCGGTCACCTGCTGATAGAGGCGCTCCATATCCTCCGGGCGCAGAGGATCGTATACATTTTGCGGCCGCAGATCGCCATGAATACGAAATACCGGCGGGCGCCCTACCTTGAGGTGAATATCCGATGCGCCCAGACGGGTCATCCGTGTGAGTAATTCGTCGATGTGCACCTCGGCAGATGGAGTGACCGATTCCACCGCCTGCATATCATAGATAGCATCGAGCCTCGGCCTGTCGGACACGAGCGTCCTCCCTGATGTTCAATCGATGATGGATGTCAGATCCGCCAGGATCCAGAGTCCGCCGCTCGCTCAGCGCATCAAATACCAGCGCAACAACGAGTCGCCATAGACCATGATGACAAATGTGGTGACGGCGATAAAAGGCGCAAAGGGAATGGCCGTCTTGCGGGTGGCCAGCCGGGTGATGAGCAGCACCGCGCTCACCACCCCACCCAGGATAAAGGAGCCGAACACGGTGGCGATGGCCAGAGGAAAGGCCGTCACCAATCCGGCAAATCCCGCCAGCTTGACATCTCCGGCGCCGATGCCCCCGGGACTGATGATCCACAGGATGAAAAAGATGCCAAAGGCCGTCACGCCACCCAGCACCTGGCTGATGGCCCCCATCTGCGCCGGAGAGAGGGCGACCTCCCCACGGCTGGCCGCCAGACCCCACAAAAAGCCGTAGCGGCCAAAGGTGGGCGTGGATAGCCAGATCCCCCCAACGGCCGCAAGCAGAGCAAAGAGGATGGACGGCAATACGATGGCGTTGGGGATGATGTGCCGCTCCAGGTCGATGGTCACGATGACGACAAGAATCGCGGTGTACACGCTGGGCAGCAACAGCTCGAACGAAAAGCCGTACACGATGGCCAGGAAGAAGAAGAGCGCCCCCGTCGCCAGTTCGACCAGCAGCACCCGAGGCGGAATGGGCTCACCGCACGATCGGCAACGCCCCCGCAGCCACAGGTAGCTGACGACCGGAATCAGGTCTCGCACGGCCAGCCGTCGGCCACACTTTGGACAGTGAGAGGGGGGGCGCAGGAGCGATTGCTTCTCCGGCACCCGATCGGCCACCACGTTCAAAAAGCTTCCCACAACCAGCCCCAGGAGCCCATGTGCCACCCGCCAGATCCAGATTGTCGCCATGGTTACCTCTTTTTCAGGGCCAGGCCCAGGTTGGTCATGAATTGCGCCACCGGCATCTCATCAGGGCACGGGATGGGCGGCGCGGCATGCTCCACCGACCGCTTGAGGGCGTTGCGCAGGTAATCGATGTGCTCCCGATCCTCCAGCAGGTGCCCCACCGCATAGATCGTCGCCTCCGGTCTGATGGGCGCGCTGGTGTGGCTGTCGTTGTAGAACCGCACCGTCTGAACCACCTCTTGCACCAGGCGATCCAGTTTGCCGGTGATATCCAGTTGCTCCCGTTCGAGGGAAAAGGTGCGCATGATGGCCGGCAAATACTCGACCACCAGCACGATATCCAGCATATCCTCTTCCATGCTGATGATGACCGTCTCGGGCTGCTTTACCGCCCGAATCAATGCCAGCGGCTTGAGATCCATCGAAAAGGGCGGAATACCGGCCGCCTCCAGAGTGTGAATCTGTGCGTCGACCAGCTCTCGCGGCACCCCCAGGAGATAGATGCGCTGCTGCTCGCCGCCATCGGGCATAGATTGCCACGAGAGATACAGATCATCCAGCGAGATGGGCATCTCTTTTTTCGCCTCGCGCGAGATCGCCTCCTCCAGCAGCGAGGCCTGCAGGCGCGGCAACGTCAACAGCCGCGGGATCGAGCGCAACGCGCAGATGCCGGTGATCACCCGCTTGCGTAAAAGCGCCTGCTCCTGAAACAGTTCGTCGATGATACGGCCCATCTCCGCAGCATCGGTGATCAACCCCTCGGTAACCAACCCCTCAGGCAGAGGCACACTGCCCCAACGGCTCACCCGGCCACCCTCCGTGGCCAGATAGCGCAGGTCGGTCGATTCGGCATAGAGCGTTACCACATCGCGTGGATGAGTCGCCCGGCTGAACAAAGCCATGTCGTCGTTCCTTCGTCAGGGGATGTACAGTGTCTGCCCCACCCGAATATTGGTATTGACCAATCCGTTCGCCTGCATGATGGCGTGCACCGTCGTGCCGTAGCACCGCGAGATGCTGAACAGGGTATCTCCCTTTTTCACCACATGCACCCGTCCCGGATACGACGGTACATGGGGCGCCGGAACCAGCGGCCAGCCCGTCCAGTCAACCGGCGGGATCACCAGCCGCTGACAGACAAAGATATGCGTCGTAGACAGGCCGTTAGCCGCCATCAGCGCATGAACGGTGACATGATACTTCTTCGAGATGCTGAACAGCGTTTCACCCGGCTGCACGATGTGGATGATGGGCCCCGGGTGTACGGCCGACGGGATGCAGAGCACCGAATAGGCATAGATGGTCGTCGTCTTGAGATTGTTCGCCGCCATAATGGCCGCTACGGTGGTATTGTACTTGCGCGCAATCGAGAAGAGGGTCTCACCCGGCTGCACGATGTGGACGATGGGGCCCGGTGGGGGGAACCCCGCCGGAATCCACAGCACATCGCCAATGCGGATGTTGTAAGTCAGCAATCCGTTGGCCTGCATGATGGCCTCAACCGTCGTGCCATAGCGTCGGGCGAGGGAGTAAAGCGTATCGCCCGTCTGCACCACATGCGTAATCGGTGAGGACAGCCCCGGCCCGGCGTGGGTTGTAGGAACCACCGTCACCGGATAGGTCGGCGCCACAGTCACAGTGGGCGTGGGCGGCACGGAGGTGGGCGTTTGCGGCGTCGGACAATAGCGGTTGAGGAGCTCCAGCCCCACCAGCGCCTCCTGCCCGTCAGGGCGAAGCATCAACGCCAGTTGGAATTGCTGTAACGACATGGCGCACTGTCCGTCGGTCAGCGACTGGTACCCGTAGCTGATATGCGCCTGATACTGGCGATCCTGAATGCCGGGATATTCCGGGTCGATGGCGATGATGAGATCGATGAGCCGCAGAGCCTCAGCCCAGTCCTGCCGGGTCCAGGCGGCATCCAGCTCGGCGAGGAGCTGCTGCAACATGCCGTCGCCCTCATCCTGCGGCACGACGACGCGAACCGGTTCGCCCACGGCGGGACGCTCTGCCGCATAGACCGCACCACCGAACAGCATAGAGAGCAACACCAGGGCGATCAGCACCGGGTAAAGCCCTCCGCCCGGCACCCTACGCGACAGATCGCGATGCCGCGCCACGATTCCACCGGCACGAGGCTTTTTCCATGAGCCGGCATCCCGCGAATATCCCTCGGGGCGGCTCCTGATCGAGCGAACATGCATTGGATCGCTCATCACATCCAGCACTCCTTCCAATTGATCGCACACGCTATCCCGGTCGGTGTGAAATCGTCGGTCCTTCCGGGCAATCGCTCTGGATTCATCGGGCCGGACGCATCATAGCGAGCAGAGCGCCGCAGCAGCGTTCTTTCCCCTGATGAGGCCTCTGTCAGCTCCACATCCGCCGCCGACGGCTCGGCCTCATCCGCCTCCATCTCTGGCTCCGGCGCGAGGGGAAGCTCGCCATCCGGTTCGACCGCCATCTGGCCCCAGATCTGATTCGAATAGTACACATACAGATCGAATTCGCCCGCCGCCGGATCCTCTTCGGCGATACGCAAGTTCTCCAGGATAAAGGCCCTGTACGGCCCACGGGCGATATGCCCCCAGAAGGCCAGTAGATTGGGCACATGTCCCCGCACGGTAACAAGGTACCGCTCGACGCCATAGGCCCATTGCGGCTCTTCATCTTCCTGAAGCCGCACCGCCTCCATACGGGTGAGCTGCACATCGTACAGGACGGCATATTCATAGAATCGCGACAACTCGGCGGCGGCCTCCTCGCCGGTGGGGTACCCCTGCAACAGCTCGTCCAGACGCGCCTGCTGCGTCTGTATGTATTCGCGCATCCCCTCCGGCCCGCCCATCTGTAACGCCTCAATCTGTTCGATGGCCTCCAGAGCGCCTTCATAATCGGCCTGCAGCGCATTCCGCTCGGCGATCGCCGCCACCAGAGAGCTGAGCACTACGGCAAAGACCACAAAGGACACCGCCAGCGCCCCCACAGCCGCTACGCTGCGCGGATCCTTGATCTTGATCGCTTTGAGCAGATCTTTGACATCCATGTTCATGGCGTCACCGGCCTCATCCTGAGCAGGAGCATGAACTGCACCGTCTCACCCTCCACATCCTGCGCCGGGGGAGCCATCAACGGCTTGATCGCCAAAGGGACGTCATCCCGCGCTGTGGCAAAGTGATAGACCGCCCTATCGCCATTTCCATCATCGGCGCGCCCATAGCCTACAGGGCCGGGATAGCTCGTAGTGGCCGTCGGCGTCGGTGTCGTCGCGGAAGGCACAGAGGTAGACGTTGCGGTTGGTGTGGCCGACGGGACCGTCGTCGGCGTCCGGGTAGGGGTCGGGGTCGGCGTAGCAGGTATCGAGCCGAGTTCGTAGGCTCGGACATAGTATAGCATATTCGGGCCAAAGTCGCCTTTATTATAGATCCTGATCGTGACCTCGACCGGCGCGGTGCTGCCCGAGGCAAACATCCCCTCGAACTCGATCCGCGAGTTGGTATAGGCCGAGTCCGGCAGCGCTCTGTCGTTCATGCAGCCTGATGGCCCGCAGTGCTGCACCGGCCCCGTGGCAACCATGATGGTGTCTACTCCCGGCATCAGCGGATCGCACAACAGAGCCTCCGGGTCGAACGGAACCGTGCCGGTCACAGGGTCGGACGGCATGGCGCCGTTGCCGCAGGTCATGACCGCATAGCGCTTGCCCGGCTCGGCCATCAACACCACCTGATCGATATCCCCCGCCGGATCAAAAGTTCGCTGCTGCACCTCCCCCGGCGCGATGGGGCGCTCGACCTCCAGATCCGGCTCGTATGCATCATCCGGAAGGTCCCCCAGATCGTCCACCCGCACCATGTAGCGCCTGTCCACGCCGAACTGTCCCTTGTTGCCGATATAGACCGTCACCTGAGCCGGATCGGTGCCGTCGTGATAGAACGAGAGATAGGACGACGCATCCCCCGGAGCGCGATCGTCGTTGTTCAGATAACGCGCGTCTACATAGAGGTTCAGCACCGTATCCACGCCCGGCGCAAGAGAATACGTCTGGACGACATAGCGCCGGTAAGGTTGAGCGGTAAAGCGTACCCGGTCGACATCGTTGTGTGGATGAAACGCCCTCTGCTGTGGCGCGCCGATCTGGATCGGCACGCCGTTCACATCATCCGGCTCGTAAGGATCGCCCTCACCCAGATCGTCCAGATGGATCATGTACCACTTGTCCGGACCCCATCCCTCATCCTTTTCGCTCAGGTTACGAATGGTGATGATCACGCCGGTGTGGTGGGGCAAATAGTTCTGGAACTCGATGAACGACGACAGATCGGTGCCCGACCGATTGTCATGCTCCAGACGACGACCCGCCAGCTCGACGGTCAGATGAGTATCCACCTCTTCTGCCAGATTCGACGTATACACCCGGTAGACATGATGGGGCGCCGCCAGAAAGAATACCTTGTCGATATCCCCCTTGGGGTTAAAGGTGCGTTGCTGGGGCGCACCCGGGCGGATCTCGGCGCCGCTCAGGTCGTCGGGCTCATAGGCGTCGTCCATGCCCCCGCTGATATCCCGCACCTGCAGATCGTAGCGCATCGTCGGGTCGTACTGCCCCTTGTTCGTCACGGTGATGAAAACCGGCGCATCTCCGCTCCGATTGTACACATCCACCGATGAACCCAGATCGCCCGGCGCCCGATCGTCGTTGGCATAGACGGCGCCACCGAACTGCACGGTGAGCATCGTATCGACGCCCGGGGCCAGGTTCACCGTCTCGATGCGATAGCTTCGCCCGGCCTTGGCGGTAAACACCGCCCGATCACGATCTCCCGTCGGGCAAAAGGTGCGCTCCTGCACGCTGCCGGGCACCATGAATCGCGGCACGGTGTCGTCCGGCTCGTAACGATCACCACAGTCTGGTGTCGCCGTTGCCGTCGGGCTGCCCGGTGAGGGCGTGCCGCTCGCCTGCGGCGTGAGTGTCGCCTTGGCCGTGGCCGTCAGCGCCGGCGGCTCGCCGCCGCTGTGTTCGGTCACCGTCACCGTATAGGCCTTGTCCGGCCCGTACTGCCCCCGATTGGTAATCGATACGCCCGCCACACCATCCTGCACGGCGGTGAACACGACCTGGGATGAGAGATCGGTGGCCGATACGTCCTCGTGACGATAGAATGCGCCGTGCACCAGCACCGAGAGCACCGTATCCACCTCCGGAGCGAGATCGGTCGTGCGCACCGTATAGGTGTATCCGGCGCGCACCGGAATCTCGACGCGATCCACATCACCCGCAGGATCGAACGTGCGCCGTTGCGTTTCACCCGGGCGAAGCGGCACGGGAGCGAGATCGTCGGGCTCGTAGGTGTCCCCCGCACCTCCCGACGCCTGCACGACGCGCAACGTATACCAGTTGTCCGGACCGAATTCGCCCCGATTCGTGATCCGGATGGTCATTTGGGCATGACCCGATGCGGGCGCCCGCATACCGGCAACCACCGCCGCCGTTCCCGAGGCAGCGCCACCGGGACACGCACAAGGCCCCACCGGCGCTCCGGCGCCGCACTCGGCCCCCTGTATCACCTGCCCCCCCACAGTGACCTGCAAAGAGAGCGATACGCCCGCCGCCCGGGGCACCCCCTGTACGCAATATTCCACCCCGGCCTGCCCGACAAAGACGGCCTGATCGATATCCCCCGTCGGATTAAAGTTGCGCCACTGCGTCTCGCCCAGGGCGATCGATTTGGGCTCGTGATCGTCGATCTCGTACGCATCATAAAAGAGATCGGGAGCTGTAAGGGGAGCGGTGGGCGTGGAATCCGGCGGCTCACCCGGCGATGCAGGGGGTGTACCGTCCGGGCCCGACGCCGGTGTGCCGGGGTGAGGCACGACGGTAAGGGGTTGATCGGATCTTTCGATAGACTGGATGATCACGCGCTGAAAGACGCCCGAATCCTCCAGCCTGTTCGCATAATGCAACACGTCGTCCTGGGTTCGTGCCAGGCCGCTCAGCGAAAGATCATCGCCGTCCTGGAAAAAGGTCTGTAGCTGGATATGCTCGCTGTCGTACTGCAAGATTGCATCCAGCACCGGAGCCCAATCGCGATAGCGTGCCGCGACGGTGGGATGGAGGGTCTGAATCGCCTCTGCGGCCTGCTGTAGCCGCTCCAGCTCCTCGTTCAGCTCGGCCATCTCGGGGGCCGGTGTACGCAGCGCCTGCAACGTCCCCCGAGCTCGTCTGGCCTGGCTATCGAGATCGCGCACATCGCTTCGCACGCTGTACATCAGGATAAACCCGGGGAGAAGCGAGAGCGTCAGCACCGCCGCCACGATCCATACGATCCGAATGATGGGCGGAGTAACCCGAGGCCGATATTGCTCCGGGAGGATGTTGAGATCGATCGGTTCAGGTCCCTGCGCCTTGGGCATGATGGTCTCGATGAATGAAAAAGTTCGCGATGACAGGCGCCGAGCCCGGGCCACACACGGCCTCGCCAGATCCCCCGGAGCCGTTAATACCCTCTACAACCTGTAAAATACCGCTACAATCCGTCGAGGTCCAATGATCTGGCCGATTGTAGCATATCCCCGTACACCTGTCACCCGTTCGGGTATCTAGTTTACCTCAAAACAATGGTCGATAGCGTTTTTTGGAGCATATTTCACGCCAATTTAACGCAAGCGCGTCCTTTTAGCGCTCATTCCCCCATAAAGCGCAGGATCAACGGCATATAGCCGAACGACCCGTCCGGTGGATCGTCTTCGGGGGGATCATCTTCGGGCAGCAGCGCATAGCGGATGGCAAGCTGAGGCCGCAGCGTTCCCTCCGGGTGTTGTGAAGAGGCCAACCACGCGCGAGAGAACTGTTTGCTATCGCTGCGCAGCAACACGCCGTGGTTCGTCTCCGGCTGCCTGTACCAGCGCGCCACCAGATCGGTGAGGTCAAAGCTGTACCATCGCTCTGCCTGCACCAGCATGGTATTGTGTGATACCATGCCCTCCCGGTCGACAACGATCGAATTGCCTCCCGGCTCTCCCCAGGGGTCTCCCGTCCCGGCCAGATGCCAGGTCGCCTGATCGGACTGCCAGGCACGCCGGACGCCGTAGGCGCTCGCCACCATCAGCGATTGCCCCTCTCGCTCCAGAACATAGAGACGCAATTGCGCATCGTCGATACGGGCATTGGCGGGCAACATCGACAGGTCGAAACGGATCAACGAGACCGCCATCCCATCCGCCATCACCTGCATACGGGGGGATGTCGAAAAGTTGGCATCGGTATCCAGCTTGTCGAGATAGGAATCCACCACACCCGTATAGCCCCCAAGCCCTTGCTGCAATACCACATCGGCCACATGGGGCGTCGGTGTGGCCGTCGCCGGCGGCGCGGCCTGTGGCGTATTCGTCGGCGTATACTTGGGCGTGGCCGTGGCCGTCGGCGTGGGCGAATAGATCGGTGTAATCGTCGGCGTCGTAGGCGGCACAGCCGTGGGGGTGGGGGCTCCCTGCTGCCCCCGTAACCAGGATATCACCGGCCCCATCACCTGAGCGCGCACCCCCGCCGACTGAAGCGCCTCCAGCCCAAAGCCCATAATGACGGCACGGTAATCGCCCGTATCGATCCGCAGGGCGCCCGCCCCCTGAGCCAGGTCCTCGCCCATCGTCTTCACCGGATGACCGTCATCGGCGGACCGCACAAGTTCCCGGGGAAGTGCCCCCGCCAGGTGATCGTAGCGGGCGATCACCACCGCCGGCGGCAGCGCCTCCAGTTCACTGGGCCACGATTGATTCTCGGCGCCATCATACGGATCCGCATAAACCGGACTCAGCGCCAGATAGAGGCCGTCGAGAATGTCACCCGTCACGCCCTGCAACGCATAGAGTCCCACATCATCCTGCGCCAGGCGCGCCGACAAATAGTCATGGAGCAATGCCGAATCGCGCAGGTTAAAGCCGGCATCCTGCCCTACGATAAAAAGGTTTCCCCCCTCATCCAGAAAACGCTCCAGATTGCGCTGCGTCTCGGTCGAGCCGAGGTATCCCGCATCGGGGACCGCCCAGATCACCACACCGGCAGGGCCGACATATTCGCGCAGGATGTCGTCCGGCACGTCACCTCGTTGATCGCAGAGCCACAGATCATACCCATAACCGGCATCATCCAGCGCCCGGGTAAAGTATGGCTCGAACCAGGCGGTGCTCTGCGGCCCTTGATCCAGCACCAGCAGAACATCCTCCGTTCGGGCAAAGGGCCCCTGTACACGGATCACCCCCTCGACCAGAGGCGCCAGAATCTCGTTGCCGGCCGTATCGCGAATGCGAAACCGATACCCGATCACACTCGATTCGGGAAAGGGGCCCAGGGAGCCGCCATAGATGCCGTCACCGGCTTCCTCATCGCCATGCTGGCCGTCATCGTACAAACCTAACTCGGTCTGAGGCGCGCCGTTCAGCGTCCATACAAGCGATACCGAGGCCACGGCATCGTCATCGGTGGCCTCGACCCGCATCTGTATCACATCCTCATGGGTCACCCATCGGGGCTCGTAATAGCTATCCTCATAGTGCGGCGGAGGGCCGGTATCCTCGTCATAGCCCGGCACCGCCATCCAGATATCCTCGCTCACTGCCCGATCGCTATGCCAGAAAAGTGCCACCCGACCACCGCTGAGGGCGACGGCGCTCACATCCTGGTCGGGCCCGGCAAAGCGCGTGTAACGCACATCGGCCGACCAGGTATTGCCCCCGTCGGTGCTCAACCGATAATAGAGATCGCTCTCTCCGGAGCGCGTGGAATGCCAGAAGAGCCACAGGGTACGATCCGAAGACTGCACGATGGCCGCCCGCGAATCACTCTCGGGATCGGTCGTCAGTCGCGTGTCGTCAGACCAGGTGCTCCCCCCATCGGTGGTACGCCGGCTCCAGATATCCATGTTGCCGCTGCGCCTCGAATGCCACACTACCCAGATGGTGCCGTCGTGCAACTGGACGAGGTCGGGGTTATAGTCCCAGTCCGTATGAGTGGTCAGTTGAGTCGCATCGGTCCATGTAGCGCCGTCGTCGGCGCTGGTGCTGTACCATATGTCCCAGTTTCCCGAGCGATAAGAGTACCACACTACCCACAGCCGTCCGTCAGCGGCCTGCATCACCCGGGGCGCATAATCCCACAGCTCGTGTTGATCGAAGCGTATCGGGTGCGCCCAGGTTACGCCACCGTCCACGCTCGTGCGATACCACAAATCGAACTGCCCGGGGTTATCCCGATCCGATGACCAGAACACCCAGAGTTTACCATCCTGTCCCACGGCAATGCCGGGAAACCAGTCGGTAGAGGACTGATCTGTGAGGGGCACCGCCTCGCTCCAGGTAGATCCCTCATCTGCACTGGATGTGTACCACACATCATAGGTGCCCGCCGTGCGCTGATAGTAGACCAGATGCAGGCGCCCGCTGCTATCCCGGGCCACCGAGGGCCCGGTCTGCGGGTCTGGTGAGACGGTCACCCGGCGCGGCCCGCCGAATGCCAGGCATGTGGGGCAGGGCAGAGCCAGCATGGCGCCCCACAGCACCAGGCATCCGGCCGCGATGGTCAACAGGCGAACGGCAACTATGCGAATGTCGATGGGAACCCGAATGGTTCGCCTTGCCATAGGACTCTCCACGTTCCACGGATCGACACCTGTATTACTCACTCTACCAGCCAGGAGAGAATGGACAACCCCGCATCCTCACAGTAGCGCACGCGGGCCGTTACCGTGGTATCTCCCGCGGTAGAACGGATATCGAACGTGCCACACCCTTCGTCTTCGTCGCCCTGCGGGGGCGGCTGCACCGTTAACCCCTGCCCCGAGATATCCACCGAATCCCCCAGGAAAGCGCCGGCCAGTCCGCCGGAACCGCTTACGCGAATGAGTCCATCCGGAGCGTACACATAGCCGCCGAGCTGGGTGATCCCGCTGCCGGTGACCCGGATGACCGGGTTCGTGCAGCGCGCCGAGCCGGTGAAGCTGGCCGCCGAGTAGAGCGAGAGGCTGTCGACATAGGGCCGTAGATTGTAGCCCGAACCGATCATCTCGATGGTCCCCAGGGTGACAAACGTCGCCGCGCCGCTAAAGCTATTTCCGTTGATCTTGAGATCGCCGGTGATGAAATAGAGCCCGTTGAACTCGTAGCCGCTCTGGTTGATCTGCAGGTCCCCGTCGATATAGTGATACTCGCCACGTTGAGCGGCATAGTAGGCCGGGGTGCCCAACCGGGTGGGATCGTCATAGTCGGACAGGAAGAACTGTTCGGGAAAGTCAGCCGCTACCGTCTTGACCGGGTTATTCGGTGGAGGTGGCACAAAGGTAATGTTATTCCCCGCATCCATATCCGTCACATATTCGACGATCCCCTCGATGTGGGTACTACCCCCTTTGATGCGAATCCCACGGTTCGAATGGGCGTTGCCCACCAATCGGTTATGGGCGCCGGTCCAGTCCATCACCGAGGAGCAGGTCTCGCTGTTGCCCCAGAGGGTATGACTGAAGGTGCGCCTGACCGGCGCGGCCTGCAACGTCAGATCCATCTCGTTCACTGCGGCAGGCGGATCGATATCCAGGCTGGGGCGGGCCGCGTTGATGGCCTCGCGCAGTTCGGGTTCGCGCACCAATCGCCACAGCACATATTCGAGGCCTGCCTCGGCCGCATGCTGTTCGGCGATCGTTCGGGCATAACGCAAATCGGCGCTCTGGCGGGCGCCGGCGAAATGCAACAACGGCGTCACCAGAAGCGTTCCGATCATCAAGGTCACCATCGCCATAGGCAGAGAATTGCCGCCGGCGCCGGTCCATAGCGCTCTGATGCGTCTCATGGCAACCTCCCTCTCATTGCGCCGTCAGCCGTCGGTTAAAGCTGAGCGTCAGGGTTCGGCTCTGCCCCGGCAAAAGGGTCGTCATCTCGACGATCAACGTATCGCCGACAGGCCCATCCTCGCCAAAGTCGATCGCCTCGATCTGTCGGCCGATCACCCACGCACCGTCCCCGTCGTCTCGCAACAGCACTCGGGCATCCGGGTCGTAGCGATAGACGACCTGTCGTATCTCGGCCGGGACAACTTGCCCAAAGGGATAGCCCGGAATCTCCAGGGTCAGCCGCTGCCCCTCCTCATCGACCAGGCCCGACATGGCGCCCGCCACATCACGATTCAGTAACGTCGACACGCTCTGGGTCTGCTGGCTCAAAGTCAACGTATCCTGGTGCAATCGGCTGAGGCCACCGAACTGATAGAGCGCCATCACGACCACGCTCAACACGACCGTTCCGATGGCCGTGGCGATCAGCATTTCGAGCAGCGTGATGCCATCTTCCCGCGCGAGGCGCCGACGCCGGTTCATGGCCTGTCTCCTTTGTAATCTTCTAGCACAAAGACGGGCCGCTCCGGGTTCAGCGTCACATAGACCGCCACCTCCACGCGTTGCAGGCCGCTATCGTCCAGAGGAAACGGCTCGAATCGCTCCGTCAGTGGATTCCACCCCTCGACCGTGACAGTCAGCTCGTAGGCATCGGTCGTCTCGATCGTAGGATAGGGTGAGGCCGGCGGGTCCGGCGAGTAGGGCGCCTCTTTGATCGCATCCATCTGCTCCCGGGCATAGTGCTCGGCACTCACCCGCCGTTCGACGGCCAGCACACCACGGCTGCCCACGCCAAGGCCGCCGAGCAGAATCATCAGCGTGGCGCCCACAATGGCCAGCGCCAGCAACTCGCTGACAAAGGTGCTCCCCCTTTGATCCCAATATATCGCCACCGCTTTGTTGTGCGTTCGGACGACCGAACATGTGCCATCGGTTGCGTTCACTGGATGGCCCCCATCAGGCTGTACATGGGCATGATGATGGAAACGGCGACAAACCCCACCATCACGCCGATAAAGATGGTCAATGCCGGCTCGAGCGCGCCGGTCAGCGCGGTAACGGCCCGATCCACCTCGTCCTCATAGAATACGGCCAGCGTCTCCAGGTTCGAGTCCAGCGAGCCGGTCTCTTCTCCCACACGCACCATCTGCACCAGCATTCCCGAGAACACCTTCTGCTGCCCCAGGGGTCCGGCCAGCCCGTGCCCCTGCAACAGTTCGGAATGCACCTCTTCCATCGCCTGGCGCAGCACGGTATTGCTCTGGCTCCGAGTGATCATATCCAGAATCTCGGGCACCGAGATGCCGGCGCGCAACAGGGTCGACATGGAGCGGCACATGCGCGCCACCGCCCCCTGCACAATCACCTGGCCGATCAGGGGAATCTTGAGCACAGTGCGGTCAAAGATCGGCCGCCCCACATCGCTACGCACGAACAGGAAACCCGATGCGGCCAGCAGAACGATGCCGCCAAAAATATACAATCGGTAGGTCGAGAAAAAGTCGGTCAGCGCCAGCAAAAGCCGCGTCGGCAGAGGCAGCTCTGCGTCGAAATTGGTGAACAAGGTCATCAGCGGGGGCAGGGCCACCGTCAGCATAAGGATGGCCACACCGATAGCGATGACGGTGACCACCGTCGGATAGGTCATGGCGCCACGCACCTTGCGGATCAGGGCCTCTTCCTTCTCCATATAGATCGCCATCTGTCGCAGCACCATCTCCAGGTTGCCGGCATGCTCCCCCACCTCGATGAGCCGCCCATACAACGCCGGGAACACCCCTTTATGTCGAGCGAGAGACTCTGAGAAGAGCTTTCCCTGCTGGATATCCACCGCGATCTCGCCCAGAATCTCGCGCAGTCGCTTGTTCGTCATCTGCTCCTGCAACAACTGCAGCGCCCGAACGATGGGAATGCCCGATTCGATCAAAGTGGCGAGCTGACGCGAGAATACGATCAGGTCACGCGTGGTGACGCGAGCCTGAAGGAGCCGCGTCACGCTGCTCTCTCGGATCTCGCGCAGCGAGACGACGGTGTACTGCTGTTTCCACAGGATATCCTCGGCCGCCTGTTCCGAGGGGGCCTCCAGACGCCCCTGCACCTGCTTGCCCTGGGGCGTGTAAGCGATGTAACGATAGGCCATCGATCGATCCCTCAGTCTCAGATCAGAGCAAAGACGTTCTTGAGCACCTCAGAGGGCGTCGTAATCCCCTCTTTGACCTTGAGCATACCGTCCTGGAGCATGCTTCGCATGTCCGATGCCAGCGCCGCCTGACGGATCTCGTCGGTATTGGCGCCGCGCAGCACGTGGCGGCGAATCTCGTCATCCAGCACCAGCAACTCGAACACCGCCACGCGGCCTCGATAGCCCGTCTCGGCGCAATAGTTACAGCCCACGCCGTAATAGAACTCGCTCCGGCTTTCGCCCGTCTCGCGCTCGTACACCATCCGCTCGATCTCGGGTGCCTCGCGCAAGGTTCGGCAGTGGGTACACACCCGTCGCACCAGGCGCTGCGAGACCACCGCCAGCAGAGAAGAGGTCACCAGAAACGGCTCCACCCCCAGATCGACGAGCCGGAGAATGGCGCCCACTGTGTCGTTGGCGTGAATCGACGATAACACCAGGTGACCGGTAAGCGAGGCCTGCACCGCCGTATTCGCCGTCTCCTGATCGCGAATCTCACCCACCAGAATAATGTTGGGGTCCAGACGCATAGCGGCGCGCAATCCACTGGCAAAGTCGATCCCTGCCTGGCGGTTGACCTGCACCTGCGAGATGCCGTCGAAACGATATTCGACCGGATCCTCGATGGTGATGATCTTGTTCTCGTCTTTATCGAGCTGATTGATACTGGCGTACAGGGTACTCGTCTTGCCCGATCCGGTAGGCCCGGCGATAAGCAGAATACCCCATGGCGAGTGGATGATGCGCGAATACCGCTCGTGCATGTCGGACGAAAACCCCAGCTCGTCCAGCCCCTTGACCGATACCGACTTGTCCAGCACGCGCAGCACCGCCATCTCGCCATAGATGGTGTTGATGGTGGCAACGCGAATATCCACCGCGACCCCGCCTACGGTGATCGAGAACTGGCCGTCCTGCGGTCGACGTCGCTCGGCAATATTCAGGTTCGAGAGCACCTTGATACGCGAAAGCACCGGCGCATGCACGCGAATGGGCAGGCTCATGGCGTCGTGCAGAACTCCATCGATACGATAGCGCACACGCAACTGGTTCACCTGCGGCTCGATATGAATATCCGACGCCTTGTCCTGCACCGCCTGGCGAACGATCAACTCGACCGCCCGGGCAATGGGCGTCTGCGAAACCACCTCTGCCGACAGGCGTTGGGCCGCCTCGGCCTCGGCCTCTCCGACCGCCGGGGCGATCCGCTCGATCTGCCGCTCGATCTCGATAGCGTGCTGATAATGAAGCGCCAGCGCCGACTCGATATCGGACCGGGATGCCTTGAGCGGCTTGATATTCAACGACGTTCGCGCACGCAGGTCCTCGATCGCATACAGATCGCCGGGGTTGGCCATGGCCACCACCAGGTGCCCCCCCTCCTGGCGCAACGGGATCAGCGTATGTTTGCGGGCCATCTCCTCGGGGATCAAACGCACGGCCTGGGCATCTACCTGGTAGCGTTTGAGGTCGATAACCGGCTGCTCGTCTCCCCGGTGGCGCTTGCGCTCGATCATCTGGATCACGGCATCGATCTCGAAGGGTTTGTACAGCACCCCATCCACACCGTTCCAGAGCGCCTCCGAAACTAATCCCTCCAGGCGGCTGTGCCCCGTCATGATGATGGTCGTCGCCGCGGCATTGATGGCTTTGATCTGGCGCAGCGTCTCGACTCCGTTCATCCCCGGCATCATGATATCGATGAGGATCAGGTCATAGGGCAAAGCCTTCATCTGCTCTACAGCCTGGATGCCATCCTGCGCCACCCCGACCGCATAGCCTTTCTCCTCGAGGATGTCGGCCAGTGTCTCGCACATTCCGGGGTCGTCATCGACGATAAGGATGCGTTGTGTTTCCTCTGCAATAGCTGTCGTCTGCTGTGCCAATCCCGCCTCCGTGAGGTCAAGCACCGGGTGAATGGACAATCTGCCGGTGGCTCACACCGCCGCAAAATGCCGCACTCCCCCCTTATCATAACCGATCGGTGAAGGTGCGAACTAAAGGGTACATAAATAGATGTCGTCGGACAGGGCCTGTT
Source organism: Anaerolineae bacterium (assembly GCA_050942995.1). GTDB lineage: Bacteria > Chloroflexota > Anaerolineae > UBA1429 > UBA1429 > JBMNOI01. The sequence goes on from JBMNOI010000034.1 coordinate 16,770, forward strand.
GAGGAGTAACGGGCGTAAAGCCTGCGTCAGGCCGTCGGCATGATAAAGGTAAAACGGGTGCCGATTCCGGGACGGCTCTCCATCTGCCAGCGGCCACCACCGACCTCTATCAGACGCCGCGCCACAACCAGAGTCACACGCGCGGTAAACCCCTCATCATCAGGGCGCAGGGTCAACAACTCGCCCAGTTCGTCCCGTGTCAATCCCGGTCCGGAATCGACGAAATCCAGATAGATCTCACCCCGATGGCGCAGATGGATGTGCACCTCATCGCCGGGCGCCAGTGTGGCATACTGATAGACGAGCACATTCTCTATCGCCCGCGAAACATGCCCGGCGTCGACCTGCGCCGGCGGCACCTCTGCGGGCATCTCCCATATCACCTGCACACCCTCGGGGGGATGATGCCGATGCAGCACATCGTCGACCAGCGATTGAACAGGCGTGGGTGCAGGCGCCGGCTCTTTGGGCGCCGTCATATCCATGAGGTCCTGTACCAGGTGGCCGCACAACGCGATCTCGCGAGACAGAATGTCCAGATGCTTGGCCAGCCGCGCCTCATTCCGGCCTACCTTCATCTCGAGGTAATAGACCGAGTTCTGTATTACGCCGAGTTTGTTCCGCAGATCATGCCCCATCCGCCGGACGGCGTCCCTTTCGATTCCGGGCTCACCGGTCATCCTTTGCATCTGCTCACCCATCACGTCGTATGGTGCGCTCGATCAGCGGCAGCACCTCGTCGATCGCCAGCGGCTTGTACAGAATGGCAGCAGCGCCTCGCTCTCGCGCCTGCTCGACCGCCTCAGATCGAGCATACGCCGTCATCATAATGACCGGCAGATCGGGGTTGAGGCGCTTGATCTCGCCCAGCGCCTGCACGCCATCCATGACCGGCATCCTGATGTCCATGAGCACCAGATCGTAATCGCCCAGGCGCACTCTGTTCACCGCCTCTTTGCCGTTAGCCACGGCATCGATATGGTAGTCGAACTCTTCCAGGATATCCGTCAGAGTATCCCGCATCCCTTCTTCATCATCCACCACCAGGAGCCGGGGGATGGTATCCATTGTATCGTTCATATGGCTCTACTCCGCCCTGCTCGATTCGGCCGAATATGGAAGGCGAACGATAAAGCAGGCCCCCTCTCCCTCTCGACTCGAAACGGCCACTTTGCCGCGATGCGCCTCGACCAGCAGCTTGACCAGTGACAACCCCAGCCCAATGCCCTTGGCCCGGGTCGTAAAGAGCGGCTCAAAGATACGCTCCTGGCAATCGGCCGAGATGCCGATGCCGCTATCGCGCACGTGTAACACCACATGCCCGTTCTGCAACGCGGTACTCAGATACAGTGCACCGCCTGAGGGCATGGCCTGAATCGCATTGTTGATCAGGTTCAGCAACACTTGCTGGATCTTGTCGCCATCCACCGGCACAAGCGGCAGGTCTTTATCCAGCCGGCAATGAACGCGTATCCCTTCGGGCAACGACGTCCGCTCCAGGCTGCACATAACCAGCGCGTTCAGATCGGCCGGTTCCAGCCGCAGATCGGTCACCCGAACAAAGTTCATCAGATCGGTGATAATGCGATTCGCCGATTCGACCTCGCGCTCGATGATGTTGAGATGCTTCTCCACCTTGGAATCAGCATCCCCCAACCGTGTCTTGAGATAGTAGACCGAATTATTGATCACCCCCAGGGGATTGCGCAGCTCGTGCGCCACTCCGGCCCCCAATTTGCCCACGGTGGCCAGCCGTTCGGTGCGCAAGAGACGGCTATGCGCCTCGATCAGGTCGCGTGTGCGGGCCTTGACACGGGCCTCCAAATCGCGGTTCCAGGCGCGCAGGTCATTCACCAGGCGAGAGTTTTCCAGCAGGGTGGCAACCTGACTGCTGACGATAAAGGCCAACTCGGCATCTCCCTGGCCAAAGGCCGACTGCCCCGTGCCACAAGCCAGGAGCAGCAGGCCCATCGGTCCCGATGGCGCCCGCAAAGGGGCGCACAATAAGGCATGAACGCCTGCCCGGACCAGCGCCGTCTCCACGTCGGGTGAGGGCGCCGCATCCGTCGAGAGGATAACGCCCTCCGATGCCTCTCGCATCATCTCGATCCATCGCGCATCCAGCGACGGATCGGGGAGCACCCCCTGTGCGGCGCGCCGCACCCCTCTCTCGTCTCCGGCATCGATGAGGATCACTGCCCCGCCATCGGCGCCGATCTGCGATACGACCATATCGACCATGGCGGCACAGAGTGCATCGGCATCCAGCTGGTTCAGGCTATGCTTGCTCAACTCGAACAGTGGCATCAGAACGCGGGCTCGCGCCGAGTCGGCCATGATGCGGGCCCGCGTCAGCGCATGCTCCACGCCCTCACGCAGGTCGAGCAGGCTGAACGGTTTGGGGATAAAGTCGACGGCGCCACTGCGCAGCGCCTTGATGGCCAACTCGATCGTGCTATAGCCCGTCATGACGATAGCGGCCAGGTTGGGGAGCGATTCCTTGGCCTGAGCGATCAGGTCGATGCCCGACATTCCCGGCATCATGATATCGGTAATGAGCAGATCAAAGTGCTCCCGACGCAGCAGATCGAGCGCCTCCTCGCCCAGGCCAACCGGCGTCACATCATAGCCCAACCGCCGAAGCGCCTCGGCGCAAAAGCCCAGCACCTCTGCTTCGTCATCCACCACCATGATGCGATCACTCATGCAGCGCCCGTCCCTCCTCTGCAGAACCAGCGATCTCCAATTCCGCAGATCCCTTGTCCATGACGGCGATCCACTCTGTCACGAGTCGCCCATCCAGTTGGCTGCCCGCCCCGGCAAGAAGGCGCTTTGTCGCCTCTTTCACCGACAGCGCCGGACGATACGATCTGTCAGAGGTCATCGAGTCATAGGCGTCGACAACCGCCAGAATACGTGCGCCCAACGGAATATCCTCACCGGCCAGACCGTCGGGGTAACCTTTGCCGTCATAACGCTCATGGTGGTGCCAAACCATCGGCACGATATCATGTAGCGCGTCGATGCCCTCCAGAATGCGCACCCCCATCACAGGGTGCCGCCTGACATGGTCGAGCTCGTCATGCGTCAGGCTGCCGGCTTTGCGCAGCGTCCCGTCGCCGATACCAAACTTGCCCACATCGTGCAACAATCCGGCGATGCCCAATCGTTCCACATCGTCATCGGGTAGACCGCATCGTTGCCCCAGCAGCCGGGCATAGTGCGCCACGCGCTGTGAATGGTCTCGCGTATAGGCATCGTGCAGCCCCAATGCGTCGATGAGCGTCTGGACCGGTGATAGATAGGCCCGCTCCAGGTCGCGAAAAGCATCCCACAAACGTTGTCGTGTATCGGCATGCAGGAACACCAGAGCGATTTGACCGGCAAACAGGTGCAGCAGGCGAGAATCCTCCGGGCTAAAGGGAGGTTCGTTACGCCGGCGCAGCAGGGTCAACACCCCCACCTCTTCATCTCCCACCCGCAGAGGCACCGTCAGCACCGGCCCGCCGGCGGCGGTGTCCACCTCGTCGCCCGCTACGTCGACGATCGCCCCCTCCGGTCGATCCGGAAGGAACGCCCCGTCTTCACGGCCGCGACGCCCCACTCTGCCAGAGCCAAAGAGCGTCAATTGGGTATGTACCGGCGCAAAAGTCCGCTCGATCAGGCGGATAACCGCCTGTGATATTTTGGAGGGGTCGATGGGTCGACTCAGGATGCGGTTCAACTCTAGCAACGGTTCAATGGGCGAACGTTGAGCGGCACGTCGCTGTCGCTGCCTGAAGCAGTGGGCCACTTTATCCTGCAATTCGGCGGCGCTGAACGGTTTGGTCATATAGTCCAGCGCACCCTGGCGCATGGCGTATACGGCGGTTTGAATGGTGCCAAAGCCCGTCAGCATGATGACGTCGGTGTTGGGGTAGAGGGCACGGCAGCGCTCCAACAACTCTAGCCCATCCACATCCGGCATGCGAAGGTCCGTCACGACTAAATCAACCGGCTCGCTTTGCAGGAATTCGAGCGCCTGGCGACCGTTTTCTACTTCATCCGTACGATACCCGCACCGCTCCAGAATGCGACGGATGAGACGACGAATTTGCGCCTCGTCATCGACAATCAGGATATGGCCACCATTTTCCATCCCCCAGCTCCCCTCAGGCAACCATTCCGATCAAACAAGTGCGAACGCCCTCACGTGCGCCTCAGAGGCTCCCGCGCTCTCTTGCTGATAAGATGCCGAAAGTCTGTCGCCAGTATACCAGACCCCCCGACGCGTTTTCATAAAGAGGTCGTCAATCGTCGCTTAACGCAGCGTGAAGCCTTGTTTACAAAAGGGGGAAGCACATCTGAGGAGGATCATCGACGTGGAAATCGCGTCGAGGCATAAAAAAGCCGGCGAATGCCGGCTTGTCTCTATCTGAGATGGATCGGGCTATCTATCAAGAATCCGATACCGCAGAATCAACCTCCTGCGGCGAAGCGATCAGAGTATATCCGTGACGTGGAATCGTGCGCAGAATCTGAGGAGAGCTGGGGTCGTCCTCGATCTTGCGCCTCAAATTGAGGACGTGCATGCGCACCAGGCTGGCGTTCCCCGTCCCCGGCGGATACCCCCACACATCCTGCAACAGTCGCTCAGTGGGCAGCACCTGACCGTGATGTGAGACCATGTAATAGAACAACTCGAACTCGACCGAGGTCAGCTCTACCGGTTTGCCCCCGATCAACGCCTCGCCGTTAGCCGGATCCACCTGCACGATGCCCACATGTAGTCGGCCACTGGGAGCCACATTGTCGTTATAGCGTAACAGAGCTCTCACTCGCAGCTCGAGCTCCTCGAGGTTGAACGGCTTGGTGAGGTAATCATCGCCACCCGCCTCAAAACCGGTGATCTTGTCTTCGATATGCTCTTTGACGGTCAAAAAGAGGATGGGCACTGTGACCAGACGCGCATTCGAGCGGGCAAAGCGGCAGACCTCGATCCCGTTAACGCGGGGCATCACAATATCGAGGATGATCAGGTCAGGACTCTGCACCTGCAACAGGCGGATGGCCTCCTGCCCGTTGCGCGCAACAATCACCACATGACCTCGGCGGCGCAGAGAGCGCTCGATAACCTCCACAACGTGCGAATCGTCGTCAACGATCATGATTCGGGCCATACCCTATCCACCCTCTCCCGGCTTGGCGTATTGTGGTATCTCTCGCGCTTTTGTACGATTATACGTTATGATCGACGCCTGTCAAGCAGCCGCAGCCGCCGCACCGCCGGACGGGGTTTTTCCGCCGGCGCCGCATCCTCTTCGACGACCGGCACCGGCTCGTCTTCGGCCCCGGCATCAAAGGGCGCCGCCGGCGCATCCAGTGCGCGCTGCAACAGCTCACGCTGCGCGCTATCCCGAATACCGTGCATGGCCTCTTCGATACGCCGGTTGATCGCTCCGCGTGTTTTGAGCGCCGCCAGCACGCGAATGATCAGGCCCTGACGCTCCGGAGGCGCCTTGAGTAACAGATCGACGAGCACCCCCGTGACCACAATCCCCTCGCCCAGCAGCGCCTCGATAATGCCCTCACGCTGCCCGGGTGAGGCCCAGAGCAACGCCTCGGCCAGCTCCTGCCACGCGCCCAACTCCCCCAAAAGTCGGGCGACCGGTCGGGCGCTCTGCACATCGTTACTGCGCAATGCGTCCAGCAAAGCCGCCCGTGCCCCCTGCCCGGCCTCTTTGATCAGCCGGTAGGCACGCTGTTGGACCGTAGTGGAGGCATCGCTCAGACCTCCCAGAAGAACATCCAGCCCATCCAGGCCGATCCGCCGAAAAGCGGCCTCGGCGGCCTCGGCCACCTCGTTGCTGCGATCTCCCAGAGCGCGCAACAGCGGCATCATGTCGATGAGGTCGGCCACCTCCCCCAGAGTGCGCGCCGCCTCGATACGCAACGAACGATCCCGACTGGAGAGATCGGCGTATAGCTCGGCCGTGCGCCGCAAAAAGCGCACATCCCGGTAATAGGGCGCCTCTTGCTCCACCTGCCGGAGCGCCTGGGCGGCCTCGGGCCAGTCCCGATTCTTGTAGGCGCGCACTCCGGTGTTGTAGAGTTGCTCCCGTCGCCACATGGCCGTCTCGGCCGAACTGACCAGCACATCCAGTTGATCGACATCGCGATATCCGGGCTCGAGCATCAGCAAACGATCGATACGCGCCCGAGCCTCGCTCCAGCGCTGCAGTCGAATCTGCTCACGCAGTTCGACATAGAGCCCGCTCAACTGTCTCTCGCGTCGCAGCGCCTGTCGACGATTCAAATGCCGCCACAGCCATACGACCAAGGTGATGACGAGGATCATCCCCAGGACAGGGATGCCCAGCGTGGCTACACTGATGGCAAACTCGCGCGTGGCGGTCGCCCAGCGGCTTTCCAGCCTGATGACAAAAGCCAGCTCCGGCAACGGAACGGGTTCGTTGCCACGCCGCAGCAAGGGGGCGATTTGTACTCGATGGGAGAAAAGAGGACCTGCCTGATACTGGGTGTTGGCGTGCGTTACGCGCAGATCATACGGCAGCGCATCCGGATAGCCGGGGATGACCTGTAGTCGACCGGGCACGTGCCGCCCGTCCAGATCCACAAAGGCCACGGAGCGGTCGGGTAGCGGCAACACCAGATCCAGCGGGGCCACCGCATCCGGTGATAACGCCCGCGCCCAAACGGTGATGATACCCGCATCCGCCCCGCGATGCTCCACACCCAAACGAGTGGGATAGGTGACGGATAGCTCGACATCCGGCGCCCCATAGGCATCCATCCGCAGAGCATCGCCCGCCCGGCGGGCGGGTGATGACACCAGCGCCAGGAATCCGCTCAAAGACAACGCCACGCCACAAACCAGCAAGATAATGAGCAGCGGCCGGCGATGTGCTCTGATGTTTTTGAAAAGCCGGTCCGTTTTGGCTCGAATGGTCTTCATGGCCGTCACCTGCCTTTCAGCGTCCGGTGGAGCCGAACCCCGCCTTACCGGGAATCAGATCGTCAGGGGGTGCCTGTCGCTGTGCAAACGCCGCCCGATCGGTGGGCAATGCCCACATCTGGGCGATACGTTGCCCATGGCGAATGATACGCGGCCACGGACAATAGATCAACGCACACAGCTCCTGCCCGTTGAACTCGGATTCGACGAGTCCGTCGTGTACAATGATGCCCCGCAAAAAGTTACCGCTGCGCCCCGTCACCCGCACCACGGCATCATCGGGCATCTTTAGCGCCACACCGGTGGGGATTCGACCGAATCCCCACACCAGCCGCCATCCTCTGCCCGGCAGGCGGGCTTTGAGATCTAGCGCCGCCCCGGCATGCCGCTCGGGAGCCAGCGCGCCCTCTCCGACCGACCAGTACTCGATCACAGAGCCACCTCTCACGCCTACTCCTCCGCCGGCGCCGCGGGTGTCGCAGGCGTTGCCGGCGTCGCAGGCCCTGTCGTGGTCTGTGGCCCGACCAGGCTATTGGCATCCAGAATCAGATCTTGATCTGAAGGCAACAGCACGGTGGTCACACCGGGCGAGAGACGAGTGGCCCACTCGTAACGGATCAAGTCGGGGTTCCCCTGCAGCTGGCCGGCGATCAATCCCAGCGCTTGGGCTTCGGCTTCGGCCTCCACAAGGCGCGCCTCAGCCCGTCCCTGAGCGGCGATGATGGCCGCTTTTCTGTCGCCCTCGGCCCGGGCCAGAGAAATCTCGACGTCCTTCTGGGCCGACTGCAACTCGTACTGTTTTTGCAGGGCCGCCTGCTCGGCCACCTGCTTCTGCTCGATGGCCCGGTTGAACTCCTCAGAGAACTGGACATCGGCCAGGGAGAACTGGGTGACGATAATGTGGTTACGGACCAATCGCTCGGCCAGGGTATCCTGAATGAGGTCCTTGATCACGGCGCGCTGAACGAGAATATTCTCGATGCGATATTGCGCCGTGGCGGCCTTGATCGCCTCTTGCATGGCGGGCACGATGATGATGTTCTCATAGTCCAGGCCCACTTCTTGATAGAGCAGGTTGACGGCGTTCGGATCCAGATGATAGTTCAACACGCCGTCGATCTGTAGCGCCTGAAGGTCGGATGAGGCCGACTCGGTCTGCACCTCGAGTTTTTTCGTCCGAACATCGACTTCGATCACCTGCCGGGCCACAGGCGGCACGACCAGATGAAATCCCTCGCCCAACACCGCCTGTTCCACACGGCCGAGCATCACGACGACGCCACGATGGCCGGGGCTGATGATGGTATAACTGGAAAATACCACGATCAGCACAAAGACTATGAGCAAAACAATCCCAATAGAACGAGCGCCGGCTTTTTGCATGGTCGATTCCTCCTTGTTGTAAGCCACACTTTATTATAACACAGGCCGCTTTTGCTGACGAGGCAGATCAACATACCCCGCCGACATCAGTAACTATACGGCAAAAGGTACGCCATGGTTCTGGCCGGCGCTGCAACGAGCAACTCATACAAAAGAGGCATCGCCATGATGACGATGCCCCGGATCGAAACAGGGTGCCTGTGGCGCCGCTAACGATCGCGCCTCAACCCCTTGAGAGCGGCAGGGTCCAGACCCGCGATATCGACCCCCGACAGGTTCACGCCCTGCAGATCGACTCCCTCCAGATCGATCCCCTGTAATCGGGCGCCGTCCAGGCGCGCATGCCGCAGGTCGGCTCCACGCAGAACGGCGTTCTCCAGCAGTGCGCCCTGCAGATTGGCCCGGCTGAGGTCGGCCTCACAAAGATCGGCATTGCGCAGATCGGCCCCTTGCAGGTTGGCCTGGTACAGCGTGGCCCCCTGCAATCGAGCGCCCATCAGGCAGGTTCCCTGCAGGTTCATATGGCGTAGATCGCGGCCGGAGAGATCGGTCCCTCGAAGGCAAGCACCCTGCATATTGGCGTTCCGCAGATCGGCGTCCCGAATCACGGCGTCCGAGAGATCGGCGCCCTGCAGGTTTGCGCCGCTCAGAAGGACACCTCGCAGATCGGCGTTGCGCAGATTCGCCCCCTGCAGGTTGGCCTTTTCCAGCACAGCCCCCTCCAGCCGCGCGCCGTGCAGATCGGCCCCCTGCAGGTTCTGGCCGCTCAGGTCGAGTCCGGAGAGATCGCGTCCGGGACCCTCGTCCGACTCTTTCCGCCGCGCCTCGCGATCGCCCTCGCCGGGTTCGTCATCGTCATCGCGCTCCCACGGGCTTGTCAGGGTCTCGTCCGACCTGTCCGGCTGTGCCTCGGCCTCATCATCCAGCGCGGCAATCAGGTATGTGGCCTCATCGACACTGATCTGCCCCTGTTCCAGCATCTTGAGAATACGCAGTTCTTCACTCATGCTCGGCGCCTCCTGTATCCTGTTCTGCCCATGGATCGGGAACATCTGTATCGATATCCTGATCGGTGTCCCGGCTCATGATGCGAATGTTACCGATTCGGGTGATGATGGCGCGCACATCGGCGCCGCCCCCGTTGAGGTGCCCGTGCAACAGGCCGGCCGCTTCTTTGATGACCTCTATATCCAGCTCGCTCAGGGTATTGCCCAGGTGGCCGGTCTTGGCCCGGATCGTGCAGGCCGACCGCGCCGAAAGGCATAGCTGAATATCCCCTACATGCGAACGGAGCCTCACCTCCTGGCCGGAACGCAACGGCACCCCACCTGTATCCAGTCGAACGTTGCCAATCCGGGTGTCCAGTGTGATACGCTCACAGTTCAAGCCATCGGCCTCTATCTCGCCCACATGGGCGACGGCGCGAATTCGGCTCACCGTAGACGGCACCCCCAGACTGAGGGGAGCCCCTATACGGCCGGTTCGCAACAACACCCTGTTGCCCTCTGTGGTGATGCGATACTGATGCGGCAAGAGCCCGTCCACCTGCAAAGAATCTCCCTCGACCGAATAGAGGCGAACCGGTCCGTGCGCATTGAGCACATCCAGCATGGTCTCCTCCGCGATCGGCCATGCGTCCGGCGAATGCTCGAAAGCGCGCACAAACTCGTCATCCTCTGCCTCGGTCCAGGGATTCCGGATGGGCCACGTCCGCTGCCGTGGCTGCCCCTCGGCCTGCTCCAGCGCCTGTAACAGTCGGTCGCCCTCCTCGGCACTGATCTTGCCCTCGCTGATCATTCGCAAAACGCTCATCTGTGCGTCGTTCATACTGTTCTCCTTTGCTGTGAGGCATATCGCCCGGCCTCGTCGGCCGCGTTCAGGACCCGGATCGCGCCGGTGTTTGCCCGCAGAGTAAGGTTCAGATGGGGGTCATCGCCCACCGGGCCGCGCACATGATCTCCGATACCCGGCCATACCCGCTTATGGCGCAGAGGGCCGGGGTCGGACCGCACGGAGCCGATATCGGCACGGGCATCGAGATTGAACCCGCCGTCTGCCGTCAGACCGATGCGCAGGGTTCCCACCCCAACCCGCAGCGTCGAGTCGCCCGTCATGACGAACCGATCCACTTTGATCTCGCCCACATGGGCACGCACATCCAGCGCGCCCTCGATATCGGAGACGAGCACCTGCCCCACCTGATTGACCACCTGAACACGGCTCTGCCGGGGAGCATGGACCCGAATCGCCACGTTAGGCGAGCGGCCGATGCATAGTTTCCCGGGGACGGCGCTCCTCACCTGCACCTGCCCCTCGTCACCCTGCTCGATATCGACTGTGATCTGCTCGACTTTTGCCCCGGCCTCTTCTTCGCTCTGTCCCCAAGCCTTTACAGTGACCTCGACCTCTGCCCGGGCCTCGTCAGTGCCACAGATCTCGACGGTGCCGACGTCACCGTCCACCTGTAACCTCAGGGGAATCTCGACGGCGAACGTCTCGTTGTATCGTTTAACGATCTCTATCTCGTTCATCGACATCTTCCTTATCTGGCTCTATCGTTATCGATCCCCCTCGCGGCGAATCTGCGCCAGCAGGCGGGCGGCCTCTTCGGCGTCGATCTCGCCCTGCCCCAGGCGCTCCAGCACCTCACGCCGTCGCGCGCCGGCCATCTCTTCCGCCATATCCACCTCAAAGCCCAATTCATCGATCACATCGTTCAGGCGGCTTCGCAGTGACCAGTACGATTCGCCTACCTCGCGTTCCATCTCTTTCAGGTTCCCACGATTGCGCACAAACGCCTCGATAAAATGCAGGCTCTCGGAGGACAACCGACAGAAGCGGCACGGCGTATACTGTGCAAGAATCACCGTCTCACACGACGTGCAGCTCAATCGCGTGGCGGCCAGATCTCCACCGCAGTTTGGGCAACGGGTCAACATCTTGTGCATATTCCTATTCTCCACGCAAAATAATTTCTTCATCCTCTAATTATTTGACATTATAGCAAATGTTTTTGAAAATGTCAACCCTCACCTCATATTCTTTGACGGTTGTCGTCATGATCTGTATCGCGAGTCGCTCATGACCTGTCCTCGCATTGACGACCGCCCTCCCTCTATGTACACTATGGACATTCATATTCAGAGGGTGCCGATGTCTCGCTACTATACCTTGCCTTCGAAAAGGCGCTCCTGTTTAGGGACAATCGCCGCCGCGATAAAGATCGGGCTGCTTCTCCTGGTCGGTATCCTCGTGGTGCTTGCGTTGCTCGACATGCCCAATCTGCCCGGCCGCCTCGCCGGACTCCAGGCCGATGCGCCGACGGTGGGGCTCATCGCCGGCCACTGGCAGCACGATTCGGGCGCCGTCTGCCCCGACGGCCTCGAAGAGGTCGAGATCAATTTGCAGATCGCCCGGCACGTGGCTCAACAGCTGCGCCGACAGGGCTACCGCGTCGAGGTGCTGCCCGAGTTCTCTCCCCGATTGAACGGCTACCGCGCCGACGTCCTTTTGTCGATCCACTCCGACTCGTGTATCGAGCTCTCTGGATTCAAGGTGTCGCGCATGACCCAATCGGCCGTCCCCGAGATGGAAGATCGCCTGGTGCAATTGCTTTACGAGCATTACGCCGCGAGCACCGGCCTGATGCCCCACCCGGATACCATCACCGAGGATATGCGTCAGTACCATGCCCTGCGCAAGATCGCCCGAGATACCCCGGGCGCCATCATAGAATGTGGATTCATGGGCGGAGATCGTCACCTGCTGACACAGGAGCAGGATCGAGCAGCCGCCGGTATCGCCGGCGGGCTGGCGGCCTTTGTGCAGGAGCAACGCGCCCTGACTCTCGATGAGGCGGCATCTGCCGAGCCATAGAGGCGCCATGGCCGCATTCTGGTTGTGTTCTATCGGACCCTAATCGACCCGACGATGATATATATATCCCAGAACGACAGGAGAATGCTTCGATGAAAGTGCTGATCGGTCCCAACTACTTTGGTCTGGAAAAGTGTATCTCCGAGTTCGCGCCAGAATATCCGGATCTCGACTTTGTCTTTTGCTCCGAACCGGACAAACTGGCCGAAGAGATCGCCGATGCCGAGATATTCATGGGCTGGCTCAGGCGAGACATCTTTTTGAAGGCAAAAAAGCTCAAGTGGATCCAATCGCCCTCCTCGGGCATCAACTATTACACCGCCATCCCCGAACTGGTCGAGAGCGACGTGCTGCTCACCAGCGCGCGGGGCACACACGGCGGCTGCCTGGCCGATCATGCGTTTGCGCTGATCCTGGCCTTTACCCGCCACATCAAAGAGTTTGTCCTTCACCAGCAGGAACGCTGCTGGTCGGCACGCATGCTGCGCCCGCAGATGCGCGAATTGACCGGTGAAACCATCGGCATCATCGGCTTTGGTACCATCGGCCGAACCATCGCCAGGCGCGCCCAGGCGTTCGACATGCGTATCCTTGCCGTCGATGTGTATCCCGTCGAAAAGCCCGACTATGTCGAGTCGCTATCGGATCTGAGCGGCCTGGACACGCTGCTTCGCGAGTCGGATTACGTGGTGGTCACGGTGCCCTACACGCCCGATACCGACAAGATGATCGGTGCGCGTGAGATCGCCCTGATGAAGCCCACGGCCCTCCTCATCGGCCTGTCGCGCGGCGGCATCATCGACGAGTCGGCCCTTATCCCGGCGCTACGCGAAAAACGAATCGCCGGAGCCGGCATGGATGTGTTCGAGCAAGAGCCCTTGCCCGAAGACAGCGAACTGTGGGATATCGAAAACCTGCTCATCACCCCCCATGTGGCCGGCGGCAGCCAGTACGAGTGCGACTTTATTCTCGGCATATTCAAAGAGAATATCGATCGCTTTCTGCGCGGCGAGTTCCCCTTGCGCAATCAGATCGACAAGAAACAGGGATTCTAGAACCTGCCCGGGAAACGAGTCGCTGCATATGAACAGGGCGTGTTGGGGTGGGCCCGCCGGCCGGCTTGAACTTTGTGGGGTCGGCGTAGCCCCCACAACAATGTAAACAACCCGCCTTTGCACGCCGGCATACCCGGTGCGCCATCGCAAAGCGCCATAGCCGGAGGTTCTGAGGAAGGAGAGACGCATGCAGGTAGAGGGTGTTCCCTATCGCACGGTATGGATGGAAGGCCGGACGGTGCGGATGGTCAACCAGTCGTTGATCCCCCACCGCTTCGAGATCATCGACCTGCCCACCCACCGCGAGACGGCTCACGCCATCCAGACCATGATCGTCCGGGGCGCCGGGGCCATCGGCGCCGCCGCCGGATACGGCATGGCCCAGGTGGTGCTGGAGGCGCCCGACGGCCCGGAATTCGACCGTTATGTCGAGCAAGGGGCCGAGACGCTGCGTCGCACCCGCCCCACGGCTCAGGATCTCTTTTATGCCATCAACCGCGTACTAGAGGCCGCCCGTAAAGCCGGCAGCGTGGCCACGGCGCGTGCGGCCGCCGTCGAGGTGGCCACCGCCATGGCCGACGCCAACGCCGCCGCCGGAGAGGCCATCGGCCGCCACGGCGCCGACCTCATCCCCGACGGCGCGCGAATCCTCACCCACTGCAACGCCGGGTGGCTGGCCTTTGTGGACTGGGGCAGCGCCCTGGCCCCCATCTATATGGCCGCCCGCCAGGGCAAGCGGGTCTTTGTTTATGTGGACGAGACCCGTCCCCGCTGTCAAGGCGCTCTGCTCACCGCATGGGAGCTGCATAACGAGGGGGTCGAACACGCCATCATCGCCGATAACGCCGCCGGTTACTTTATGCGGCGCGGCGAGATCGACCTGGCTATCGTGGGGGCCGATCGCATCGCCGCCAACGGCGACGTGGCGAACAAGATCGGCACCTACGAGAAGGCGCTGTGCGCCGCCGCCCACGATATCCCGTTCTATGTCGCCGCCCCCACCAGCACCATCGACCCCGACTGTCCCACCGGCGACGATACCCCCATCGAGGAACGGGACGAGGACGAGGTGCTCTATGCGGTGGGACGCAACGACGAGGGCGAGATCTGCCGCGTGCGGCTGGCCCACGACGCCGCTCACGCCCGCAACCCGGCGTTCGATATCACGCCGGCGCGCTACGTGCGGGCCATCATCACCCAGTACGGCGTGCACTCGCCCGATGCGCTGCCCCGGCCCGACTGACGGACGGGCACGCATCGACAACGGTTCGCGCAAGTAAAACAGGCCGCCGCACGATCCACTGTGCGGCGGCCCATTCGTTATGCTCGGCCTGGCCGATCATTCGCCATATACATAATCGCGCGGCGCATCGATCAGGCGCGGATGTTCGCGGTCGCGCGCCGAGAGGATCGGTTCATCCACCGGCCAATCGATGGCCAGGTCGGGATCGTCCCAGGCGATGCCGCGCTCCAATTCGGGCGCGTAATAGCTCGTCACCTTGTACAGAAAATCGGCCACGTCGCTGAGCACACAGAATCCATGGGCGAAACCGACCGGAATATAGAGCTGGCGATGATTCTCCGCCGACAGGGTCACACCCACCCATTGGCCAAAGGTGGGCGAGCCGTGGCGAATATCCACCGCCACATCGTACACCCCACCGGTTACCACCCGCACCAGCTTGGCCTGCCCCGGCGATGATTGATAGTGCAGTCCACGCAGCACCCCACGCGTCGAACGCGAGTGATTATCCTGCACGAACTGATCCGAGATGCCCTGTTCGGCGTACTTGCGGTAGGAGTAACTCTCCAGGAAAAACCCCCGGTTATCACCGAACACGTCGGGCTCGACGATCAGCACTCCCGGTAACCGCGTTTCGATCACCTTCATATCCCGTCTGCTCCCTTAGAATCTGTTATCCTCGCGAGTCGCGTACCGACACACTGTATGCCGCCCCTGCTGCTCTGTCAACGCCTTTGGC
>JBMNOI010000167.1:0-6241 GCA_050942995.1 Anaerolineae bacterium
CAACAGAGGGCAGGGTATCCCGCCCTCTGTTTATATGTTCATAGCTTACCCCACCGGTTGCCCGATAGAGTATCCGGAGCAATCAGTGCTTGACCCCGAACTGCTCGATCACCTCATCGCGCAACTCCATGCCGCAGCCGGGCGCTTCGGGGGCATAGACATAGCCGTTGTCGATGCGCGCCCGATCGGTGAACTGCCCCGGTCCCTTGGGCTTGCCGCCCGTCTCGCACCAGATCGCACTGGGCGTCACCATAAGCAGATGGGTGGTTACCCCGTCGCCGCCGTGGCTGGCGATGGGCACATGGTGGGCGGCGGCCAGTCCGGCGATC
Organism: Anaerolineae bacterium; assembly: GCA_050942995.1. Classification (GTDB taxonomy): domain Bacteria; phylum Chloroflexota; class Anaerolineae; order UBA1429; family UBA1429; genus JBMNOI01. Next base: position 330 of record JBMNOI010000167.1, read on the forward strand.
TCCATCCATTCACTGGGGCCGCCGGTGCGGCGGCAATCGGGCTGCAGGATATCGCAGCCGCCCGCCGCAATCAGCTCCTGGATATGGTACTTGGCATACTCGTTCTCGCCCGCAGCGATGGGAATGCCCAGCGCACGGGTCAGCATGCCATAGCCCTCTTTATCGTGAGGGCGCAACGGCTCTTCGAACCAGTAGCAGCCCATCTCTTCGTACACACGGCCGCGACGCTCGGCCTCGATTCGGCTGAGCACCTGGTTGGCGTCCACCATCAGCGGCAGGCCATCTCCCATGAGCGCCCGCGCCACCTCGATCCGGTGCACATCCTCGGCCAGCGGTCCGCGCCCTACCTTGATCTTGATGCCCGCCATGCCATCCTCCAGCGCCGTGGCGATGGCCCGCCGATACTTTTCCAGATCGTCATCATCGTCATAGTACCAGCCCACCATGGCATAGGCCGGGATGCGGTCGCGACAGGCGCCCAGCAGCTTCCACGCCGGCACATCCAGCGCCCGCGCCATGATATCCCACAGCGCCGTATCCAGCGCCGTCAGCGCGAAATGAGCGATGCCCTCGATGCCCGAATACTCGACCTCGTGCCACATCAGATCACGCAATCGCCGCGGCAGGAACGGGTCCTGTCCCATCAAGACGCCCGCCAGTTGCCGGTCGATCATCACCTGCACCGCCTCGGCCGAGGGCGCCGACACGCCAAACCCCACATAGCTGTGCCCGATGATACCCGCATCGGTGTGCAGGCGGATCGCCAGCCCCGAGCGACGCCCGAAATGGTGCTGCGCATCCGAATGCGAATCCGTGCTTTCCGGATAGCGCAACAGGATCGTCTGAACGTCAGTAATCTTCATCTTGCTTCCCCCATGTGATAAGTGGCCCCTCCTGCGCGAGGACAGCACCGGGGCGGTTCGAAAAACAATCGCTATCGTACCAGGGCCGCCGGCGCCACACCCGACACAGGCGTTGCACTGACGGGATGTCACTACAATTCATCGGAGTCTTCCGTGATGATAGCCGATTCAGGTGGCATAGGGAGTTACCTCACCTCCGAATTCCACGTGGCCACAGAGACAACGGCGTATCATCACAGAACTCGCCTCTGGCATCTACAATAGGGTCGAGAAGCGCAGACGTCAAACTGGTCAGGGGTGGTGTTACGCGCATTCATCCGATCAGACGCAGCGAAAGGAGAGGGGTTGCTTTTCTCCACAGTGAGACGGCCAGCCGGTATCGGCTGGCCGTCTCACCTGCGGGGGGATCGAAGGAGGTCCTGGTTGGTCTATATCCCTGTGCCCTGTCCGTTCCTCGACGGAAGGCGGGTCGGATAGGAACCGCCGTTCCCCAGAGCCCGGTCGATGACCGGCATCCACTCGCTGATGGGAATGGCCTGCGGACAGTGGGTCTCGCACGCGCCACACTGGACACACGCCGCAGCCCGCACATCCTGCGTGAAAATTTGCTGGACTTCGTAGGCGAACTTTTGCCAGGCATAATGCCCGCGCGAGGACTCGGGATTGTTATACATGATACCCTCGTTATAGTTCGCCAGGTTTCCCGGAATATCCACGCCCTGTGGACAGGGCATGCAGTAGGCGCAGCCTGTGCAGGGGATGGCGATGAGACCCGAGTATGCCGAGCGCACCCGATCGATGAGCGCCCGCTCGTCGTCCGTGAGCGAGTGGACGCGGGACGTTTCGGCGATGGCTATATTCTGCTTCACCTGCTCCATAGTGCTCATGCCGCTGAGGACGACCGACACCTCCGGCTGATCCCATAGCCAGTGCAGCGCCCATTCGACCGGCGTGCGCCGGGGCGTCGCGCTGTCCCAGATCTCCTGAATCACCGAGGGTGGATCGACCAGTTTGCCGCCCCGCAGCGGCTCCATGATGACGACGGCGATCCCCTTCGCCGCCGCATAGCGCAAGCCTTCGAGCCCCGCCTGATTCGCCACATCCATATAGTTGTACTGGATCTGGCACATCGCCCAATCGAACTCGTCGATGATCGTTTTGAACGTCTCGACATCATCATGGAAGGAAAAGCCCAGACGGCCAAAGCGCCCGTCGGCCACGGCCTTCTCCGCCCATTCGCGCACGCCCAGATCGCGGAGCCGGGGCCAGTGATCCTTGTTCAGCGTGTGCAGCAGGTAAAAGTCCAGATAGTCGACCTGCAACCGCTCCATCTGCTCGTCCAGGTAGCGATCAAAGTCATCGGCGCTGTGAACCAGCCAGCTCGGCATCTTGGTCGCCAGCTTGACCCGCTCCCGGTACCCCCCCTTGAGGGCCCGTCCGACAAAGGCCTCGCCGGCTCCGTCATGATAGGGATAGGCCGTATCCAAATAGTTCACGCCCTGATCGATGGCGTAATGAATCATGCGGGTGGCCTCTTCCTCATCGATGACGCCGTCCACAGTGGGCAGTCGCATGGCGCCGAATCCGAGAGCCGAGACCTGAAACCCCAATTTGCCAAATGGCCTGTACTGCATGGTCCCTCCAGATCGAATGAATGGATCAATAACCTGTCGCCAGTATAGCGCAGCGGCAGGATGAAATCACCGTTCGAAAGGAGGGGAAAAGGAGGGCAGATTCAGTCGGAGAAAAGACCCATCGCTCTGGCCCGGGCCAGAGCCTGGGTGCGCCGGTTGACTCCCAGCTTGCCGTAGAGGTTACGCAGATACCACTTGACGGTGCTGACGGCCAGGATCATCTCGTCGGCGATCTCCTGGTCCGAAAGTCCCCGAGCGATATGCCGCAGGATCTCGATCTCGCGCGGGTGAAGCGCCTCGATCGGCGGACGATCGTCGTCCGTCGTCGACGGTTGATCAGAGGTCGACTGCGGCGCAGGGGCCGCAGCCAGCGCATCGAGCAGTCTGCGTCGATACCCCGTATCGTCCTGCCGGGCAAGACGGCGCAACAGCGCGCCCACCGCCGGATGGGGCCAATCCGCAAAAGTTCGCAGAAGGCCCATCGGTTCGGCAGCGGTCAGCGCGCGTTCCATACACGCCAGCGCCTCCTCGTCATCGCCCAGTTCATGGTGCGCCAGCGCCAGAATAATCGAATCATCCACCTGCCGCCGAATCAGGCGGTGAGCGACGGCAATCTCGTAACGGGACCGAATTCGCCCAACGAGCCGACGAACGGCCTCCACCGCCAGAGGCTCCCCCTCTGCCGGCGTCAGATAGAACCAGGCCAGCGTCGTCAGTTCATCGTCCGAAAACGCCTCATCTGCCACATCGAGGCCATGACGACGAAGCCAGGCGGCCGCCATATCTCGCCGGCCCTGCCTCAGCCAGAGCTTGATCCGTGTGAGCTTGATCTGGGAGTCGATCTGGACGATGCGGGTCTGATCGGCGATCTCACCGGCATCGTCCAGCACCGCCAGCGCCTCATCATGCTGCCCTCTGGACTGTAAGAGACACGCCAGGGTGATGCGGGCATACATCAACGGCTTGGGCTCTCCGTTCTGCTGCCCCAGATCGAGCGCCCGACGTAGTTGAACGTCGGCCTCGGACAGATCGTTCCACTCGTACAGGAGCGCCGAAAATCCCGCATGAGCCCAGCAGGCCAGTGTCGATGGCAGCACGCTCTGGCGGCACCAGTCCAGTCCCTGTTGATAGATTCGGGCCGCCTGCGCGGCCTGCCCCATCTCCATATAGGTGTCGCCCAGATAATAGACGGACATCATCGTCGTTCGCACGTTGCCCGCCGCCCGGCTGCTACGGATGGCCTTCCAGAATGCCTCCTCAGCCCGGTCCAGGTTCAGGCCGTCCCGGTGCGCAAACGCCAGATCCAGTAACGCATCGCTGCGCATCAACAACGCATCGGCGGGCAAGAGATCCAGCGCGCGCTGCGCATATCGAGCGTGCCGGGATGCATCGCCCTGCAACGCGGCGATACGTGCCCTCACGGTGGCCGCCTCGCCCAATAACAGAGAGGCCTCGCTCCCCTCATGCTCGGTGGATTCGATACGCTCCAGATAGGGAATCGCCGCCTCGCCCTGACCCGAATTGGCCAGCGCCCAGGCAAACATCAGGCAAAAGTAGGGTTGATCGAGGATCGCATCATCGGGTAGCGCCCTGAGCCAGCGCAACACCGTCGCCGATTCACCTCGCATCACGCACTCTCGCGCCAACCGGTGGATGAGGTCCGTCGCCCGCGCCACCTGCCCGGCGGCCAGAGCGTGATCGATGGCCTCGTCGAACAGGCCGTGCTGCTCATACCAGTCGGCCGCGCGACCGTGAAGCGCCGGCCATTCGGCTGCCAGATCGCGTCGGGCCTGTGTTCGCAAAAAGTCGGCAAACAGGCGGTGGTAGCGATACTCGCCCCGACGATCCAGCGCCGTGATGAACAGATTCCGGCGGTAAAGATCGTCGAGCATGGAGTGGCTGTGGCTCTGTCCCGTCACCCTATCGCACAACGACGCGTTCAGGGTATCGAGAATCGACGTTCTGAGCAGGAACGTCCGCACCGCGTCAGACTGTCTATCGAGCACCTCTGCGGCGAAATAGTCGCGCAGATGCCGACCATCTTGACGTAACTCGGGCAGCGCAAAGTCCGGCCGATGCGCCCGTTGCTGCTCGATGGTCAGAGCGGCCAGTTGAACCCCCGCCGCCCATCCCTCTATCCATGTCTGCAACCCGGCCACATCATGGTCAGAGAGAGTCGAGTGGATCGTCCGTTCGAGCAGTGCCCGGGTCTCTTCCGGAGAGAAACGCAGATCGGGGGCACGTAACTCGATCATGTGCTCCCGTGCCCGCCATCGGGCCAGCGGAAGGGGAGGATCCTTTCGCGAGGACAGGATCAGATGCATCGACGCCGGCGCATAGTCCAGCAGGGTCGTCAGCGAGGTGTGCACAGCCTCTGATTCGATGCAATGATAATCATCCAAAACGAGCACAAAGGGATCAGAAATTCGTGATAGGAAATTGATCAGCGTCGCAACCAGATATCCCCCCGTTTCCGGACGCGAACTGTGCAACATCGGCAGGAGATGCGGGCCGAGGCTCGGCTCCAATCCGTCGAGAGCGGCGACCAGATACGACCAAAAGCGCACCGGATCGTCATCGGCGGCATCCAGCGATACCCAGGCGATCGGCCACCGACATCGCTGCGCCCACTGGCTGAGCAGAGTCGTCTTGCCGGACCCCGCCGGTGCAGAGATCAACATCAGGCGATGCGATATACACCGATCCAGCATTTGATTCAGCGACGGCCGCTCGACGAGATCGGGCCGCAAAACGGGGACAGAGAGCTTGGTGCGAATATGTGGGATATGTATAGAGGTCGCCATACTACCGCCTGTGGGCCGGTGAACTCGTTCCGGCCAGAATCGCGACCAGAGTAATCCATCGTCATGGAACGGCGTCCACCTCGCGAATAGGACGAGCCGCTTCTTCCACCCGCAAATAGTACACCCGAGATATAGCAGCCGTCAAGTCTCTCCCTCAGGGCGATCGCATTTGACTCGAAATCGCTTGGCCGCGCCGCCAGACCGTCTGCATCCCGCCGTTGGCGACTCTCTCCATAGGCGGCGTACTCACTGCCTGTCTCCCGTCCCCACCGGAGTCGACGCGGGCGGTGAGTGCACCGCAGCGGTGTACCCACCGCCGTCGGCTCTACATATGCCGCCTGGACAAGCCACGCCCCCCACACGCGAGGAATAACAAAACGGCCAGCCGCTAATCACGGTTGGCCGCTTCTGGTCGGGGCGAGACGATTCGAACGTCCGACCACTTGAACCCCATTCAAGTGCGCTACCTGGCTGCGCTACGCCCCGATTGCGCCTAGAAGTATACCACTACGCACCCGACTCTGCAAATCGTTTCGATCATGCGGCGAACACATCCGCATCTTGCGCATATCCCTCACCTCGAAAGCCGGTCATATTCCACAATTTTGACT
>JBMNOI010000035.1:0-31461 GCA_050942995.1 Anaerolineae bacterium
TCGCCCACGCCAACATCGGCGTCGAAACCATGGGATCGACGGTCAAAGAGGCCACCTCCGAGGCCGCCGAGACGATGGAGGCGGTGATCGATGCCATCAAAGCACAGGGCGTCTCTGACGCCGATATACAGACTACCGGCTATGGCGTGTGGGTCGAGCGCGACCGGGGTATGGATGGCCGCCTGTCTGGAGAGGCCCTTTACCGCGTCACCAATATGGTAAACGTCACCATCCGCGACCTGGACAAGGTGGGCAGCGTGCTGGATGCCGCCATGGAGGCGGGCGCTAACCAGGTACATGGGGTGAGCTTTAGCCTGGCCGATCCCACCCGATTCGAGTCAGAGGCCCGTGAGAAGGCCATCGCCAACGCACTGGCCAAAGCCACCGAACTGGCAACGCTGAACGGACTCGAGGTCGGTTCGGTCGTCAGCGTGAGTGAAGTGATCGCCCAGGGCGGTGGATTCTACGATACCAGCCTGCGCTCGGTCGCGGCACAGGGCGGCATGGGTGGCGGGGCCGGCCCCATCAGCCCGGGCGAGATGGAGGTGTTGATGCGGCTTCAGGTGGTGTACGCAGCGAAATAGTGCGTGGATGACGGATGTCTCCGGGCATGCGCACACAACGTTGCAGGCCGAATAACGGCTTTGATCGCAGGGGGGTGAAACATCCCTCCGTCCAACAGAATATTTCGTACCGGCGGGGGAGGGCCAGAAGAGGTTCCTCCCTCGCTTTTTTGACGCCCAAAAGGCACGATACATGTTAGAATAGAGGCAGGAGCATTGCGTCCGATCCCTTGCCCCGTCGGCATCGCACCGGCGCCATCACACGAGGCAGGCCACATGATCAGACACGCCAGAACACTCGCCGATATACTGACTCTTTTTCGAGCGCTTCTGGGTCCGGTCATCGCCTGGACAGGCTTTATACGAGGGGCTGAGGGATTGTCCATTGTCTGCGCAATGGTGCTGGTATCGTGGCTCAGCGATCTACTCGACGGCCCTCTGGCCCGACGAGATAACGATCACGGCCAAACCTGGATCGGACGGCATGATGCAGAAGCAGATCTGAGTATCTCGATCGGAGTGGCCCTCTATCTGCTGTGGGCGAATTACGTCGCGATATGGCCGGTGCTCGGCATATTGATCCTGCTCGTCGTCCTCTGGATGATCCACTCTCACCAGCTGGCCTGGCCGCTGTATGCGCTACCCTACGTCATCCTCATCGGCGTCGCCCTCGAAAAAAGCCCGCCCTGGGGATGGGTCCTGGTCGGCTATCTGATAGGCGTCCTCATCCTCCGCCGCCGGCGCCTGGCCGATCAGTATCTGGCCGAGTTCTTTGCGGCGCTCAAGAGTCTGCGTCGTCTGTAGGCGCGGCCGTCAGGATCGGCCCCGCCGGGCGCGCAACGCCTCGGGTGTGAGAAAATCGTCGGGCGTCAACCCCACAGCGGCGATCCACTCCTCGGCCGCCTGAGTGATCCCCAGCCTGCGATGATCATGAGCGTCCGAGCCACAGGTAAAGCGCACCCCCATCTGTTTGGCCAGGGGGACGATCTCGGCATACATCTCGGTATAGTGAGGCATATTCTTTGACGCCAGCGATGAGACGTTCACCTCCAGCGCCACACCATGATGAGCCGCCAGCCCCAACACATCCTCCAGTCGAGCCCGATCCATCGCCTCATAGATAGCCCGCAGATCGCCGATGAGCGCCTCCGACTCGGCGAAGGGATGGGCCACGCTATCCAACCAGGGGCGCGTTACGACCGAGGCCAGCATGGTCAGCATATGGTCGGCCACATCCTCAGGCGCCCACGAAGGGGGGCAGGGAACACCGGGCAGGTGGTAGTGGGTGGTGGGCACCAGCACGAAATCCAGCGCCGCCGAGACCTCCGGGCTCACCCCCACCCATTCGGTGGACATGGTCTCGGTTTCGCAACCGACATAGATGCGGCAGTCCTCCGGCGGCTCCAGTCGGGCCAGCTCGGCGCGCAGATCGGAGATCATCTCCGGTCCGCATGAGCTGTAAAAGGGCACGCTTCCCGGAGCCGCCGGGTTCTCGACAAAATGGTCGGTGAAGATGATCGCCTGCAAGCCCATCTCTTGAGCGCGCCGGAAGTAGCGCTCGGGCGCGGCCAGATAGGCGCCCTCATCGTCCGTCTTGCGTCCACAGGGTGAATAGGGGGTGTGTACGTGCGTATCGTAGGGATAGAGCATCGAGCGCCTCCTTTCCAGATCGTGTAATCATCACTCTCCGTCGGGTCGGGCTATGCGATAACGCACATCAGAAAACGGATCGGGATAAAATGTCCCGCCGCCCAGAGCATCCAGCACTTCCCAGTAGTAGAGTAGCTCGTAGGCTCTATCCAGGTGGCACGCATCGATCTCGTGAACATAGTCACCGGATCGACCGCCGGGTAGCGAGGCGACACGGAACGGGCGATTCTGATCCGCCTCGCGATAGTGCAGACGCACCTCTCGGGCATATTCGCCACCCACCAGGGTGAGGCAGAACGTCAGCGTGTCAGACGGTGACCATCTCTCCGGTCCCGAGGCGTCGACGACCTCCGGCGGGCGGTACCCTTTCAGCATCGGCACACGGTAACGCACCGAGCGGCTCTCCCGGGCGTCCGGGGCGCGCGCCACGAACTCGTACTCCAGCAGCGAATTGGGGCAGTCGGCGGGCAGCATCGCCACGAACGACTCACCGTCGCCCGACATGGCCGTCTCGCGCCATTCACCCCACCAGAGATAGCGCAGCGTCATGCTGCAGGGGCCGGAGGGAGCCGTCGCCGTGGTGGTGAGCATCACCGCATCTCCCTGACACAGCGCCCGGGGTGGCAGGTGGGCGATCTGCGGGGCCATGGCCCGCACGACCAGTCCGGCCAGCGCCCACGGCCCATCCTCGCCCAGCGCGATCTGCAGGCAGCCACCCCGCACTTTGATATCCAGAGAGACGGCGGACGGAGCCGATTGCCCCCAGGTGACGGTTTCGGCACCTATCCGGGCCGACGATGAAAAGCCGGATACCAGAGGGGCGATCAGGGTCACCCGATACAGCCCATCGGGCAGGTCGATGCGCAGCGTATGGGGCGTCTCGGCGGTAATATAGCCATGGGTCAGGCCGTCCGTCGGGATCGCATCCACTATCGCAGGATCGTATGTCTCCCCGGGGCGGATATAGTGGACACCCCAGGCCAGCTCACGAGGCAGCGGCGCCGCTCCTGCAGCCTGCAGCCCCGCCGGGTTCAACCAGCCATAGCCCCGATCGGGCGTATAGGCGGTATCGGGGCCGAGCGGATCAAAGCGCGGCTCGATCTCTAATCCGCTGCGCTCCCGCTCCGGGGCGCGCGTAGCTGTTCCGGGCCCCGCATCCAACCCGCATACGAACAGCCCGTGCGCCTCCCAAAGCTGTCGCACGCGGCGGACACGCGTCAGATCGTACCGCACGCGGGGCAGGTTATGCCGCCAGTGGCCCCCTGAGGGGCCCAGATGCAATCGATCGTAAAAGGGCGCGGTGCGCTCACAGAGCGCCTCCCACAGGTCCACCGCTTGCGCCGCGGCATCCTCGGCATCATCCAGATTGTGCCGCTCGCCCACGGCATAAAAGAGCGCCAGATGGCCGGCGGCGCGAGATTTGGCCGCGTGATAGCGGGCCAGAGCAGACAGTGCGGCGAAATCCACCCGCACGACGCGATACTCCACGCTCTCTTCCAGCCCCGGCATATCGGCCAGTGTCTTTAAGTGAGCATCGATCTCGTCGGCAAGCCGCTCCAGATCGTCGGCGGCGTCAAAGGGTGAGCGTTTCGCGCTCCCCTGCCCCTGCACACGGCATCGGGCGTACTCCCGCGCCGTCGCAAAGAGGGTCACCTCGCCGGGCGGCGCGTCGATGTGATGATCGATCGGCCCGCCGGCGTCCAGTTCGGGCCAGACGTACATATTCGGATCGTCCATACGCTGGCTGATGAGGTACGACACCACCTTGCCGGCCGCCCGATATGCCGCCAGCAGGTGAGGGGCGGCCTCGGGCGTCGCGCGCAAAGCCAGTTGATGGACAAAGACCTCATCGGGCGTGGTCGGATCGTACGCCATCCGCCCCAGAGCCATGAGAAAGAACCAGTAATGCTCGAAATCGGGACGCGGCGGTAGATCGCTGCGCATCGCCCAATCGCCGGGGGTCACCTGCCCCCACTGGCCAAACCCCTTCTGCGACCCGGGGGGCGTCGCCTCAAAGCCCACGCCATCGCCCAGGTGACAGGATTGCACGAATCGTCGCGCCCAATCGGGATCGCCCCAGGCAAACAGGCGGTGGCTGCCCAGGTTCCACAGGTGCCACTGAAAGGCAAAGGGCTTGTCGACGCGCAGATAGCTGTCATAACTGTAGCTGCCCCTCATGACCGGCGGCTGATAGGGCATGGCCTGATGTTCTGCAAAGTACTTGGTGCTGACGACGACCTCTGCCCCCGACCGTCGAAATGCCTCGACCGTGTCGGGGTGCAGTCCCCAGTTGCGCAGCTCAACCGTCAGGCGCCGTCCCCGCGCGGCCAGCTCTTGCAGAGCCGGCGCGAATGCCTGCACGAAAAAGCGCTGATCGCCCACGCCGGACTCGATATTCATACGCAACTGAACGGCGTCGATATGCGGGCACCGTTCGATGAGGGTGAGAAAACCGCGCCGGGTATAGTCGGCCAGCAGCGCCAGGTCGTCGATGCCCGTCACCCGGGTGGGCTGGGTCTCCCACACGCCGTTGGCCACCGTCCACGGGCGCGACTGCCATATCCCCAGGCAAAAGGTAATATCGCGCGAGGCCATGGCCGCCGAGGCCGCCTGCAATGCGGCCAGGTTACGCGCCCGCTCTTCAGAGGTGATGCCCTCCACCCGAATGCCCGGAAAATCATCATCGAGATCGTCGAGCAGATGGGCATAGATGGGGATCAGGTGGGCGGTCTGGTGGCCGTAGATGAGGTTGAACCGATTGAAGCGATAACGCGCCAGCGTATCGGCATAATCCTGCCAGAAGGCGGGATCGTACAGCCAGTCGCGCTCGGCCTCGGCATTGTGAAGAAAGGCGTACAACCCGCGCACGGCCAGTTCGGGGGTGGCGCTACGCGGCGTTACCTGGCGCAAATCGGCGCCCATCGCCAGTTGCTCGGCCAGATCGAGACAGGCGTACATCATGCCGGCCGGCCCATGCCCCACCAGCATGGGACCTTCGGCACAAGGGATGATGACATAGTCCTCGGCATAAAAGCGCGGAGACGCCCCCGTCTTGGGCGCCGAGCTGGTCAGCAGCAGGCCGATGGTGACAGAGGCCGTTCCGGCCGCATTGCCGTCATCGGCCATCGTCTCGACCACTTCCATGCCACGCCCACGTATCGCGTCGGCCAGTTCGTTCACACCAAAACGCACAGGCGGACTCTGGTCCTCCGGCCCCATCCAGGTCAGGTGCACAATGATCATGTCGGTGCTCTCCTTTGCCGATGAGATGAGCGACGACAGGTATAGGGCATGGTATCACGTCCAGAGCCCGCCGTCAATGGGATCTGGAACGCTTCTTGACAGTCTATACACTTTGATGTACACTGGAGCAAATTCTTGAGAAAGAGTCAGAGCATGAGTCGCTATTTTCCGCTCCATATCAGCAGGAGGCGCCCGAGGAATTAACCGGACCACCGGTCTGGATGTTTTTTGCTTGGGCGGGGATCGGATCGGCAGAGAGACTCAGCCACCAGCTTCCAGACGGGAGGCTGGTTTTTTTGTTTTTCTGCGCCACATAAAATATCTGGAGAAAATGAGCATGCGAGTCGGAATCTATGGAGCGACGGGGTACACGGGATACGAGCTGGTCAAGATATTCCAGCAGCATCCCGAGGTCGAGGTGATCTTTCTCACCTCAGAGCGTTATGCGGGGCGTCGATTCTCCGATATCTACCCCTGTCCCTACGACCTGCCTCTGGTGTCGCCGGATGACGCCACACCCGAGAAAGTGGATGTCGCCCTGCTCTGCACGCCTCATGGCGCCTCAGCCGTCCTGGCCCAACGAGTGCTCGAGGCCGGCGCCCGTTGCGTGGATCTTTCGGCCGATTTTCGCCTCCATGACGCCGCCGTATACAACACATGGTACGGCACTCACCCCGTGCCCGATCTGCTGGGCGAGGCCGTATATGGCCTGACTGAGGTCTACCGCGAGCAAATCGCCGATGCGCGGTTGGTGGCCAATCCCGGATGCTACCCCACCGGCCCGTTGCTGGCCCTCCATCCTCTGCTCAATGCGGGCATGGTCACCTCCCGGCGCGTCATCATCGACGCCAAGTCGGGCGTCTCGGGCGCAGGAGCCAGGCCCACCGAAAAGACCCATTTCGTCAGTGTGCACGATAACCTGTCGGCCTACAACATCGGCCATACCCACCGCCACGTGCCCGAGATCGAGCAAGAGTTATCGCTGTACTGCGGGCAGCCGCTGCGCGTGGTATTCACGCCGCACCTGCTGCCGGTGTCCCGCGGTATCCTCTCCGCCGTCTATGTGGATGTGGATCCGAGCGTGAGCACTGCGGATGTGGTGGCGCTCTGGAATCAGGCATACGCCGATGCGCCTTTCGTTCACGTGCTCGACACGGGGCAACTGGCCACCCTGGCCCACGTCGTCAACACCAATCGCTGCGCGCTATCGGTCGCGCCTGCCGGCGGCGAGGGAGAACTGATCCTCATCACCGCTCTGGACAACCTGGTCAAAGGCGCTTCGGGGGCGGCCGTGCAGAACATGAACGTGATGTTTGGTCTGGACGAAACCCTGGGTCTGTGGGCGTGATGCCATCACAGTCGGAAGGAGAGGGATGAACGGACTGACACTGCTCAAGGTAGGGGGCGCCGAGCTGCAAGAAGGGCCAGCGCTGGATCAACTGGTGGATGCGCTGGTACCTATGGCATCCACACAGGGCCTGGTGGTGGTCCACGGCGGCGGCCCCGAGATTGCCGGATTGCAAAAACGTCTGGGATTGGAGCCCTGTTTCGTCGAGGGGCTGCGCGTCACCGACGAAGAATCGCTGTGGGTCGCCGAGATGGTGCTCTCTGGCGCGGTGAACAAGCGGCTCATCGGGCGGTTGGTGGCCCGGGGCGTGAGGGCGATCGGGCTGAGCGGCGTGGACGCCGGCCTGTTGCGCGCCTGCAAAATGATGCATCCGGCAGGTGATCTGGGGCGTGTCGGCGAAATCACCCACGTAGATGTGACCTGTCTGCAACAGTTACTGGATTGTGGCTTTGTGCCCGTCATCTCGCCCATCTCGCTGGGCGCCGACGGCCGTGCCTTTAATGTGAACGCCGACCATGCCGCCCTGGCTATCGCCCGAGCCCTGGGCGTGGCCGAGATGATCTACCTGACCGATGTGCCCGGCGTGATGCTGCAGGGCGCCGTGCTACCCAGCCTGAACGCCGACGAAGCATTGCGACTCATCGCCGAGGAGCACATCACCGGCGGCATGATTCCCAAAGTACGCTCGGCGCTGGATGCCATCGAACAGGGCATCGGCGCGGCGCGCATCACCAATCTGGAGGGGTTGGCCGCAGGCAGCGGCACCCGAGTGCATAATGGCACGGCGCCCGGCGCCGCGACCACCCATACTATCGAGGAGAAAACGCGATGAAGGCCGACGAGATCAAGGCGCTGGACGATCAGTACGTATTGCACACCTATGCCCGGGCGCCGTTTGTGCTGGAACGAGGTGAGGGCGTGCGCGTGTTCGACACCGAGGGCAAGGGCTATCTCGATTTCGTCAGCGGGATTGCGGTCAACGCGCTGGGCTATGGCGATCCCGACGTGCTGCGGGCCATTCAGGAGCAATCGGCCCGGTTGATGCATACCTCCAACCTCTACCACACCGCCCCTCAGGCCCTCCTGGCGGAGAAACTGGTGAACTCTTCGTTCGCCGACAAGGCCTTTTTCTGCAACTCGGGCACCGAGGCCGTCGAAGCGGCCCTCAAGTTCGCCCGCAAGTGGGCCAAGACTCATCACGGTCCGGACAAGGTCAACGTCGTCTGCTTTAGCGGCGGCTTTCACGGGCGCACCATGGGCTCGCTGGCGGTCACGCCTCGCGCCCACTATCAGGACCCTTTCCTGCCGTTGATGCCCGGCGCCGTGCTGGCCGAGTACAACAACCTGGCCTCGGCCGAGGCCGCCATCGATGACAGCACCTGCGCCTGTATCGTCGAGGTGGTGCAGGGTGAGGGCGGCGTGCACGCCGCCGATCCGGCTTTTCTCCGTGGCCTGCGCGACCTGTGCGACCGGCACAACGTGCTGTTGATCTATGATGAGGTCCAGTCAGGCTTGGGGCGCACCGGCACGCTATGGGCGTACGAGCCCTATGGCGTCACCCCCGACATCATGACGGTCGCCAAGCCACTGGGCGGTGGGCTCCCCATCGGAACCACGCTGGTCACCCAGGCGGTGGCCGATTCGATCCAGCCGGGCGATCATGGCAGCACCTTTGCCGCCAACCCGGTCGCCTGTGCCGCCGCCAACGTCGTGTTCGACAAGATATCGAATCCCGCATTCCTTGAGCATGTGCGTTGGGCCGGCTCGTACCTGGAAGAGGGATTGATGGACCTGCAGCACAAGTATGACGTGATCCGCGAGATACGCGGCCGCGGCCTGATCTGGGGCATCGAAGCCGCCGCAGATGTGGCCCCTGCACTGCAGGCCTGCTACGATCATGGCATGCTCACATGCAAAGCCGGCAACGAGGTTCTGCGTCTGTTGCCACCCCTTATTGTGGACCAGTCCGATCTGGACGAGGCGTTGGGTATCCTCGACAAAGCCTTTGGAGTTATGTAATGGGACAAGAGATTGAAGTCGCGACCTCTATCCAGGGGGCGGCACAGGATGTGTCGACCGACGACACGGCCCGGATGGTCATTCGCAAGGCGGTTGTGGGCGACGTGCCGGCTATCGCCGCGCTGGTGAACGCCTTTGCCAGCGCCCAGCAAATGCTCCCTCGCTCGCATCACCAGCTCTATCAGAACATTCGCGATTTTCTGGTAGCCACCATCGATGGCACCGTGGTCGGGTGCGGCGCGCTGCACATCGTCTGGGATAATATCGGCGAAGTGCGCTCTCTGGCTGTAAGCAGCGACTGGCAGGGCCGGGGGATCGGCCGACGCATCGTGCAGGAACTGCTGGACGAGGCGGTCGAACTGGGGTTGCCCAAGGCGTTCGCCCTGACCTATCAACAGGCCTTCTTTGAACGGATGGGCTTTTCCGTGGTGCCGCGAGAGACGCTGCCCCACAAAATCTGGGGCGACTGCCTGGACTGCCCACGTTTCCCCAACTGTGACGAAATTGCCATGATCATCGATCTCGAACCCAAGGAGCGGCAGGATGAAGGATGAAGTAAAAAAGTGTGTACTGGCCTATTCAGGCGGGCTGGACACCTCCATTATCGTCCCCTGGCTAAAAGAGAACTATGGCTGTGAAGTGATCTGTGTCACCGCCAATCTGGGCCAGGACGATGAACTGGACGGGCTGGAGGCCAAGGCCATCGCCAGCGGCGCCAGCAAGGTCTATGTCGAGGATCTGCGCGGCGAGTTTGTGTCGGACTATATCTTTCCCACCCTCAAGGCCGGCGCCGTATACGAACGCGAGTACCTGCTGGGTACCTCCTTCGCCCGCCCCATCATCGCCAAGCACATGGTCGAGATCGCCGAGCTGGAGGGCGCCGATGCTGTGGCTCACGGATGCACCGGCAAAGGAAACGATCAGGTGCGGTTCGAGCTGACCTTCAAGGCACTCAATCCCCGGCTCAAGGTCATCGCCCCGTGGCGCGAGTGGAATATCCGCTCGCGTGAGGACGCGCTAGAGTATGCCGCGGCGCACAATGTGCCGGTGAAGCAGAGCCGCCGCTCCATCTATTCCCGCGACCGCAATATCTGGCACGTCTCGCACGAGGGCGGTGAACTGGAGGATCCCTGGGAAGAGCCTCGAGAAGAGATGTTTATGCTCACCGTATCGCCCGAAGCCGCGCCCGATGAGCCCGCTTATGTCGAGCTGGACTTTCGCCAGGGCGTGCCCGTGCGGCTGAACGGCACCAGCATGGGGCCGGTAGAGCTTCTCACCGCGCTGAACGAACTGGCCGGCGCCCACGGTGTCGGTCGCGTCGACATGGTCGAGAACCGACTGGTGGGCATCAAGTCTCGCGGTGTGTACGAGACGCCGGGTGGTACCGTCCTCTATACCGCGCTGCGCGGGCTGGAGAGCCTGGTGCTGGACGGCGAGACGATGCATTATAAGGATGAGGTGGCCCTCAAGTACGCCGATATGGTCTACTATGGGCGCTGGTTCACGCCGCTGCGCGAAGCGCTGGACGCCTTTGTGGACAAGATCGCCGAGCCGGTCACCGGTCGCGTGCGCGTCAAGTTGTACAAGGGCAGCTGCACCGTGGTGGGCCGTCAATCGCCCTATAGTCTCTATCGCGAGGATTACGCCACTTTTGGCGAGGACAATGTTTATGACCAGTCCGACGCCGAGGGCTTTATCAACCTGTACGGCCTTTCGATGAAGGTGCGGGCCCTGCTAAGCATCGAAGGGCTGGGCCGCACCGAGGTCGAGGTGCCCGACTATTCCGAGTTCAAGCGAGACTAGGATGATGGCCAGGTTGTGGGGAGGACGCTTTAGCGGCGTCACCGACGAGTTGATGTGGGCCTTTAACGCCTCTATCGATATCGATCGCCGGATGGCGGCGGCCGATGTTCGCGGCAGCATCGCCTACGCCCGCGCGCTGGCGCGGGCCGGCGTGCTAACCGAAGCAGAGCGCGATGAGCTGGTGAACGGTCTGGAGCAGGTGGCGGCCGAGTTCGAAGCAGGCACCTTTGCCTATGCCCCATCGGACGAGGACATTCACACCGCGGTGGAACGTCGCCTGGGCGAGTTGATCGGCCCGGTGGCCGGCAAGCTCCATACCGGCCGCAGCCGCAACGATCAAGTGGCCACCGATGTACGCCTGTTTCTGATAAAGGCGCTGGCCGAGATGGACGGCGCCCTGTCTACCGTGCAGGCGGCCATGGTGCGGCGAGCCGAGGAGCATCTGGACGTCATCATGCCCGGCTACACCCACCTGCAGCCCGCCCAGCCGGTGCGGTTCAGTCACTGGCTGATGAGCTACTTCTGGATGCTGCAGCGAGATCGGGAGCGACTGGCCGATGCGCTGCGCCGCGTGCGCCGTTGCCCACTGGGAGCCGGCGCACTGGCCGGCAACACCTACGGCATCGACCGCGAGGCGCTGGCCCGCGATCTGGGTTTCGACGGCATCACTGAGAACAGCATCGATGCGGTGAGCGACCGCGACATGATCGTCGAAGTACTGAGTTGGGGGGCGCTGGTGGGCACGCACCTGAGCCGACTGGCCGAGGATCTCATCATCTATTCCAGCGTAGAATATGGCTTTTTGCGGCTGGACGAGCGCTATACCACCGGATCGAGCATCATGCCGCAAAAGCGCAACCCCGATAGCATGGAACTGGTGCGCGGCAAGACCGGCCGTCTGGTGGGCAACCTGACGCGCATGCTGGTGGTGACCAAAGGCATCCCCTCCTCCTACGATAAGGATTTGCAGGAGGACAAGGAGCCGCTGTTCGATACGCTGGACACTCTGGCGATGGTGTTGCCCATCGTCGGCGGCGTCATCGACACGCTGGAGCTGCGGCCCGAGGCCATGCGGGCGGCGCTGGACGACGCTATGCTGGCCACCGATCTGGCCGACTATCTGGCGCGGCGGGGCATGCCCTTCCGCCAGGCTCACCATCTGGTAGGGCAGGCAGTGGCCGCCGCCGAGAGTCGGGGATTGACGCTGCGCACCCTGTCCTACGAGGTCTATCGCGAGATATCGGCCGAGTTCGACGAGGACATGGTCGCCGTGCTGGATTTCGAAGCCTCGGTCGAGGCGCGAGATGTGGCCGGCGGCACGGCGCGCGCCGCGGTGATAGAGCAGATCGAGAAGGCCAGGGCGCTGCTGTAAAAGATACGGTATGAGACGAGGGGCTGCGGAGTGAATCCGCAGCCCCTCGTTTGCTATGTACTGGTGAAATGCTCTACTCGTCGCTCAGCCGGTTCTCGTGGATATAGTCCCACACCAGCTTGTAGCCCATGCCGGGGGCGTCGGGCACGCGCACCATCCCGTCTTTATCCATGGGATCGCACAGTTCCTCCAGATAGGGCAGCGGCTCGTCATAGTCTATCCCCGGCGCCTCCAGTCCCCGCTCGTAGTAGAGGCAGGTATCCTCGCTGGATGCGCCCAGCATCTGCAGATTGCCAAAACCGCTCATGTGCATCTCACACTTGACGCCATAGGCTTCGCACACGGCGGCGGCCTTGCGGCAACCGGTGATGCCGCCGCGCAGCACATCGATGCGGCTCATATCCGAGGCGCCGCGCAATACCCAATCGGCGCGAGAGAACACGCTACCGGCCGTGATCTCGGGCGAGCAGATGGCGATATCCAGCTCGCGACACAGGCGCACGTACGATTCGACGCGATATTCGGGCATAGGATGCTCGTACCAGTAAAAGTTGAGCCTCTCCAACTCGCGGCCCACCGTCAGCGCCTCCTCGTACGAGACATAGGTGCCCCAGGGGTCGAACATCAGCACCATATCGTCGCCCACACGTTCGCGCACGGCGCGACAGATCTCGATATCGTGCTCGATATGCGAGGGCCGGCCCGGCGCGCGCCGGCCGGTCTCGGGATCCCAAAAGTAGTAGGGGTGGATTTTGTACGCTTTGTAACCACGTCGGGCGCACTCGGCGGCATGCTCGGCATACTCTTCGGGCGTGCCCATATTGGGATAGGTGCTGGCATAGGCCTTGACCCGATCGCGGCAACCGCCCATCAGCTTGTAGATCGGCACGCCAAACGCCTGTCCCTGAAGATCCCACAGCGCCATATCGATGACGCTGAGGATATTCTCGCGCACATTGGCCACCCACATCCACTGCCAGAACTTTTCGCGATCAAAGGGGTCCTGCCCCACGAGCATGGATTGGACGAAGCGGCGGACGGCGGCGCGATCCTCCGGCGGCAACCCCTCCTGATCTCCATGATTGTAGCCGCCAAGATAGTGCCCTTCTACACCCTCGTCGGTGATAATGCGGGTCAACGTCTGCACCGTCTCGCGCTCGGGCAGCACCTGCCCGGCGGAGAACCCCTTGCGCATCACGCGGAACGGGATAATGTCGACATCGACGATCTTCATAAAGCCCTCCATATCGGGTGGTGACGCCATGTTCGGCGCGGCGGATGGGCCTATTCTAGACAGTCGCAGATGGAGAGGCAAGGGGGAATAGAAAGGCCGGGGTTGCCCGTGACAGCCCCGGCGAGAGGTGTGAGTAGCGCCAAGAATCGACCGGCGCGTCAGTCGACGTAGGGCAGGCGGAAGACACAACCCTGCGTGCCGCCGCTGGAGAGGGCCGAGGAGACGGTCTCGCAGTTCAGCGCGCGACCCAGGGCGGTCTGCAGATGATGCTTGGCATGTCCGCCGCAGCAGTAGCAGTAGGTCACCGAGATCGGCTCTTGCGCCTGGCGCAGGCACACACAACGATACGATTCCTGTCCATCGGGGAAGAACCGCACCATCAGGCTGCCGTCGGCCTTGACGGTCACCGAATGGCCGAACACATATTTGGCCTCGTTCGCCGCCGCGATGCGCTCCTCCAGCGTGGCGTACTGTTTCGCAATGCCCCGGGTGATCTTGAGCCGCTTGCCACCCAGGCAACAAGCGCAGGATTCGCGCACGGCGCGCCGGGTGTCGAGATCGAGCAGATCGTCCATGCGGTGCATGGCCTCGCCCAGCCAGGCCGCCTTTTTCTGTGGCGTGGTGCTCGCCCGAATCTCTTCCCCTCCGGCCATGATCTGCGCGATGATGGCGGGATCAATACCCGCCGCTTCGAGGCCCCGATTCAGTCTTTCGATGCGCCCGTACTCGTAACGCTTCATGATTCCTTGCTTTCGAGCGTCACACCCGCGCCCCTGTGATCGACGGACACACGATGAGGTTCAGATGTGGAACCGTGTCGCCCGGCTGTGACCGGGCGACGCCATTATAGAGCGATGATCGGCATGGCGTAAAGCGGGATGATTCGGGCCGACGCTCTCGCTTTTGCCTAGCTCGACGCACTGGCGTAACGGCGCAGGCCGGCACGGAAGAGGATCGACGCGCCCACCAGCAACCCCATCGCCAGCGCTACACTACCGGCCAGCATCCCCGGTGAAAGTCGGCCCGTCAGGGCCTCCGCCGGCACGGTGGTGATAATGCCCACCGGCACCACCCAGGTCAACACCAGACGCAACCAGCCGGGGTAAAGCCCCACCGGATAGCGCGCCATCTGCATGATACCGCCGAATACCCAGGTGAGCAACAGGCCGGGGCTCCAGAAGATAAGGGCCGTAAAAGCCAGCAAGATGGCGTACAACACCACGATGCCCGCCCCCAATGCCACGGCGAACGAGAGCGCCTGCCCGGCGGTGATCGTCTGCCCGGCGCGGGCCACGCTGTGCACAATCACGCCCAGCCCCAGCGCCAGATCGATTAGGGCCAGAAAACGCCACTGCCTGAAGGTGACCATGAACTGGGTGCCGATCGGCCGCAACAGGGTAAAGTCCAGGCGGCCGGTCCAGACGTCCCCCTCCATACCGGCCAGCGAATCGAGACCCGGGCCGATGAAAAGGCGGCGCAGCGCCTCGGCGGTGAGATAGACGCCCAGAAGCGTCAGCGTGCCGGCCATATCCCAGCCCCGCACCGTCTCGGTCTGGCCGAACAACACCATCACACCCATAACGCCGGTGCCCAATCCTAGCAGTGAGTGCAGTATAGAGATGTAAAAATTGGACCGATAGGCCATCTCCGCCTGAAGTGAGACCCGAATGAACTGCCCGATGAGCCACAGATAACGCATATCAGCCTCCCACTGCCGTATAGCGACGCAACCCCAAGCGCCAGAGAACGGCGTAGAGCGCCACCGAAACCAGCAACCACGCCACCTGGATGATAAACCCCGTCGCCACCTGAGCGGGCGAAAGGGTTCCGTTCAGCACCTCCACCGGAAAGCCCAACATGTAGCGAAAAGGCAACACCGTAGCCGCCGCGCGCAGCGCACCGGGCAGCATCTGCACCGGCGCCACCTGCCCGGCCAGCAGAAACACCAGCGAATCCTGCACCGCCAGCAAAGCATTGGCCCGCGTCGCCCAAAAGGCCAGCAGCGCTAGCCAGTAGCCCCAGAAAAAACGCAACGCCCAGGCCATGAGCAATGCCGGCACGAAATTCGCCGCGTCGGCCCACGTCCACTGCACCTGCGGGCGTAATATCAACGCTAAAAGCAGCGTCACCGGAAGGACAAAGGTCATATAGACCACTTTGCCCGCCACCTCGTCGGCCAGAGTTTGGAAAAAGGGCGAGATGGGGCGCAACAGCCGGGCGTTCATGCCGCCGCTCCGGATCACGTCGCCTACTGTCCAGTTGTTCTGAGAGTAGGTGAGCTGGTTCACCACGATGAGCACCAGGTAATAGACGACAAAGGCATCCTGCGTCATACCGCCGATGCTGCCATCTCCGGCAGCGGTGGACCAGACGAACAGGTAGATGAGCGGTGGGATCATCCAGCCAAAGGCCAGAATGAAAAAGAATCCCCGGCTCGGCATCCAGGAGGCCCAGGTGTGCACGATCATGGCCCAACCCGCGCGCAGGTTCACAGGTCACCTCCTTCATAGATGCGGTCGATCACCGCCTCCACCGGCGGATCCTCCACCGCCAGATCGACCACCGGCAGCGCCCGCAGCAGATGGGCGGTGACCGCCGGCGTCTCGGCGCGTCCCACCCGCAGCGTCACCCGTCCCTCTTCGGCCTCCAGCAGATCGGCGCCTGGCGGCAGGCAGTCGGTCAACCCGTTGACGCCGTTTCCCAGGGTCAGGCGCAGTAACTTGTAGGGCGCCAGTTGCTCGGCCAGTCGATTCAGTTGCCCGTCATAGAGCAGGCGCCCGTGATGGATGAGGATCACCCGTGGGCAGAGCGCCACGACATCGGCCATATAGTGACTGGTGAGGATGACGGTCACCTCATTGCGGCAGTTGTACTCGGCGATAAAGGCGCGCAATCGACGCTGCATTGAGACATCGAGGCCCGGCGTCGGCTCGTCCAGGAACAGCACCTCCGGACGATGCAGCAGCGCCGCCACCAGTTCGCACTTCATGCGCTCGCCCAGAGACAGATTGCGCACCGGGCGGGTCAGCAACGGCTCCAGATCCAGCAGAGCGACCAGATCGTCCAGGGTGCGCCGAAACTCGGCCCTCGACAGGCCATAGATCTCGCCCAGCACCTGAAAGCTGTCCAGCGGGGGGATGTCCCACAGCATCTGGCTTTTGTTACCCAGCACCATGCTGATGCGTCGCAGATAATCGGTGCGACGCTCCCAGGGGATATATCCGGCCACCCGCGCCTCCCCCGCGGTGGGGCGCATCAGCCCGGCCAGCATCTTGAGCGTGGTGGTCTTGCCGGCGCCGTTGGGTCCCAGCAACGCCACCATCTCACCACGCTCCAGGTCGAAGGTGACCTCTTCCACCGCCCTGACCTCGCGCTCGGTGCGGCGCACCAGGCTTTTGAGCGACGCCGCCAGCCCCGCCTGCCGTTCGGGCACCCGGTATACCTTGGTCAACTCGCGTACGACGATCTCTCGTTCCGACACGCAGGCTTTCCTCCAGAATAAAGGTGATGGTCCTCTTGTTTTTTCCCTTATCCAGTATAAGGCCCTGGTGGGCTATTGGAGGGTTTGCCCTCTGCCGACGTACGGGGAGGGTTCGTACCGATTTTCCCACGTAAATGAATAGAATAGATGAGAGAAATATGGAAAATAGTTAGAAACCGAGAAGGCCATACCGGGGAACGAACGGGACCGAACGACAAAACCTTTGTCAGCAACCGGAGGGTTTGTGAGAGGGGATCAGGAGCGGCGTTTTTCGATCATGACCCGAAGCTGGGCGATGGCATCCATCACCCGCGCCTCCTGAGCGGCCAGCGTCGATAGCCAGCGATCGGCGGCCATGTATACATCTTCATTCGGAGTCGGCGTATCCAGAACCTGCCGAACATCCCCCTGACGCTCGCGCTCCAGATGACGAAAGATGCGCAGGATAGCCATGCTACTATAGCCCGCCAGGCGCAGCAGACGAATCACCCTCGCGCGCCCCAGCTCGGCAGCGCCGTACAGCCGGTATCCGCTGTTGGGATCGCGAGGCACGCACAACAGGCCGTTGCGCTCCCAGCTTCGCAGCGTATCGACAGTCAGACGCAGGTGCCGGGCCGCCTGGCCGATAAGGAGGGGTCGGGCCAGTGGCTCTACCGGCGCGCCCCGTACCCACTGATCGAGGAAATCGGCCGCCGCCTCGGCCTCGGCGCGTTCGGCGCGGATCTGCGCCAGATAGCGGTAAGCATGTTCCAGCGCAGCGTCCAGATCACCCGCCGCCGCGCTGTATACCAGAGCCAGCACCGGCTCTTTTCCCCCCGGATAGGGATACTGCAACACCGTTCGCGCCAGGCGCATCTGGTCCACATGGTCCTGGGTGAACTGCCGGTAGCCACCGGGAGTGCGGGGGACGGGCGGCAAAAAACCCCAGGCCTCGTACAGGCGCACCGTATTGGGATGCACCCCCACCGCCCGAGCCACCTCGGCGGTGCGCAGAGGCCGGCCGCTCTGTCCTTTATGCGCCATGAACGGGAACCCCCGACGCCGTACTCTGCTCCGGCGCCAGATCATCGCCTGCCGGGACAATGTCGAATTCGCGGTGCATGGTCTCCCTCAAGAGTGATCGTCGTTCGTTCACAGGCAGTTACAGGCCCACGCCGGCGATATGCCCTCCGCAACGGCCACAGGTGCCGCCGTCGGCGTCATAGCGGACGACGGTGTATCCGGCCCGATGAATGACGACGTGTCCGCAGTGGGGGCAGATGGTATCCTCCGCGCCGCTGCCGGGCACGTTGCCGATATAGACGTAATGCAGGCCCGCCTCCAGGCCGATCTCACGCGCCCGCGAGACGGTGTCCACAGGCGTGGACGGGCGGTCCATCATGCGATAGGTCGGATGAAAACGGCTCACATGCCAGGGGGTATCCGGCCCCAGCTCGGTGACGATGAATCGGGCGATGTCGCCCAGTTCCTCCTCCGAATCGTTCAAACCGGGGATGATGAGGGTGGTCACCTCCAGCCAGACATTGCGCGCTTTGAGGGTCTTGAGGCTATCCAGCACCGGTTGCAGCCGGGCGCCACACTGTTGCCGGTAAAAGACATCGCGGAATGATTTGAGGTCGATGTTGGCCGCGTCGATGAGACCGGGCTCGTCGGCCGGATTGGCCTCATCCAGCATCTCGGGCGTCATGTACCCGTTCGACACATACACATTGGCGATACCCTCCTGATGAGCCAGGCGGCCGATATCCAGAGAGTACTCGTAGAACATGGTAGGTTCGCCATATGTATAGGCGATGCTGCGGCTCCCGTACTGCTTCGCTGCGCGCACCACATCCTCCGGCTCGGTGTGGCGCCCGACGATACGGCCGTGGTCGCGGGGCGATTGTGAGATATCGGCGTTCTGGCAAAAGGCGCAGCGAAAATTACAGCCTACCGTCGCCACGGAATAGGCCGTGCTTTCCGGATAGAAATGGTAGAGCGGCTTTTTCTCGATAGGATCCACCGCCTGCGCCACCAGCAGGCCGTACACCAGCGAATAGAGCGTGCCGCCCTGATTCTGGCGCACGCCACAGATCCCAAAATCGTTGTCGGCGATGCGGCAACGATGAGCGCACAGCACACAACGCAGGGTGGTATCCTCCAGACTGTGCCATAGCCTGGCCTCTTTCATGCCTCGCCTCCCAATCCGTCCGGCCCACCGCTACCCCCTTTGGCGATGGAATAGAGATGGGCGCAACCTATCTCACACGCCAGGATTGCATGCAGGTCGCAAAACAGCCCCCTTTCGAAGGTGGCGATTCGGACCATGACGCAGGCCTCCCTACATGCCCGGCGGGTAGGGAACCACACAGATAAAGCGCAGGACTGTATCGCCACGGTTGGCAAACTGGTGCCCCTCATCGGGCGGAATATAGACACACGAGCCGGGGCCGATGGCGGTTTCGGTGACACCATCGGAATGAACGACCGCGCCCTGCCCCTCCAGCACAAACACCTCGTGCTCCCAGGCATGACCGTGATGTTCGGTCGCCGCGCCGGGTTGTACGTCGATGACGCGCAAGGCAAAATTGGGCGCTCCCACATTACGCCCTACCGCCCAGCGAATCGACACGCTCTCCAATCCCTCCATGCCTTGCGCGGGGACACTGGTGTAGTGAAAGGCCTTCATGTAGAGTCTCCTTCTGGTCGTCGTATGGAATCAGGTCGTGTCGTCGACGGGTCGATCCTTGTTCAACAGCCCGCGCAGCAACTTTAGATTGGCCACATCATCGGCCAGATCGGGCGTCTTGGGAGTCTCCAGCAGCATGGGCGCCCGCCATAGACGGCGGTCGTTCACCAACAGACGAAAGGCCTCCAGCCCCACGCTGCCCTTGCCGATATGTTCATGGCGATCCACCCGCGAGCCCCGCTCGCGTTGCGAATCGTTCAGGTGGATGGTCCGCAATCGCTCCAGGCCGATGACGCCGTCGAAATGCGCCCACATGGCCGCGTACGATTCGGCGTCGCCAAACTCGTACCCCGCGGCCATTACATGGGCGGTATCGAGGCATACCCCCAGTTGATGGCCCATGCGCGCCATGTCGATGATGGCGACGAGTTGCTCGAAGCGGTGTCCCAGGCCGGTGCCCTGGCCGGCGGTCGTTTCCAGTAGAATGCGGAGCGCATCGTCGTCGAGCGCACACAGGGCGGCATCCAGCCCTCTGGCGACGCGGGCCAGGCCCGATTCGACTCCGGCGCCCATATGGGCGCCGGGATGCAGCACATAATCGACGACACCCAGCCGCTGGCAGCGCACCAGATCGTCGATCAGGGCATCGATAGAACGACGCCACAGCCCCTCATCGGGCGACCCCAGGTTGATCAAATACGGGCTGTGGACGACAATCGCGTCAATGCCGGTGTGCCGGCGCACCCGGTGGAATTCGTCCACCTGCTCGGTCGTCAGAGCAGGGGCCTTCCAGCGG
This sequence comes from Anaerolineae bacterium, assembly GCA_050942995.1. Classification (GTDB taxonomy): domain Bacteria; phylum Chloroflexota; class Anaerolineae; order UBA1429; family UBA1429; genus JBMNOI01. The sequence continues at coordinate 20,178 of JBMNOI010000035.1, forward strand.
TTGGGAGCGTGGGTAAACAACTGTATAGCGTCACAGGCGATGGAATGCCCACGCCGCAGAGCATTAGCCGGCCCTCCGGCGATGGACATGTGAGCTCCAAGCCGGGGACCGGTCATGGTGCAACTCCTTGGAAGGGGATTCTACGGGCGGGATGTTCCGCTGTCAATCAACGGACGGCAGAGACCCATCCGGGGGCGAGTGGTCCTGTTCGTCTCTACTCTGGCGTAGAGACTCTACGCCACACGCAGCAGACATTCAAGTTGGAATGCCCATTTTGGGCAGAATGTACAGGCTGAGCGCCAGCCAGGCGATGAACATCCCACCTAGCGCCAGATGGCGCACCGAGATGCCGAATAGCTCCATCATTCCTCATCTGTTTCTATGAGACGCGTAACAGTAAATCGATCAGTTCGTCCACCGACGACTCAGAGTCGAGGCATTCAGGATCATCCAGACACGACAGCACGTGTTGCTTCACCAGCTCCAGGCTCACGCGTCGTGTGGCCGCCTGCACCGAGGCGAGTTGGTTCAGCACCTCACGACACTCGCGGCCGTCCGCCAGCATGCGCTGGATTCCCTGCGTCTGTCCCTCGATTTTGCGCAGACGTCGGATGAGGCTCTCGCGTCCTTGTGGCGTCAACATGATCAGCACGCCTCCCACCCGGAGCGGCCGGGCCCGTCACAACGTTCGGGGCTAACCTAGCCCCGAGATCTGATGCCTCAACCAGACGGCGCGCATGACGCCATGGACGATGCGCCCAGGGAAGAGCCCGAAGATCGGGTACCGAACAATGAAATGCTCTTGCGGCATTGCGCACTGTGACACTCGGGGCACTCGACCGTTACCTGCCCCGACATGGAACGTACCAACTTTTCAAAGGTAGCGCCACATTCCTCACAACGATACTCATAGATCGGCATAACGCCGCCCTCCCTGTTCAGATCACTCCGGCCATCAACAGAGTCTGCGTCATCAGCGCAGGGTCTGCATGGCCTCGCGCACCGCTTCGCGATGGATGCGTCCCGCCTGCTGCAGAGCGATATTCCCCCGGCCGTCGAACACCAGAAGCGTGGGCACGCGACGTATCCCATAGCGCGCCGCGAGGATTCGCCCTTGATCGGACATGGTGTCGATATGATAAAAGGGCGTCTCGCTATACTCATTCTTCAGCCCGCTCACGGCGGGCCTGGCCAACAGGCAGGCGCTTCAATAGTTACTGTAAAAGTAGACGATCGACGGCTGCCCCTGATGCAGCACCTCAGCAAATTCGTCAACCGAACCGATATCGCTCGGGCTGCTGCGCAGCGCGACAAAGGCGATGGCCAGTGCGGCAAAGAAAAGGATAATGGCCCGGTTCTCTCGCCAGAAGGCAGCCAACCCGCTCACTTTCCGCCGTTTTGGCCCAGGAGCGTATCGATCTTGTCTTTGAGCACCTCTTTGGGAGCAAAGCCCACCAGCCGATCCGCCTCTTTGCCGTCTATATAGAACACCAGAGTGGGGATCCCCCGAATGCCCAGTCTGCCGGGCACCGCCGTATTCTCATCGGTGTTCATCTTGGCGAACGTCATCTGCTCGCCATACTCTTCAGCCAGTTGCTCGACGATAGGGGCGATCATTCGGCAGGGCCCGCACCAGGGCGCCCAAAAATCCACCAGCACCGGACTGGCGCTGTTCAGCACATCCTCTTCAAAGCTTGCATCCATCACGTTTTTGATATGCTCGCTCATCTGTCTCCTTTGCCAACGGTTGATCGCACACAACACCCTTCTATCGAATCCGACACCATGGGATACCCCCCTATGGTATAGATATCGTAACACGAATCGGCCCATCTGTCAAGTCGAATCATCAAGCGTTTGGCCTGCTGTGCCAGAACGACAAGCTCGCTTTGGAAGCGTGTTCGAAAATGGCGGGGATATTCATACCCTTCGAGGGCGGCCCCGGAACACAAAAAAAGCGTACGGCGGCAAGACGGCCGCCCTTCCGACAGCCTCTGGCCACACCGCACGCCCGCTCGAACACATTCCGTTCGTTGCCAATAAAAGTACCCCCGAGGCGACTCGAACGCCTGCTCCCGGCTCCGGAGGCCGGTGCTCTATCCACTGAGCTACGGGGGCTTGCCGGGTAACTATAGCACGCCTGGAAACGGCTGGCAAATTCCCGCCAATCGCCCGACTGCAACGCTCAAGAGTCGCGGCTCGAGCGCCGTATGGCCAGCATGCCGCCGTTGAGGTTGCCGGCCACTGCCACCAACGCCAGCATCAGCGGAATGGCGTTGAACGACGTCACCGCCACCGCGACAAGCGGGGCCGCCGCGCCCAGGCCCGACATGAACGAGTGCTTGATGGGCACGTCATCGGCGATACGGGCGACGATAAAGCCGGCCAGGCCGCAGGCCAAAAAGAGAAGGAGCAATATACCGGGCAACCCAAACTCGGCATAGGCTTCAGAGGTCTCTTCCATCAGGCCCAGATAAACGCCAACCAGTGCCAGAATCATGGTGATGATGAAATTCATCCCGATGCCGCCCAATAGTGTCCACCAGTTTATACCGCGAAAGTTCAATAGTTCACTGAACATGATGCCGGCTGCCTCCCTCAATTTTTCGCGAGTTTACCCCAGCATAACACACAAGGCGGACAACGGTCGACCGATCGCGGGCCGGAGGAGGCGATGCAAAAAGAAAAGGCACCACGCGGTAGTGGTGCCTTAGAGTGCGCCCGGGGCGGCTCGAACGCCCAACATACGGTTTCGTAGACCGGCCCTCTATCCAATTGAGGTACGGGCGCATATCAGCTATCCTGTGCAAGCATACTTATTCTAGCACAGGGGATCGCGAGCGCCAAATTTGGCGTCGCATTCGCAGGCCCCGGCAAAGGGCGGTAGCGTCGGACCCTGCGAATCAGGCGGGGAGGCAGGGATTCGAACCCTGGGTAGAGATTTTAGCCCTACAACCACTTAGCAGGCGGCCCCGATCGTCCACTCCGGCACCTCCCCAATATACATATTCGCATGAAAAGGCGGAGGGAGAGGGATTCGAACCCCCGGATCTTTCGATCAACGGTTTTCAAGACCGCCGCAATCGTCCACTCTGCCATCCCTCCAGCACGACGGACGGCGCCCTCCGTTCGGATCGACAGTATACCAGAGAGAGCAAGCCTTGTCAATCAGAGAAGCAGAGAAGCGATGTACCGCCTCGATCGGAGAGGCCGTGTCGCCTGAGGGCGGGATTTGGTTCCAAATCCCGCCCAGCTTGCTCCAAAGCCCGCCCTTCAAGTACACCCTAGCGGATAACCTCCAGCCCTCCCATATAGGGCTGCAGCACCTCGGGCACGCGTACTGTGCCGTCAGCCTGCTGATAGTTCTCCAGCACAGCGATAACCAATCGGGGCAACGCCAACCCCGAGCCGTTCAACGTATGTACGAACTCGGGCCGTCCGCCCCCTGCCGGACGATAGCGGATATTGGCCCGCCGCGCCTGAAAGTCCTTAAAGTTACTGCACGACGAGACCTCCAGCCACTCCCGGCAACCCGCCGCCCACAACTCGACATCGTATTTGGCCGAAGCCGAAAAGCTCAGATCGCCGGTGCACATCTGTACGATGCGGTAGGGCAGCTCCAACCTCCGGCAGATATCCTCGGCGTTGTCGATGAGGCTCTCCAGCTCGGCCATCGAGGTCTCGGGCTTGACGAACTTGACCATCTCGACCTTGTCGAACTGGTGCCCGCGCTTGATGCCCCGGGTATCTTTGCCCGCCGACATCTTTTCGCGACGGAAACAAGCCGTGTAGGCGGTATGGTAAATGGGCAACTGCTCTTCGCTGAGGATCTCATCGCGATACATGTTGGTTACCGGCACCTCGGCGGTGGGCACCATCCACAGATCATCCTCGGTGTCATAGTAGAGATTCTCGGCAAACTTGGGCAACTGCCCCGTACCGACCAGACACTCGGGCCGCACCAGATAGGGCGGATAGACCTCAGTATAGCCATGATACTGCGTGTGCACATCGATCATCCAGGAGATGAGAGCCCGCTGCAATCGGGCCCCGGCGCCCTTGAGGATGTAAAAGCGAGAGCCCGAGATCTTGACACCGCGCTCGAAATCGATGATGCCCAGCGTCTCGCCCAGATCCCAGTGGGGGAGCGGCTCGAAATCGAACGTCGGCAACTCGCCCACCTGGCGCACCACCACGTTATGGCTCTCATCCGGGCCCACCGGCACGCTGGGATCGGGCAGGTTGGGCACCTCCAGCAGAGCCTGTTGCAGGCGCTCCTGTACCGGATCGAGTTCCTTCTCCAGCTCGGCGATGCGATCGCCCACGCCACGCATCTGGGTGATGAGCGCCGCCTTTTCCTCGGCGTCTTTGATTCGGGGGATCTCGCGAGAGACACGGTTGCGCTCGGCGCGCAGCGACTCGATCTCGCTCAGCATGGCCCGACGGCGCTCGTCCAGCTCGACGATCTCATCCAACGGCGCCGAGCTGTTCAGATCGCGCACGGCCGCCTTGATCTCATCCAGATGCTCGCGAATATACGCCAGATCGATCATCTCTCCTCCTCATACGACTCTGCCCGCCTCGTGCGGCACAGGGAAACAAAAAGAGCACCCTTCGCCCGAAGGACGAAAGAGTGCTCGTATCAGCACAATCTTTTCGTGGTGCCACCTTGCTTTGCCACGCACTCGCATGCGTGACCTCATGAACCTCGCCGGGCGAGGTTCGCGCCCTGTAACGGGGGCCCCCGGTATCGCTTAATGGGCCGACGCCCTTTGCGCGAACGGCTCGGGAGGGGATTCACGGAGAGCGCCCGCCGCCTTTCCAGCCCCCGGCGACTCTCTGGAGAGCACTGTTTCCGTTACTGGTCTCCGTCACAACCATTATCTTGTAGCGTTGTGTTACGCATTATAGCACAGCCCCCCGGAAGCGTCAACGATCGATGCGACAGATGACATCCCCCGGCATGCGTAGCTATCTCTCTGCCCCAAAAGGCGAGATCGTTCAGTGTGAACGCGTCCGGTCGGTGAAAAAGAGATGTTGGAGGCAAATTGACACCCGTCGCCGGCCTCGTTACACTCTAGCAGCAGCTAGAGACAAAGGCGTCATCGATTGGTAATCGTATGGCCGGATCATGCACGAGATCCGGCAGGGATCGGAGACGCACGAGATGAGCGAACATCCTTTTGTGACGCGCCTGGCCCAGGGACCGCTGCTGGCCGATGGCGCCATGGGCACAGAGCTGTATAACCGGGGCATCGCCCTGGGGCAGTGTTTCGAGGCGGCCAACCTGCATCAGGCGGACATGGTGCAGCGCATTCACCTGGACTATCTGGCGGCCGGGGCCGAATTGATCGAGACGAACTCGTTCGCCGCCAACCGTTACGGCCTGGCGATCCACGGGCTGGCCGATGAACTGCGCGCCATCAACCGGCAGGCAGGACGGCTGGCGCGCTACGCCCGGGATATGGCGGGCAGCCTGGCGTTCATCGCCGGCGCCATGGGGCCACTGGCTCACCCGCTGGCCCCCCTGGGGCCCATCACCGAGAAAGATTCGCTGGATGCGTTTCGCGAGCAGGCCGAGGCGCTGCTGGAGGGCGGCATCGATCTGTTCGTGCTGGAGACATTCGGCGACCTGAACGAGCTGTGCCTGGCGATCCAGGCGGTGCAATCGATATCGGACCTGCCCATCATCGCCCAGGCCACGTTCGATCAGGACGGGCGCACACCCCGCGGGCAAGACGCCATCAAAGTGGCGAGCACCCTGCTGGATACCGATATCGCCGTCATCGGCGTAAACTGTAGCGCGGGGCCGCAGATGGTCTTGGAGGTAGCCTGCACCATGGCCTCGGTAGGGGCCCGGTATGTATCGGCCATGCCCAATGCCGGCCTGCCCACCCGCTCGAACGGGCGACTCATCTATCTCACCACGCCCGAATACTTTGCCGCCGCCGTGCCCCAGGCCCTGGCCGGGAGCATCACCCTGATCGGAGGGTGCTGCGGCACCACCCCGGCGCACATCGCCGCCATGCGGAAGGCCCTGGACGCAACCGGTGGAAAAGAGGTCGCCGAGGCCCCGTGTCGGGTGGCCGTAGTGCCTCGGGACACCCGCGAGAAGGATGTGGCCGAGCCCACACCCTTTGCCCAGAAGCTGGCCCGGGGCGAGTTTGTGACCTCTGTCGAGCTGACGCCGCCACGCGGCTTTCGCACCGGCGCGCTGTTGCGTTCGGCGCGAGAGCTCGCCGAGTGCGGGCGGGTGGATGTGGTGAATGTGACCGATAGTCCCATGGCGCGGGTGCGTATGGACGCAGTGGCCGCGTGTTACCTGATCCAGTCGCAGACGGGGGTGGAGACGATGCTGCACCTGACCACCCGCGACCGCAGCTTGATGGGGCTGGAATCGGCATTGATCGGGGCGCACGCCATGGGGGTACGCAATATCCTGGCACTGACGGGAGACCCGCCCTCGCTGGGACACTTTACCCAGTCTACGGGTGTGTTCGACGTGGATTCGATCGGGCTGGTGCGGGTGATCCAGGAGATGAAACAGGGGCGCGACCTGGTGGGCACCGAGATGGGCCACCCCGGCGGATTCTGCGTGGGGGTGGCGGTCGACCCGACCAAGCCCGATCTGGACGCAGAGGCACGCCGGCTGAAAGAAAAGATCGCGGCGGGCGCCGAGTTTGTGATGACGCAGCCGATATTCGATCTGGCACTCTGGCAGCGCTTTCTGGAGGTGTATGACGACGAGATCGGGGTGCCGGTGCTGCTGGGGGTTCTGCCGCTGCTGAGCGACCGCCACGCCGAGTTTCTGCATAACGAAGTGCCGGGAATCACCCTGACCGAGGCGGCGCTGGAGCGAATGCGCCGCGCCGGAGCCGAGGGCCGTAACGAGGGCATTCGGCTGGCACAGGAGACGATACTCGAAGCGCGAGAGCAGTTTCAGGGAGTGTACCTGATACCGTCGTACAACCGGTGCGAGATGGCGCTGGCCGTGCTGGAAACGCTGGAAACCGTGAGGTGAGCGCCGGTCGGGAACTCATAAAAGGGGTACATGCAGGGCGCGGTGAACGATTTTGTGTTCACCGCGCCCCATCATTCAACATCCTCTTGCCCGGGCTACCCTACCGGGTCATCTCCCATGTCTCCATGCCGTTAAAATAGCGCAGAAGGGTGTGGGGCACCTTGGAATCATACCAGGCTACCTCGCGCTCTCCGACCTCTACGCGCCAGGCCTTTTGCGGCCCGGCCGACGTATCTAGCATCTCTAATCCCACAATCTTGACGAGCACCACCTGCAGAACCGGACCGTTGTCCTCGGTCGCCGGTCGCCAGGTGTAGGGGTCTAAATGCGCCAGCCGGGCGGTGGCTCCGGTCTCGAAAGAGAGCGCTGATAGCTGCCAGGGCCAGCTTCCCTCCGACGTAATCAGCGTATCCTGCGCCAGCGGCGGCAGCGGCTCCTGCCAGGTCTGAGGCGCTTCTCCGGGATAGGCCACCTCGACGTCGATCGCTCCCTCACCCGGCGACCAGGCTATATGGTATTGCTCATAGTCGGCAGTATCGACCAGAGGCGCGCCGGTATCCCGTCGCCACTGCACCACCCGCTCGCCCGCCAGCGGGCCGGACGACCAGTAACTCTGCCCCTGCCGCACCTCATACCCCTGCTGCTCTTGGCGACAGCTCAGGGTAACGATATCGGCTTCCGGCGTCAGGGTGCAGGTCGCGTGGCCGACGGGCTCATCGGCCACATTCGTGATGCGATACTGCCACGTCTGCGGCTCGCTCCAGGGCAGCGGATCGAGCACCACCGGCGTGGCGAGCAGTTCGGGCGAACGGCCGGCAAAGATCTCTGCGGCGAAAAAGCCGAGGCAGATGGGCAACGCCGCGAGCAAGGGCCAGTTCCGGGCCAGCCCGCCCCGGGTTACGGCCGGCGCGGCGGGGGTTGGATCGGGATGGGTGGTACGCGAAAGCAAAAAGAGGGAGAGCGATGCCACCAGCAGGCCGATCACGACAGAGGGCAGGGAGAGGATCGTGGTCTCGACCGCGCCGAACCAGACATTGCCGATCATCGCGAGCACCGCCAAAAGATTGGCCCCAAAGTGGGTCAGCATAGAAGCCGGCAGCGAGTCGGTGCGCCAGTAGACAAAGCCCAGCACCAGCGCCAGCGGAATGATACTCAGCCCCTGTATCAGAGAGAGATGAAAGAGAACAAAGATCAGACCGACGAACAGAATGGTTCGCGCCGGCCCACGATGGGCATAGGCGTTCTGAACGACGCCCCGAAATAGAAACTCTTCACAGATCGGCGCCATGACGGCCAGCGCGATAAAGGCCAGCACGGCCTCGATGGGCGTATCCGGGATCATCTCCGGTATCTCGGGCAGGTTGTATCCCAGGAGCATCTGAAAGAGGTATGCCAGATAGATGGCCGCCGGATAGAGTCCTGCGCCGATAAAAAAGCTGAGCAGGGCCGTCCTGCCACCCGGCCAGCGCCACCCCACCGTCTGAAGAATCGGCAGTTTCGCCCAACGCAAGTAGATGAAGGTGGGCAGCAACACAAACAGTGCCTCGTTCAAAATCAGGCGCACATAGGGCGGCAGCCAGGCGAAAAAGAGATTGCTCACCTGAAGCAAAAGGACGATCAGGATGAGGCGATTGACGTGGTGCACCGCCGGTCTCGTTGTGGTCATCGATTCCCTCCGATTTTGCCCCATTATACACAGAGCCGACGGAAGAGGAAAACGGACACGGACGAGCATATCGAGGCGACCTTTGCGGTCGCCTCGCCTCGATACACAAACGGGTAGCGCTATGCGCGCACGGTCAATGAGGCGCGCAGGGCGTTGGAATCGAGAGAGTGGGTGCCGACGATGACCTCATAGCTCAACGGCTCGACAACCCAACCCTGAGACTCGTCGTAGTAGGCCAGGCGCGCAACCGGCGCTTCCAGAGTGACGTCACGGCGCTCGCCGGGAGCCAGAGAGACCCGGGCAAAGGCCTTGAGCTCTTTGGGCGCGCGCTCGACGCGAGAGCCGGGCGCGGCGATATAGAGCTGGGCCACCTCATCGCCGGCGCGGGCGCCGGTGTTGGTCACGGTCACGGTTGCGCGAAGGGTGGCGGCAGCGTCATCGGCGCCGATTTCGTCGCTCTCCAGGCGCAGATCGGACAGGGCAAAGGTGGTATAGCTCAGACCGTAGCCAAAGGGAAAGGCCGGCTCATGGCCGTCGCGCTCGAGAAGCCGGTAGCCGTGCCACAGGTCGTAGGTGATGGCGGTGGCGTCGCGATCGAAGAAAGGCAGGTGCTCGGCGCGTTTGGGGAAAACGCAGGGCAGCTTGCCGCCGGGGCTGACCGTCCCCAGGAGCACATCGGCCAGCGCGCGCCCGCCCTCCATGCCGGGATACCAGAGCATGAGGATGGCGGGAACCCGCCCGCGCCACGCCTCGGTGATGACGGCGCTGCCGGCCATGATGGCGACGACGGTGCGCGGATTGGCCTCGACGACGGCGGCGATCAACGCTTCGTCCTCGGGCTTTAGTTCGAGCCGGGCGCGGTCACCGCCCAGCGAAAAGTCGCCGTGGCCCTGTTCGGGCACGGCCACGGCCTTCATGAGGCGTTGAACGATGGGCTGCTCCTCGGGAGTCGGTTGGGGCGCCCAGCTGGCGGCCTGCTCGATCATACCGGGCGGGATATACTCGCCCTCGTCCTCGTGGGTATAGCCCACCACCAGCAATGCGACGTCGGCCTCGCGGGCGACGGCGGCGGCGCGTTCGAGGTCGCTGCCGTCATCGTGTATCACGACATCATCACCCAGAGCCTCGCGCAGCCCCTGGAGTGGAGTAATGACATAGTCCGGCCGGGTATTGCTGGAGCCACGATCGCCGGTGTTGGGCGTATCGGCCAGCCGCCCGATGACGGCGAGGCGAGAGACATTCTCCAGCGGCAGCAAACCTCCCTCGTTGCGCAGCAGGACGATGCTCTTCTGTGCGACGACCCGGGCGAGAGCGCGATGGGCCTCGGTCCCGGCGGCCTCTCGAGTATAGTCGGCCGGATTGCGCCCCTGGGCGAACCGCACCTGCTGGCGAAGCATACGCAGCACGGCGTCATCGATGCGCTCGACGGGCACCTCACCGCTTGCTACAAGGTCCGAGAGGTGTCTATAAAAGTGGATCCAGAAGGGCATCTCCAGATCCTGCCCGGCGAGGGCCGCCTCTCTGGCGTCGCGCATGCCCAGAATCCAGTCGGTGACGACGAATCCGCGGAATCCCCACAAGTTCTTGAGGATATCGGTAAGCAGTTCGCGATTCTGGCCGCACCAGACGCCGTTGACGCTGTTGTAGGCGCTCATCACGCTGGCCACCCCCTCGTCGACGACTTGCTTGAAATGGGGCAGATAGATCTCGTGAAGGGCGCGATCATCGACGGTGACATCGACGGAAAAACGGGCGTTCTCCATCGAGTTGAGGGCATAGTGTTTGACACAGGCCATGGTATGGCGCTGTACGCCGCGGGTGAGGGCTGCGCCCAATTCGCCGAGATGGACGGGATCCTCACCATAGGTCTCCTGAGCGCGGCCCCAGGCGGGATGGCGCAACAGGTTGATGCAGACGCCGCCAAAGAGGTTCGCGCCGAGGGCGCGGGTCTCGCGGCCCATGACATCGCCGACCTGCTCCTCGAGCTCGGGATCCCAGGTGGCGCCGCGGGCCATGGTGACGGGAAAGGTGGTGGCGCCGCTGAGGCAGACGCCACGCGGCCCGTCGCTGAAGCGAATGCCGGGAATGCCCAGACGCGGCACCTCACCGCCCACCCAGATGCGATCATAAGAGGTGAGCATCTCGGCCAGACCGGACCAGAAGGGCAGGTCGCCGTACATCATGGCGATCTTTTCCTCAAGGTCGAACCGGCTCAGCAGGTCGCGGGCGCGCTCCTCGATTTGGGCGTCGCTGAGCGATACGGACGTCTCCAGAGCACCGTAAGCAGATCGATCGTTACGCAGTTCCGTCATGGCATGATCCTCCTCGATGAGGCGTCCCCCGATGATCTGGGGCATTGCGTATAAAAGGTGTGAGAAAGAAGGTATCGCCCGGAATAATCCGGCCCTCTATTGTTTATTACAGCGCCGATGCCGCCACCATGTTCGAACATCGCCCCAGCAGACGCGCGCTGGAGACGGCCGGCTCGGTGGTGAACAGGGCGCAGGTCAGCTCGCGCTGCGGATCGATCCACACGACGGTGCCCGTCGCGCCACCGTGCCCGTACGAACCGGGGCTGAGCAGGTCGCCAAAGTAGG
>JBMNOI010000168.1:0-6202 GCA_050942995.1 Anaerolineae bacterium
CAAAAGTCACCCTTTCCTACCCGGGTCGCAGCAGCCGGCGCCCTGTTCGAGGTGAAATCGACAGCGGGGATGATTCGTTCGCTCCGGCCACGGCGACGATCACCATGGCCGGATACTCGTCCTGTGTAGTGCGACATGGTCGTTGCAGAAGGAGAGGCGGAGCGGCAACAGGCCCCGTTACTGATCGTCGATCTCATCGTCGGCGGCGAAGTCATCCTCCTCGTCATCCGAATCGCCGACATCCAGCACTACGCGAGAGCGCCCTCCACTTTCGGGCGGGCCGACGATGCCCAGCGCCTCCAGTTCGTCGATGAGCCGCGCGGCTCGGGGATAGCCGATGCGCATCTGTCGCTGCAGAAAAGAGGCCGAGGCCTGCTCGTGCTGGCGCACCAGTTCGATGGCCTGCGCCACCAGATCATCGCCTGAGGCATCCTCTTCCTGGTCCATATCGTCCCAGGGCGCCGATTCTCCGTCGGCCGCCTCGACGGCCTCGGTGATCTCTCTGGCCCATTGCTGCCGAAGAAACGAGACCAGCTCATCGACCTCGCGCTCGGATACCCAACAGCCCTGGATACGCTGCAACTTGGGCGAATCGGGCGCCATAAAGAGCATGTCGCCACGCCCCAACAACTTTTCGGCGCCGGGCGTATCCAGAATAACCCGCGAATCGACCTGCGAGGTCACGGCAAAGCTGATGCGTGCCGGGAAATTGGCCTTGATCAGCCCGGTCACCACATCCACCGACGGGCGCTGGGTGGCGATGACCAGATGGATGCCCGTGGCACGGGCCATCTGCGCCAATCGACAGATGGTGCGCTCGACGTCGTCCGGCGCGGCCATCATCAGGTCGGCCAGCTCGTCGATGATGACCACCATCTTGGGCAGGGGATCCACCCCGCGCGATTCGGCCGTCTGATTGTATCCGGCCAGATCGCGCGCCCCTGCCTGGGCAAACTCTTTATACCGCCGCTCCATCTCTCGCGTCACCCAACGCAGGGCACTGATCACCTTGTCCACATCGACCACCACCGGCGCGACGAGATGGGGGATGCCGTTATAGCGCGTCAGCTCGACCCGCTTTGGGTCGATGAGCAAGAGTTTGAGCTGGTCGGGGGTATTCTGATACAGCAGCGACACGATCGTGGAGTTGAGGCACACGCTCTTGCCCGAGCCGGTGGCCCCGGCGATAAGCAGGTGAGGCATTGCGCTCAGGTCGGCTATCACCGCATCGCCCGAAACATCACGCCCCAGGGCGACGGCAAGACCGGAACGAACCTTACGGAAAAAAGGCGCCTCGATCACACCGCGAAGTCCCACCACCGATTTGGCCGCATTGGGCACCTCAATCCCGACGATAGAGCGGCCCGGCACCGGGGCCTCGATACGGATCGGCGCCGCGGCCAGCGCCAGCGCCAGGTCGTTGGTGAGGGAAAGAATCTTGTTCACCCGAATCTTGATGCGGCGGGTGGTGCCATCGCGATCCTGTCGCTCGATAAAGCCCGGCTCAACGCCAAATTGGGTCACCACCGGCCCGCGATGCCACTCGACCACCTGTGCCGGGATACCGAAGGCATCCAGCGTCTCGGTGATGATCTCGGCTTTATGGCGGGCGTCGGCATCATCCCCGTTATCGGCCTCATCGGCCACCAGCAGATCGATAGGAGGCAGCCGCTTGTCTGACGCTCGTGAACGGGGTGCAGAGGCCTTGCGCTCTACGGTCCGTGAGGCCTTTTTTCGGGGAGCGGGCACTGCCTCAGGGGCGGGCGTCAAGGGTTTGGTGCTGCGCATTGTAGCAGGGCGCGGCCGGGGCGCCCGACTCGGAAGCGAGACGGTCTCCACAGCCGGCACCTGGGCGCGATGAGCCACAAGATAGGCCCGCAGCCGCATTCCGATCCACGCGCCGGCCCAACGAATGCGCCACCCAATGGGCGGCCAGTGCGGCGCGATAACCATATACAGCCCGCCCAGCACGATGCCGGTAAACAACACGCCACTGAGCATGGTGCCCAGGTAGGGGACGGTGCTCTGGTAGAGGGCCCAGCCGATATATCCCCCGCGTTGTCCGGCGCGGGCCATATCCAGCGGATCTCCCACGCCCGTGACATGGGCCAGCCCCAGCCAGGCAAAGACCATCAACTCACTGCCGACAATGGCCTGCCAGCGGGGATGCCAGTACCCTTCGAGGGAATGGCGCAGCAGGAGGATCATCCCCCCCAGGATGAACAGCACCGCGAGAATCCATACTCCGGCGCCCACTCCCCGGCGCAGCAAGAGTATCCAGGCGTTGCCCAGATCTCCCGCATCCCGCGAAAAGAGCGCCACCAGCGTTAACAGACCGAGGATGATCAGGCCAAAGGCCAGCACTTCGACGACCGAGGCCCAACGATTCAGTTCGAAAGGGACCACTGCAGTCGCGCCGGTCGCACGGCCGGCGCGCGCACCGGACCTGCCCCCTGCACTTTTACGCGCCATATTCACCCATGTTTACCCTATCGATACAGTCGAAAATGTTTATTGAGCCGATTGCCCTAATAGATCGTCGTACAATTCCGAGCTGATTGCATCATCATCATCGCCGATCTCTCGCATGCTCAGCCCCAGACGATGATTCACGCCGTCGATGCGGACGATGCGCACCATCACCTCATCGCCCACCTGAACGATCTCGGCGGGATTCCCGGTGTTCTGCCCGGTCATCTCTGAGATGTGGATGAGGCCTTCCAGCCCCTCTTCGATCTGGGCAAAGGCGCCGAAATCTACTACATTGGTGATGGTCGCACGGATCATCTGCCCCACAGCATACTTTTGCTGAACGATGGCCCAGGGGTTCTCCTGCAGGCGTTTGAGGCTGAGGGCAATGCGGCGATTATGACGATCGACACTCAGCACATATACGCGCACTTGCTGGCCCAGATCCAGAATCTCGCGAGGATGGATGACCCGACCCCAGGAAAGTTCGGAGATATGGATCAACCCGTCCACTCCGCCGAGATCCACAAAGGCGCCGAAATCACAGAGGTTGCTCACAAAGCCGGTACGCGTCTGGCCGGGCTGAATCTCGGTCAGGACGCGATCCCCATCCTTGGGCCCCCAGATCGTAGCCCGCTCGGAAAAGACCAGCCGATTGCGACTGCGATCCAACTCGATGACCTTGAGGTCCAGCTCCTCACCCACCCATCGGGCCAGCTTTTCGTCGCGCGCATCGTCACCTTCGAATACAGGCATCTCTTTCAGTTGCGATGCGGGGACAAACCCCTGTAGCTTGTTCCAGCGTACCAGCAACCCACCCCGGTTCCAGCCGGTAACAATGCCCCTGACGATCTGCCCTTCGTGGAAAATTCGCGTGGCGTCTCCCCAGGCCGCGTCGATCTCGGGATGTACCTGGAACGTAGAGAGGCCTTCTTTCGCGTCGACAAAAGCCGACGACGGGGAATTAGAGGGTGAGGGCCTGTCACCATTAAAGTGATAACGGCGATAGGCCTCTTGAATAAAGTTCGAAAGCGATTCCAGACTATAATCACCCGTCAGCATCTCCACTCTCCCCTTACGATCCGCAATCAAGGCACGACGAGCCACGATACGGGCATAAATGCCCATTGATCCAAAAGACGATGTATTTATATGCAGGCAACATGATCCGATGCTTATCAGGGCATGTAAACTTTACGCCATACGGACCGTATATGCAAATCCGCACGCGCGCCGAGCAGGGGCGCGTCATGCCGTTATGATCATAATATAGGGAAAGGATGATGCAGATGCTCATAGAATAATGCGAACAGCAGCAGCGGTCAAGTGCAATTTCCGACGCACAAGTTGCACGATTGGCTCATGTGCCCTATGATAAAGGGTATAGACGATCCGATTGCAGGAGGAGACATCGCTGTGAGGCGGCTCAAACAATTCGCTCACGACGAAACCGGGGCCGACCTGGTGGAGTGGATCGTCGTCACCATCATCCTGTTTCTGGCGATCTTTGCCATCCTGCAGGCCGTAGGAGACGACATTCTCCTCTTTATCCAGACAGTGCGCGAAGCCGCGCTGCGACTCATCGGCTAAGTCGGGCGAGTTACATCGTCAGCCTTTTGACGCTGATTATCCTTTGTCGTATACTCGGGTCGTGCTTATGCGGGGTGTGGCGCAGTTGGAAGCGCGCAGCGTTTGGGACGCTGAAGTCGGAGGTTCAAGTCCTCTCACCCCGACCAGGCTCCCTTTTGACAAGCGGGCGTAGCTCAGGGGTAGAGCTCCTGCCTTCCAAGCAGGTTGTCGCGCGTTCAAATCGCGTCGCCCGCTCACTCGTGCGATCTCGTCGCAGATCGTTTATTCAGATCCGCCCCTCAGAGCACAAGTTGTCTGAGGGGCGGATCTATTTCACTCGTGCGCGACCTCAGCAAAGGTGATGGCCAGGCTCGTCGATGCTACACCGGCCACAGGCCGAATAGACGTAACAGAGAATTTATATAAAATAAGGACCGACTATCCAGACGAAGGAGCGATCCCCCCATCATGGCCCAGAATCACTCCCTGCACACAGGACTCGAACAGGATGGCGCCCCGACGCCGACGTTGCGCCCCTCCGTACGCAAACGCATGCTCATCACCCTTATGGGGCAGGTCTTTCTCTCGATTTTGGGAGTGGGCATTGTAGGGCCGGTGCTACCGCTCTACGCTCGATCCTTCGGCGTGAGCGCCGCCCTGGCCGGTAGCCTCGTCACCGCCTTTGGCCTGTCGCGCATGTTCACCAACATTCCGGCCGGGCGTCTGTCCGACCATGTGGGGAGGCGACCGCTGCTCATCGGGGGAATGCTGCTGGTATCGGTGGCCGCCTTCTTTAGCGGTACGGCACAGAGTTTTGGGCCGCTGATCTTTTTTCGCCTTTTGCAGGGTATAGGATCAGCCACACAGACCACCGTCGCCCTCATCGTGCTAACGGATATCTCGACACCCCAGGATCGCGGGCGGATCATGAGCACCTATATGGGCAGTCTGCTGATAGGTGCCAGTCTGGGTCCCACGGTTGGAGGATTCGTCGCCGAGCAGTGGGGCTTTCGGGCGCCCTTTTTCGCCTACGCCGGGCTGGCGCTGCTCGGCGCCCTATGGGGCTATTTCCTGGCGCCGGAAACGCGGCATCTGTCCTCTGATGCCAGGCCCGCTACCGATCAACAGGCCGCTGTGCCCAAATCCGGCCTCGCGGTGCTCTGGGGGCTCCTGCGCAACCTCAGCTTTGTTCTGGTGAGCATGGTGACGGTCATGAGTTTTTTCACCCGGTCGGGCGGGCAGTCGACGGTGTTGCCCCTCTATGGCGATAGCCTGGGTCTGGGTCCCGGGCAGATCGGTTTGGTGCTCACCGTCATTGCCGGCGCTAACCTCATCACCGTACGCCCCGCCGGTTCGCTCGTCGACCGCTACGGCCATCGGATGGTCATTCTGCCGGCGGCATTGGTATCGGCGGCCGGCCTCATCGCATTTACCTTCAGCCGGAACTTTGCGACTTTTATTGCCAGCGGTGTTCTTCTAGGCATCGGCTCAGGATTTGCAGGCCCCTCGCCGGCCGCTTACGTCGCCGACCTGGCGCGCCCCGGCGAGCAAGGCATGGCGATGGGATTGTTCAGAACCTTTGGCGATGCGGGCATGACCGTCGCGCCAATCATTATGGGCTGGCTCGCTGACCAGTTCAGCTATGGCGCCGCGCTGCAGGTGAATGCGGTCCTCTTTGCCATTGTGGGGTTGGCCTTTGGCCTCTTTGCTCAGGAGACCGTCAAAGCACGCCAGAAACTGGCCATCGCCAAAAACGGCTGATTCCCGGCGCCCGGTCTGTCGGCAGCGTTTGTTGCCGGTGCGCAGGCCGGGCGATCTGCCCCTGTCGACATCCACTTTGCTCAGGTGACCAGAAAAGCCACCACCCCGCCGGTGATCAGCATGATCACCGATCCGGGCCACAGCGCCCGGCGCAGATCTCGGGCGCCCAGCGACAGGACGAGCCCCCCTTTGACCGCCGTATTCGTCACAGCGGCCAGCACCAGGGCGCGCGTTGCGACCCCCCGGCTCACCATCCCCAGCGGTTCGCTCAACTGGGCGATAGACAATGAGATGGCGTTCAGGTCGACCAGACCGGCGGCCGCGCTGGACAGATAAACACCGGCTTCGCCCAGATAGACCTGCGCCGCTCTGGATACCACCAGGATCACGGCGTACAGCGCGC
>JBMNOI010000036.1:0-31135 GCA_050942995.1 Anaerolineae bacterium
GGGCACATCGCCCAACGGCCCTCCTCTCCCATACCATGGGAGAGGAGGAAGACGTGACGCCGCGCATAGTGCATCTTGACACTGGCTCTGGCCCCTCGTCCCACGGTGACGGGGGCGCTGCTAACTCTGTCTCCCCTCTCCCACATGTGTGGGAGAGGGGACGGGGGCGAGGGCCATTCGCCCACCGCGGGGGGTGAGGGCGGTGAGGGCCTCCACTTCTATTGCGATTCGATTCGTGCTATACTATCTTCTTGCATGCGTCGCGCCGGTTCGGTGGCGACGCATGCCGGTGTGGCGGGGTCGCCCGAGTGACGGCCCCGATCAAAAAATCAGAGGTTGTTCACAATATGCTCGATCCATTCCGAGATCCCCCCACCTGGGATGCCGTCACGGCTTTGCTGGACGTGATCGCGCCGGGCAGCGCCGTGCTGACCATCGATCCGGTGCCGGGGCTCTTTCGTAGCGCCACCCATCGGGTGGATGCCCGTATGGCCAACGGTCGCATTCTGCACATCGCCATTCGTCGCTATGCCGAAAATAGCGAGCACGATCCTCGCGAGCGGGCGGTGCGCCAGTTCCGCATCCTCACCCTGATGCACGAGCACGGCATTCCGGTGGTTCGGCCCCTCTATCTGGATGATGAGGGCTCGCTGCTGGGCGCGCCCGGCATTGCCACTATGCGCGCGCCGGGGCAGCCCAACCTGTTGCCGGAGGATCCCCCGGCGTGGGCCGAAGCCATGGGCCGGATGCTGGCCCGCATCCACCGGGTCCCCTGCGACGAGACCATTCGCGATACCCTGCCCTATGCCAACGCCGAGAGCACCCGCTTTCTGCATGTGGACGCTCTCCCCGAGGAGCTGGCCGCCCATCCCGACGGCCCCCTGGTATGGCAGACGGTGCGCGATCTGCTGCCCACCCAGGCGCAGGCGCCCTCGGCCATCACGCATATGAACTACTGGCCCGGCAATGTGTACTGGGACGATGACGGTGAGATCAGCGCGGTGGTGGATTGGGAGGAGGTATCCTACGGTGACCCGGGCATCGACGTGGCCCATTGCCGCATGGCCCTGAGCCTCACCGGCAGGAGCCAGTCTGCCGACGAGTTCCTGGCCGCCTATGAGGACGAGGCCGGCCACCCCGTGGTGAACCTGGGCCTGTGGGAGCTGGCCGCCGCCGCCGGCGCCATGCCCAACCTCACCTGGGGTATGGACGAGGTGCAGCGCCAGCGCGAGCTGGTCCCCCATATGACGATGACGCCCGAATCGGTCTGCGAGGCCTTTCGCCATTTCATCGCCGGCGCTATGCGCCGCGCAGGGTTTTAGAGAGGTACCCAGTGGCGAGAGGGCGGTGTACTCACCGCCCGACTCCCGGGGGAGGGGGGCGGATGCCGTTTCGTGTGTCCTTTGGGTAGGGGCGGCTCGCGAGCCGCCCCTTTTATTCCGATCATGGCGGCGAATACGCCGCAGCGTACCCGCCGCCTGTTTCATGCGCCCGCATTTCATGCGTCCGCAAGCGAGGGTCTCCCTCACTGCCTTACGGCAACGGACACGCCGCGGCGTCGCGCTCCAGCACCACGGCGATCTCGTCCTCTTCCTCTCCGACCACGGCGCGTTCTGTGAATCGCTCGCGCCAGCAGGCCGAATCTCGCGCCGCCGCCAGCAGGTGCTCCTGATCCTCGGGATGCAGCAGCAGATGGGTGATGCCGTAGCCGTCCAGGATGGCCTGCCAGTCGTAGCGGGCGTTCATCAGTGCCAGATACTCCAGCCATTCCTCGTAAGAGTACAGCTCGAACCGCGTATCGACAAAGACCGGCACCTGCGGGCATGCCCAGGCGATGTAACTGCCGTAGGACATGTCGTTGAACAGCCGGTCGCTCCCGGTCATCTCCTCGCACAGATAGTCCGTGGCCTCTACCGGCGTGTAGACGTGGACGATCTCGCCACAGGTCAGGTTTCGGGGCAGGTACGGGCGCAGCCAGGGCAGGCTAAGGATCAGGGCGGCGCCAAAGAGGCCCAGCAGCAGCGCGTTCGCGACGGTGACGCCGTGCGCCTGGATGGGTGGCGCCGTACGGGTGACGCCCACGGCCCGTGCGGCGGCGGCGGCGGCGACAAAGGCGAACCAGGGCGGATTGCGATGCGCCCAGAGGGCCAGCGCGCCGAAGAGGAGCAGCGCCGGCGTCTCGAAGGCGTCGGGACGATGGCGGCGACGGATAAAGAGGGTGGCCAGGGCCGCCACGCCCAAAAAGAACGCGCCGCCGGTGACATTCTCGACGGTGAGGGCGCGAAACTCCATATTGAGGGTCATAGTGCCCCGGTTGCGCACAAAGCCGAGCACGTAATCCACCATGCCCATGGGACCGGCGGGGTTGAGGGCCGGTGCCACCAGACAGGCCGGCGCGGGGAGCAGCCCGTTGCGCCAGGGAAGGGAGCGCAGGGTGGCGGCGAGGGTGGGTCTGGCCGGCGGGGTCCACTCTACCGCCTCCCAGATCATCGCCAGCGCGTAGCAGCCCACCAGGGCCAGGCCAAAGATGAACCCGCCGTGGGCGTTGCTCCACAGGACAAAGAGGGGCGGCAGCCCCCACAGCCAGCGCCCGCCGCGCAGGCGGTGGCGGACGATGAGCCAGAGGGCCAGTCCGAAGCAGAGGAAGGAGATGCCCTGGGGGCGCACGGCCCAGTTCTGGAAGCCTACAACGCCGGCCCAGATGGTGAGCACCGTCGCGAGGCGCAGGTCGCCGCTGAGGGAGACCAGGCAACGCCGGAGCAACAGATAGCCCCCCGCCACCACCAGGCCGAAGACAAAGACCACCAGCGGCGGGCCGCCGGCGCGCAGCAGGCCGTAGTGGGCCAGTTGCATCAGCCAGGCGCCGTTGGTCCATGCCTCGCCGGTGTGGCGAAAGGTAAAGGTGTCCGTCGTTGGCACGGCGCCGCTCTCGGCGATGATTCCGGGAGAGACGCTACGTGTATTGCTGGTGAGCACCCATGGTGAGGTGCGCGATGAGGTGGCCCGGGCGCTGGACGTCAGCGTCGCCGCCCATCGGCTGGCCTGGGTGTCCGAGCCGGACCTGGCCATGCGCCGGGTGGAAGAGCTGGTGCCCCACCTGGTGCTGGTGGACGACGAACTGGGCAGGACCAGCGCCGTGACGCTGATCCGCGAGATCGGCGACCGTGCCCCCGGGGCCGTGGTGCTGGCCCTGGTATCCGAGGGCGCCGTCAGCCGCGCCAGCCAGGCCATGCTGGCCGGAGCGCGGGCCTTTTTGATCAAACCGCTGCGTTCGGAGGATCTGGCCCTGGCGCTGCGCGAGGTGCTGGACGATCGTCGCACCGAGCGGGTCGCCGAGGGGCCCCGACGGCCTATGGGCCGGGTAGTGGCCCTCTGTGCGCCCAAGGGCGGCACCGGCCGCACCTCTCTGGCCGTCAACCTCGCCGTCAACCTGCGCATCCTCTCGGAGCAGCCGGTAGCGCTGGTCGACGCCGATTTCGCCGCGCCGGCCCTGGATGTGGCCCTGAACCTCCACGCCGAGCGCGATGTGACCGATCTGCTCCCGCGTCTCTCTCGCCTGGATGAGGATCTGGTCGAGGGCGTGCTGGCCGAACACGCCTCGGGCGTGCGCGTGCTGCTGGCACCACCCCCCGGCGAGCTCGAGGGCTCGATCTCGCTGCCCCACGTGCAGCAGATTCTGGGGGCGCTGCGGCGCATGTTCGCCTGGGTGGTGGTGGATGTGGGCCTGCCCCTGGACGAGACGGCCTATGCCTACCTCGACAGCGCCGACCGCATCATCGTGTCGGTGCTGCCCGAGATGGTGGGGCTGCGCAATACGCGCCTCATGTTCGACCAGCTCTACGAGCGCGGCTATGCCGAGAACAAGGTGTGGCTGGTGGTCAACCGCGCCACCATGCGCGGCGGCATCTCGATTCGCGATATCGAGGATCGACTGCACATCCCGGTGACCTTTCAGATCCCCGACGATCAGCCATTGGTCACCCACAGCATCAACCGGGGCGTGCCCGTGGCCATGAGCCATCGGCGCAGCGCCCTGGGGCGGGCGTTGTGGGCGTTTACCCGAAAGGTGGTGGACGAGAGCGGCGGGCCGGGCGACCGTCAGGTCGCCATGGTACAGGAACTGGATCGGGCAGAGCCTGCGCACAAGGACGCGGCCGCATCCGGGGGCAAGGGCCGGGGGCTGTTCGCGCGGATGCGCGGTTCGCGGGCGGGGTGAATATGATCAACGCGAGAACGATGACGCGGTCGGCACGGTGGATATGGCTCCTGTGGCCGGTGCTGTGGGCGTCGCTTCTGGCCGGCTGTGGTGAGGCGATGGACCTGCCGCCGTCGCGGCTGGACGTCTCGCTGACGGCGGCGCAACTGCCCGGCGGCGCCAGGGGGCCGGTGCTGCGCGTGCTGGTGGTGGCGAGAGACGCCGCCGGCCGGCCCGTGCTCGACCTGCAGATGCGGGCCGCTCTGATCGACGCCGGCGGCGTCGAGATGGCCGATCTGGCTTGCTCGCCGGTGGCCCAGAGCCCCGGCACCTATCAGAGCGAGGCCTATGTGCCGCCGCCGGACGCCGAGGCCGGTGGATGGACGGTGGCGGTGACGGCGCAGAAGGGTGACACCGTGACGGAGCGCCGGGCCACGGTGCAGGTGGCGCCTCTCTTTGCCGGGGAGGCATCCACTGCCGTCGCCGTCGATGCGGCGTCCCAAAGCGGCCTGTCGGCTGCGGCGCCCGTTGACTCTGGCGGGCCGCTGCTCTTTGGCCTGCTGATCTTTCTGGCCGTACTGGTGATCTTTTTCGGGTTGTGGCGAACCCTCTCCGCCATCGACCCGCTGGAGGCGCGCATCAAAGAGCTGGGCATGGATCGGGATGCGGTGATGGGGCAAACTACAGCCGCCACTCGCCTGACGCCGGCCCAACGGTTACTCAACGGGCTGGGGTTGGGGCCACGATTGGCCGAGACGCTGCGCCGGGCCGACGCCCCCTTTACGGCGGTCGAGTTCGCTCTGATGATGATCGGCGCCGCTCTGGCGGGGTTCCTGTTGGGGACGCTACGCGCCGGGGTGCTGGCCGGGCTGGCCCTGGGCGGTGTGACCGGCTACCTGCCCCTGGTCTATCTGAAATCGCTGGAGAGCCGGCGCAAGCGGATCTTTACCGAGCAACTGCCCGACGTGCTCACCCTTATGGTAGGGGCGTTGCGCGCCGGATACGGCCTGACCCAGACGCTGCAGGAGCTGGTGAACCAGATGCCGCCGCCGGCCTCTACCGAGTTTGCCCGGGTGATGCGCGCTATCGGCCTGGGTGTGTCGGTGCAGCAGGCCCTGCGCGACATGTCCGAGCGCATCGGCACCGACGACGTGGAGCTGATGGTGACGGCCGTCACCGTCCAGTTCGAGACGGGCGGCAACCTGGCCGAGACGCTGGAGACCATCGGCGAGACTATCCGCGACCGGGTGCGCATTCTGGGGGAGATTCGCACCTTTACGGCGCAACAGCGTCTGACCGGCTATGTCCTGGCGGCGTTGCCGCTGGGACTCTTTGGCCTGATCTTTATGATGAATCCCTCCTTCTTCCGACCCTTCTTCGAGCCGGGCTGGCCGCGGATGTTGCCTTTTATCGCCCTGGGCTTGCAGTTCATCGGCTTTATCCTGATCCGCAGAATCGTCGATATCGAGGTGTAGGGTATGAATCTCTACGCACCGCTGGCCGAGACGGGAATGTTCACCTCACCGGTGGTCTTTGGCGTGCTGGTGGGGTTGGCGGTGGCCTTTGTATGGGCGGCCCTTTCGCCCGCCGCGCCGACCCGGGTGGTGAAGGATCGTCTTAGCAACTACCTGGAACGCACCGATATTATCGAAGAGACCGAGATGCGTGCGCCGCTGAGTCGTCGCGTACTCTGGCCGGTGGTACGGGCGGTGCTGCGCACCCTGGGGCGAATGCTGCCCCACCGCGCGGCCGAGGAGACTCGGGTGCGGCTGATCCGCGCCGGGCAGCCCGGCGGCCTCACCGTGCTCGATTTCTACGGCCTGCGCTTGCTGGCCGCCGGGCTGGTGGCCGCGGCCGGATACTGGGCGGCGGGGCCCGACCGGCCCATGAGCCACGCCCTGCTCATGGCGACGGTCGGCGGTCTCATCGGCTATCTGCTGCCCTCTTTCTGGCTGGGTAGCCTGGAGCGGCAGCGCAAGAGCGAGATCGAGCGGGCGCTGCCTAACGCTCTGGATATGCTCACCGTGGGCGTAGAGGCGGGACTGGCCTTTGAATCGGCCATGATGCGGGTGGCCGATCGCTGGGATAACGCCCTCACCCGCGATCTCAGACGGGCGGTGCTGGAGATGCGCATGGGCATCCAGCGCAACGAGGCGCTGATGAACCTGGCCGAGCGCTCGGACGTGCCCGAGCTGCGCACCTTTGTGGCCGTGCTGGTACAGAGCACCCAACTGGGCGTCAGCATCGCCGAGGTGCTGCACACCCAGGCCGATATGATGCGTCTCAAGCGACGACAACGCGCCGAACGGCTGGCCCGCGAGGCCGGTATCAAGATGATCTTTCCGCTGGTGTTCCTGATATTTCCGGCCATGTTCGTGGTGTTGCTGGGGCCGGCCATCCCGCAAATTATGAGTACCCTGGGGGGTCTGTAGGTCGGGCGGGCATAACGACGTGCTTCGCCCGAGGTGGTCTGGTACACGAGGGATAGATGGAGGCGAGTCGGCCATGGGGTGGCTGCTTCCGGTCGCGTTAGCCGGCTTTTGCGTGTCGGCGATAGTCGGCCCCTGGGTGGCATACTGCGTGCTGGACTGGTTACTGCGCCGCCCCGAGCACCAGTGGTCGGCGCTGGAGTGGCGCATGCGGATGCTGCGTCAGGCCCATCGGCAGCAGGCGGCGTTCTGGCCTGAACAGCCCCGCCCCGGCCGCTACGAGGTCTACGACCGGCAGGCGCAGGAACATCTGCAGGCTCTGAACGAGGCGGTAGAGAGGGCGCAGGATACGCGTCCTCTATTGGCGTTTTACGCCACTACCTCCCTCACACCGGGCGATCTGCTCGCCGGGCGTGTGTGGGGGCCGCTGCGCGAGGTATGGCGGGCCTGGCGCGCCGCCCGCGAGGCGCTGGAGTGGCTGGAGCAGGGCTCGGCCGCGCTCGAGGCGCTGGTGGAGCGGCGCCACCGGGTGAACGAGATTCCCCGGGTGGTGCGGGTGAACCTGGGCATGGTACGCGGTCGCCTGGGCGAGATACGGGCGGCTCTGGATAGCCTGCCGGGGGAGCCGGAGGAGCGCGCCGCGCTGGCCGCCCGGTTGGAGGAATATGACCGGCAGGCGCAGCACCATCTGCGCGCCGTCAAGAGTGTGAGCGGCGAGCGCTTGCCGGAGATCGTGCAGGATGTGGATGCCGGGCTGGACGCCCTGCGTGTCGGGCTGGCCGAGATCGAAGCCGAGATCGAAGCCGCCGCGCCGACGGAGGGTGCCCCGGCGCCGGTCGAGGCGAATGCGGATGTGGATGCGGCGGACGAACCGCCCCGGCCCGAGCCGGTAGAGGAGGGTCCGTCCCCGGTCGACGGGGAGCCCGAAGCGGCGGATGGTGACGAGCCGACCACGCAAGAGTTGCCCGACGACGCTTCGGCCGAAAAAGAGCCCGTCGCGACCGTTTTTTGGGCGTGGCTCGTCGATCGGTGGCGGTCTGTCGCACAGTGGCCGCCGGTCGCCCGCTGGCGAGACTGGCGCCGGTCGGTGGACGAACGTCGATACGGGCCGGAACAGTTACCCATTCATTGGAACGCCGGAGAGACAAACATGACGATTAGCGATAGAGGGGGATCGGGGGGCGCGCCGGGAGGCGGCGACGAGGCGGTGCGCGGAGACGCGCGCTATCGCAAGGGACTGACCCATCTACAGGCCGGCCAGTGGGACGAGGCCATCACCGTCTTTACCGAGTTGGCGGTCGACTATCCCGATAGCGCCATCGCGCGCCGCGCCCTGGACGAGGCCCGCTTCAAGGCCGACCTGGACGAGGCCACCGTCGTGCGTCCCAAACGCTGGATATTCCCCTGGCGGCGGGTGGCGGTGTATGCCGCCATATTCGCCTGCGTGGCGCTTCTGGCGGTGGGCGGGGCGATGGCCATCGGCCGCCCGGCCATGCAAGAGATTCGCGAACAGTCGCGGCAGGCCGGCATCGCCCGACGGGTGCGCGACTGTAACGCCACGCTCGAAACCGAATCGCTGGATGCCGCCGAGCGCTGCTACGCCGACGTGCTGGTGGATGACCCCGCCAACCTGGCGGCCGTCAACGGGCTGAACATGGTATCCGAGCGGCGTGAGCTACTGGACGCTTACGCTACCGCCGTCACCGCTCAGGAGCAGGGCCGCTACGACGAGGCGCTGGCCATCTTTACCGATATCATCATGCATTCCCCGCGCTACAAGGACGTCTCGCAGCGCATCTCGGCCATCGCCCGGCAGAAGGATGTGGATGCCCTCTACGCCGAGGCCGAGGCCGATTACGAGTCGGGCAACTATCCCGCGGCGCTGGCCAAGTACGAGGTGCTGCGCGAACAGAATATCAACTATCGCACCGAGGAGATCTCGGCCCGCGTGTTCGACATCAACCTGACGCTGGGGAAAGAGATCATCTACAGCACTCCGCCGCAGCCGGGACGCATGGCCGAGGCGCGGGATTATCTGGACCGCGCCCTGGTGTTTCGGCCACGGCATCCCGAGGCGGTGACCGAGGCGCGGCTGGTGCGGCTCTTTATCGACGGGCGGGCATATTACGACCAGGCCCGCTGGGACGACGCCATCGGCCGGTTGCGCCCCCTGTACGACGAGCGCCCCGGCTATATGGGCGGCCTGGTGGTCGAGATGCTCTACGACGCCTATATCGCCAGCGGCGACGCCCTCCGCGAGACCGACAGCGGCCGGGCCTATGAGCAGTATCGCCGGGCGTCGACCCTGAATATGGAGGATACGGCGCTGGCCCTGCAACGGATGGAATCGGTGGTGCCCTTTTTGACGCCCACGGCCACGCCCACCAATACGCCGCTGCCCACCAACACGCCGCGGCCGATAGCGGCCGGCGGAGGGCCCACGGCCACACCCACACCGCCCACCGTGCGGACGCTGTCCACCTATCGCAACCAGATCATCTTTATGTCCGACCATCCGCAGCAGCCCGGTCTGTGGGTGATGGACGCCAACGGCATGAATCGGCAGTATCTGGGCGATTCGGCCGGCCTGCGGCGCGAGTTCGAGGAGCTGGTAAAGAGCACGCGGCTTTCGCCCGACGGACGCTACCGGCTGTTCGTCCGCAATGCCGGCCCGTCGGCGCAGATCTTTGTGCAGCTTCCCGTCCATGAGCAGTATGGCGAGCTGCCGCCGCGCCAGCTCACGCGGCACACCGGCCTGAGCTACGATCCCGCCTGGTCGCCCGACGGCAGCCGGGTGGTGTATGTGAGCCAGGAGGACGATAGCGACGATATCTGGGTCATCAACACCGACGGCACCCGCGCGCGCAACCTGACGCGCAACGAGGCGTGGGACAAGCACCCCTCCTGGTCGCCCGACGGCAACCGCATCGTCTTTTGGTCGAGTCGGACGGGACGCCGACAGATCTTTGTGATGGACGCCGAGGGGCGCGACGCGCAGAACATCAGCAACACGAACTGGGACGAGTACGACCCGGTGTGGGTGCGCTAGGGTCTATTTGGGGGATGCCGACCCTCTCCCACATGTGTGGGAGAGGGTCGGGAGTCGTAGCGGTGTACTCAGCGCCTGAGTACACCGCTACGACTCCCGGGTGAGGGCGAAGATGCAGCCATACGGATGTAAGAACTCCGCTACGCCCCCGGCAAGGGCGCGCTGACGGGAATCATCGTAGAGATAGGAGAAGCAGGTCATGTTCAATGCCGGAAGAAACACCCAGCCCGCCGGTCGCGGCGCGGGGAGAGGCAACGGCGACCGTACCGAAACCTATAACGTTATTCGCGAACGGGTGCAGCGTCGGTTGCTCTCCGAACTGAGCCCGACGGTGGATACGCGCAACCTGGCCGAGGTGCGCCCGGCGCTGGAGCAGATCTTTATGGAGACGCTGGCCGAGGAGCAACTGCCCCTCAGCCGCACGGAACGGGCGCAGCTTTTCGACGAGATCGTGGCCGACATTTTGGGGTTCGGGCCCATCGAATCGCTGCTGCGCGACGACAGCGTCACCGAGATCCTGGTGAACGGGGCGGACCAGGTCTATATCGAACGTAACGGCATCCTCAAAGAGACCGACATCCGCTTTCGCGATCCCAGCGAGGTCATGCGCATCATCGACCGCATTGTGGCACCGCTGGGTCGCCGCGTGGACGAGAGCAGCCCCATGGTAGATGCGCGCCTGCCCGACGGTTCGCGCGTGAACGTCATCATCCCGCCGCTCTCGCTGAACGGCCCCTGCATCAGCATCCGCAAGTTCGCCAAGGTGGCCTACACCGCCGAGGACATGGTGCGCCTCGATTCGATGACGCAGGATATGGCCGATTTCCTGCGTGCCTGTGTGCGGGCGCGGCTCAACATCGTGGTGTCGGGCGGGACCTCCACCGGCAAGACCACGGTGCTGAACGTGCTCTCTAGCTTTTTGCCCTCTACCGAGCGCATCATCACCATCGAGGACGCGGCCGAGTTGCAGCTCAGCCAGCGCCACGTCGTGCGGCTGGAGGCGCGTCCGCCCAATATCGAGGGGCGGGGCGAGGTGACGATCCGCCAGCTGGTGATCAACGCGCTGCGCATGCGCCCCGACCGTATCATCGTGGGTGAGGTGCGCGGTGGCGAGGCGCTGGACATGCTCCAGGCCATGAACACCGGCCACGACGGCTCGCTGACGACGGCGCACTCGAACAGCCCGCGGGATACGCTGCACCGCATCGAGACGATGACCCTCATGTCGGGTACCGACCTGCCGCTGCGGGCGGTGCGCGAGCAGATCGCCTCGGCCTTTGATCTGATCGTTCATCTGGACCGCCTGGCCGATGGTTCGCGCAAGATCGTCCGCATCTCGGAGGTGCAGGGCATGGAGGGCGATGTCATCGTCATGCAGGATATCTTTGCCTATGTACAGACGGGCGTGAACAACGGTCGCGTGGAGGGCTATTTCACCGCCACCGGCGTTCGGCCCAAGTTCATGGAAAAGGTCGAGGCCGCCGGCATCGAACTGCCGGCAAGCATCTTTAACCCGAGCCGTCAGCAGCAAAAGCGTCGCTGGTGAGCAAAGGGAGGGGAGCCATAGGCGAGCAAATGGTCAACACCGATCCCGCCTCGTTAGTGGGGCACCTACGGCGCGAGCACCCGGTGACGCTGGCGCGGGTGATCGCCGATGTCGAGCGGCAGATCGCCGCCGGCGAGGTGGCGCATTTTGTCCCGATGGCCACCGGCTTTTATCCGCTGGATGACCTGCTCAACGGGGGCATGCGCCCGGGCGAGCTGATGATCGTGGGCGGACCCTTTGGCGTGGGCAAGACGATCTTTGCCCTGCAGACGGCGCGCAACGTGGTGATGAACGATCCGCAGGCGCGGGCGCTCTATGTCTGCTACGAGCACGATGTGACGCACCTGATGTCGCGGTTGCTCTGCCTGGAGAGCGCCGAGCATCTGCCCGGGCAGGACGCCCTCACCCTGCGCCGCGTGTATGATATGCTGTACGATTCCGGAAACGGCGGCAGCGCGGGCGGCTTTATCGAGCGATTGCGCCATTCGGCGCGATACGGGCGGGTGGTGCAGGCCATCGAATCATACGCCGACCGTCTGGTGCTGGTGCGGGCCAGCGGCGATGTCTCGGGGCTGAAGCAGATTCGCGATTGGGCAAAGGATGTGGCCGACGCCGGCGCCTCGCGTATGCTGCTGGTGGTCGATTACCTGCAAAAGATTCCGGCGAACGACTCGACGGTACAGACCGAGGACGAAATCACCACTCTGCTGGCCCAGGGGCTGAAAGAGCTGGCGGTGTCCATGCAGATTCAGGTGCTGGCGCTGGCCGTCTCGGATCGTACCGGGCTCAAGGCACAACGCATGCGCCTGGCCGATCTGCGTGGCGCCTCGGCGCTGCAGTACGAGGCCGATATCGGCCTGGTGTTGAACAACAAGTACGAGATCGTGAGCCGCGAGCATCTGGTGTACAACCGGACGCAGGCCGACACCATGCGCAACTGGGTGGTGATGAGCATAGAAAAGAACCGCGCCGGCATCAATTCGGTGGATATCGAGTTTGCGCTGGACGCGGCCCATTTCCGCATGGTGCCCGATGGTGACTTTGTGCGCGAGCGCCTGGTGGATGAGCGGTGATTACGGCGTAGGGCGGTGAGGACACCGCTTGAGTACGCCGCTGGCGATGAGTCGAGTCGACGGCTCGAGACGTACTTTTGCGAAATGAGGGGGTAGAAGGCCGCGAGGTCCTTGAGGGATGACGGAAGAAATATGCGCGAATCTCCGGCATGGTGGGCGTGGATGTTCGATAAGGCCTGCAGGATGGAGAGAAGAAAATGGCCGAGCTTTTGATCTCCAACGGCTGGGATATCGCCGATAGCGTTGGTAAGTATCTTCGCGAGCACCTCACCGACGAGTATCTTGTGGTCTGCGAGCCGATCATTCAGGGGCACCCGCTGGATGCCATTGTGGTGGCGCCCGACGGGCTGGCCGTGCTCTATGTGCGTAACTGGCAGGGTGAGGTGCTGCCCTCGACGCACCGGCCGTGGCGTGAACGAACGGCGACGGGCGAGGTGGTGAGCCATGACAACCCCGGGCTGGAGGCGCGCAAAGTAGCCGGTCTGCTCCAGAGCTTTGTGCGAGACGAGTTCCCCGGCCTCGATCTGCCCATTCGGCAGTACCTGGTGCTCACCGAGCCGACGGTGGCGCTGGCCATGGAGGGCCCCACCGAGCCGCCCTGCGTGCGTCTGGACGATCTGGTGAAGGTGCTGCACGACGATGGCGGCGCACTCGACGACGCCGCCCGCCCCCTGGCCGATGCGACGCTGCGCGAAGAGGTGGCGCTGGCGCTGCGTGATCGGCAGATCACCGCGTCGCAGCGTACACTCCAGCCTTTTATCTTTCGATCGGGCGGGGCTCTGGGCACGGGGTACAAGGCCTACACCATCCGCGATGTGGTGCGTCAGATGGACCGTCGACCGGAGGATGGTGTCCATCATCTGCGCAACGGCACGCTGGAGCGCTGGTTGACGGAACAGGGCGCTCCGCACCTGGCTGCTCTGGCCCGCGACGTGACCCGTCGGGGAGAGAATAACCCGCGGGTGATGCTGGAAGAGTTTTTGCTGGGCACGGGGTTGGTGCCGCCGCCTCGTATTTCCATTCATCCGCGCACGCTGAATATGGGCTATGTCGTCGCCGGAGAAACGGTGCAACGCCGCCTGCGGGTGCGACGCGGCCGGGGACGGGGCTATCTCTATGGTACGGTATGGTCGACCGAGCCGTGGATCCGCGTCGAGCCGGGATCGTTCTCCGGCGAGTTGAACGCCGTCGTCAGCGTGGATTCCGAGCCGCTGCTGATTCGCGAGCAGGCCACGCACGCCGAGATCCTGATCAAGACCAACGCCGCCAAAGAGCCGGTGGCGGTGCCTATCGTAGCCAACGTGGTCTCCATGCCGGCCGGTATGGTGCGTCGCCTGTTTCGGCCGCTGGCCGCCCTGGCGATGGCCGGCGTGCCGGGGGCGTTGCCGGGATTGGCCCTTGGAATATGGGGCGTTCCGGCGCCGGCCTGGCTCACCGGCGCGGGCGGAGCGATCATGCCGTCGGGGGTGGCGTGGGCGCTGATCATCGGCCTGTTCTGGGCCATTCTGGGGGGTGTGCGCGGCGCGGTGCAGCCGCCGGCCTGGCCCATCCTCTATGCCGGGCGGCGCTGGTTGCTGCGTACCGCCGGATGGGCCGTGGTGCTGGCGCTCTTTGCCGGGGCGTTGACCCGGATCGCCATGGGGTGGTATCCCGAGGCGGCGGACCGGCTGACGCCCGAATGGCAGGCATCTATCACCCTCTTTGCCGTGGCGCTGAGCGTTTTGCCGGGCACGGTGGGCGAGATGTGGGCGGCGCGACCGCTTCGAGCAAGAGACGGGAGGGCACCCGTGTCTGAAGCTTTACGTCGAGCAGTGAGTGCCATTCTGGTCGTGACGGCAGTGTTTGTGCTCCTCATCGGCGTGCGGCTGGTGGGCCCCGCCTGGGTGCGCTATGACTTTGACGGCCGGGTGGCTACGGTGCGACAATGGGTGGGGCAGCGATGGGACGATCTGGATGAGCAGGTGAACACCCTGGTGGATCGCATCTACCTGCGCTGGTATGATCGGAGCGGCCGGCGGGGCGGCCTGCTACCGTGGGACGAATAGGAGGTGGCCCGATGCGCCACAATATGAACCGCACATTGCGCGAGGAGCGGGGCCAGAGCCTGGTGGAGATGGCGCTGGTGCTGCCGCTCCTGCTGTTGCTGCTCGTAGGGATCGTCGATCTGGGACGAGGCTTTCATCATGCTGTTATCGTGACCAATGCGGCACGTGAAGGGGCTCGGGCCGCATCTCGCTTTCCCAATGAGCAGGAGGCTCAGCGACAGGTAATTGTAGATGCAATAACGAGAGAGATGCTGAATAGCCATGTACAGATCACTGACCCAGATATCAACATTGAGATTTTGGGAGCGAATGTTCCGGCGGGACAACCGATTACTGTGAAGGTAACCTATGACTATCACACAATCCTTGGTGGCTTGCTCGGGATCAATGACGGCATCATCAAAATTACACGCGCGTCGACGATGATCGTATATGGCGTTGATAGCTAACTAATCTTTGGAGATGCATGGTTACATACCTGGAGGAACCATGAAGCATTTTCAACTGCGTGAACAGCATGGTCAGGTGCTTGTGCAGGTGGCGCTGGCGATGATCTTTCTGCTCCTTTTTGTCGGGCTGGCCATTGATGGCGGCAGTGTCTATGCGGCACGGCGTCGCATGCAGAATGCCGCAGATGCAGCAGCCTTGGCGGGAGCGTGGGAGATCTGCTTTGGTGATGCAGGCAATATCGCACAAGTGGTGGGGCAAGCCGAGCACTATGGAAAAGTTGAGAACGGCGCCGATGAACTGCTTGTGGATACGGATGGTATCAATGAAGGATTAGTACGTGTTACGGTGATACAGCATGTGAGAACTGGCTTCATTGGCCTTTTATCTATGTTGGGTATCGGAGACTGGGATGAAATCGATGTACCGGCAACTGCGGCCGCTCGCTGCGCAAAGGCTGATAGCGGCTGCGGGCTTTGGCCACTTGCATATCCCAAGGCGAATTTCGAGGCAATGGGAGATGGGGAGGTGCTTTATGTCTGGAACGATAACCAGGCCAATGAAGTCGATCCCACTAAATGCGGATGTGTGGTCAAGAATATATCGACGGGAGTTGATGATCCTAGTAAGGTAGACATCAATGTCTGTACGCCTATCCCGACCCTGTCGAATGAGGATCGGGGCTGGGTACTGATGCCGTGGCCCAAGGATGAGTACAAAGACCCGGGAGAATGTAAAGGGAAGAATTGCGGTCAGCAGACGAAATGCTACCTTGAGCATGGCTACTATGGCCTAATCGAGGCAAGTTCGAGTAACCCTATCTGCTTACCGGGTAACGCAGGAAAGGTTCAGGCTGCGGTGGATGCGGCGAATACTCGTGCTGGTGAATATATGAACATCATGTTATGGGATCGTGCATGCAACCAAGCAGGAGACCCTGAAAAAACCGGAGAATGTGATGGTAATCTTTATCGCGTTGTTGGGCTAGGGTGTGTAAAAATTCTAGGTGCCGCCACCATTAATATTGAGGGTTCGCCCGGCCAAGGCTGTAAGAACAATGTAGAAGTCATACTGGCGATCAAAGCACCGGCCAACTCGTGCGCCACTGCATGTGGCTCGACCAGCGGCGATGATGCGGGGGCAGGCGATGTGCGGGCGGTAAGCCTTGTCGAGTAAGTTACGGCAGATAATGTTCATAATACCGCCCCGCGTTCAGGTGCGGGGCGGTTCATCTTCTATCAGGAGTCTCTCCCCATGTCCAGTTCGACCCTCGTCACCGTCCACAACGTCACCCGCGGGTGCGATCTGGCTACGGCCGGGCGGGTGGCGGCCAACATCTGGTCGCGGATGCGCGGCCTCATCGGCACGGCGCCGCTGGCGGAGGGGGAGGGGCTGGTGATCGAAAAATGCAACTCGATCCACACCCATTTCATGGGCTATGCCATCGACGTGGCCTATATGGATCGCGACGGCGTGGTGGTGGCGATGGATCACGCCATCCGGCCGTGGCGGTTCGGGCGTATCTACCGGCGGGCCAGATGGGTGGTGGAGCTGCCGGCGGGCACGCTGGCGGCTACGGGGACGCAGATAGGCGATCGGGTGGAGGTGCGGTGAGGGCCAGTCCCCGCCCTGTGCCCCGTCTCCCTACGGCAGCCAGGCCGGCCACAGGCCCTGCGGCACCACCTGCCGCTGAGCGCCCGTCTCGGTATCCAGCAGCCAGAGCCCCTCGGGCGTATCGAGTTGGCCCACGCCGGTGAGCTGGCCCAGCCGATGGCGGCTGTAGAGCAGATAGCGGCCGTCGGGCGACCAGAGCGGCCCGCCGTGCTGCGTCGCGGGATCGTCGGTCAGGGCACGGGCGCCGGAATCCCCTCCCAGCGCCGCAAGGCCTACTTTTTGGTCGTCCATGATCCAGATCTGCCGCCCCAGGGGACGCCGTCCGCTCCACACCGCCTGCCCGTAGGCGATGCGTTCCCCATCGGGCGACCAGACGCCATAACTTTGCAGGATCGACTCGTCGGCTCCGCCCAGGGGCACCACCCCGCCGGTCTCGGCGTCTACCCGCACCAGCCGCGTGATGTACGATTCCTCCAGCAGCTCGGTTTGCGTCATCAGCAGGCGGTTGAGCTTGGGGTGCCAGACCGCCGGCAGTCCCGCCGCCCGGGGAACCTCCAGACGGCGTCCGTCCTCCAGATGGCGCACCACCAGGGCCTGCCGGTATGGGGCGATGTAGGCGATCCACATTCCGTCGGCCGAGATCCGGGCGCTGTGGGCGGCCTCTTGCGGATCGGGGAAGAGCGGGGCGGGCTCGGCGGCCGGTCCCTCGCCGGTAGGCATGTCCACATCGACGGCCGTCGTCACCCCCTCGATCACCCAGGGCGCCGGATGCTGCGAAGGGACGCCTTCGGACGTCAGCGGATCGCGCTCATACACCAGGCGGCGGCCGTCGGGCCACCACGATACGCCGCTGCAAAAGGCCCCGGCGCAGTCGGCCAGGGGGAGGCGGTTGCCGCCGTCCACGTCGATCAGCCACAGGTCGGCGCCGCCGTCACCCCTCTCGGCGGCATAGGCGATGCGCAGTCCGTCGGGCGACACGGCGTAATCCCACACACCGTGGGGCTCGGCGGTGAGCGGAGCGGGCGATCCGTTCGCCTCGTTCGACTCGTTCACCGACGCCACCCACAACTGCTGGTTTCCCTCCTCGTCGGGGGCCAGGTAGAGCACCCGGGGTTGCCGGGTGGTGAAATGCCACGTTACCGGCCGGATCAGCCACTCGTCCTCGTCGGGATGCAGCGTGACGGTATAGGTGGTATCGGCCGAGAGGGGCGTAGCCGGCGTATAGACGATCTCACGGCCCTGCACGCGCAGCTCACCGGCGTGGGCGGGATCCAGCGTCAGCGTCACCTCGTCGGCATCGGGTTCGCGGTTGAGGATGATGCGGATGACGGCGCGGGTCGAGACGTCGACGGCGCCCCGGGCCGGCCACAGTGCTTCGGGCCACACCGACGCGCGGCCGATCAGCCAGATCACCGGGGCGGCCAGCGCCAGCAGGGCCAGCAGGATCGGAACGATATAGCGCAGACGCCGCGGCATCGATCGGTTTTCAGGGGAAGACGGGCGAACAGACGGATCATTCATCATGATGTCCCTAGTATAAGGTGCAACGGCGATCTTTGCCAAGACGGCCCCCAGAGATGGGGGGCTGCGTCATGGCCCGTTCACCACCTTTGGAAGGGGGTTGCGTGACATCGACCGGCGCAGAGGGTAGTCCCTTGGCCCGATTCATAACGAACGTTAACCTCATTTCGACGCCCCTGTAACCTGAGTATGATTCAATAAAAAGTGAATTTGATTCACTCTTTAGTGAATCAAATTCCCAAGTCCGGCCCGTTTACGTGCTCTGCTTCCCGCCTCCCAACGTCACCTCATCCACCATCTTGTCCCCTGCGGTCAGCCGGCAATTTCTGTATTCACCGCCCTGTGAGGGCGAGAATTCACCGAAAGAGGCCCGCTGTATGATCGAGAGGGATAGAATTCAGCCGCTGATCCTCGACGTGCCGCCTGTGGCGCCGCCTGCCCCGATAGAAACCCCGACCGATGACATCGAGGCGCTGGCCGATCTGCTGCACGACGCGCGACTTTGGCGCGCCCTGGTAACCGTCTGTGGCGTCGGCGTCGATGCTCGCGCCGCCCTGAGCCTGGCCGCCGCTCTGAGCGGCGAGACAGATGCGCCCGGGCTGCCCCGTCTGCGCGTTGTGAGCCTGAGCGAGGCCACTCCCTTGCGCCTGGCCGATCGGCTG
Source organism: Anaerolineae bacterium (assembly GCA_050942995.1). Lineage (GTDB taxonomy): Bacteria > Chloroflexota > Anaerolineae > UBA1429 > UBA1429 > JBMNOI01. The sequence goes on from JBMNOI010000036.1 coordinate 18,582, forward strand.
TGCGGACTGGTGCGCCCCTGCGATCTGGTCGTGGGCGTGGGGGAGGCCGACACGGTGGACGGGGCGCTGCATCAGGCCGCCGACATGGGCGCCGTTGTCGCACGCCTGTCGATCGACGATCTGCGATGGGCGCGGCGAGATCTGGTCGACGCGCTGAAACGACGGGGTGGGGATCGGCTTCCCGGCCTGATTCTGGCCGGCGGACGGGGGGCGTCGTCTCGGGGGTGGACGGTGGGGCGTTGCACGGCGGCCCGCGGCGCCGTCTTTCTCGACCGCGACGGCGTCATCAACGTCAACCGTGGCGACTATGTCAAAGCGTGGACCGAGCTCAAGTTGTTGCCCGGCGCGATCGAGGCGCTGCGCATCCTGGCCGCCACGCCCTATCCTATCGTGGTGGTGACCAACCAGTCGGCGGTGAATCGTGGCCTGATGACCTATGAGATGGCCGAGAGCATCAACGACCGGCTCATGATCCTGGTGTCCGCCCGTGGCGGGCGCATCGATGCCGTGGCTTGGTGTCCCCATCGCCCCGACGAGCAGTGTGACTGTCGCAAACCCCGGTCCGGCATGCTCACCTATACCGCCCACAACCTCAATCTCGATCTGGGCCGTTCCTATCTGGTGGGTGACGCCGCCGACGATCTGGCCGCCGGCATGGCGGTGGGTTGCGAGACCGCCCTGGTGCTCACCGGCCGGGGCCGGGACCAGTATGAAGTGGCGCGCAGACGCTGGGGCGCGGGCTGTCGCGTCTATCCCGATCTGGCCGCCGCCGCGCGATGGATCGCTCAAGGGGTGGGGGAGGCGTCCCCTATTGTCTCTCCGGCCTGATGATGGCCTGTGGAGAGATCACCCGGCTGCCACCACGAACCGCCCCAGAGTGACGCCGTCAGTGCCGTCGGCAATGACGCCGTCAGCGGTGGCGCCGGCCATCGGCAGCCGCTCGATCGTCTCCGGGTGGTACAGCCCCACCAGTAGATCGCCCGACGCGCCCGCTGCGGCCGTCGCATCGGGTGTCACATAGCGCACGTCGCGCACCACATCTCCCGGATGCCAGAGGCTGGTGCGCTGGATATCCAGCGGTGCCCAGACGTCGTCGCGCAGCGGCACATCGGCGGGCTGACCGTCCCACTGGCCCAGCAACATGCCCTCATCGCCCATTAGGTGGGCAAAGACGACATAATCGACCCCCATCTCTCGTCTGGCCCGCCAGTAAAGCTCGAGCCGCAGGCGCTGCCCCGGACGTAGAGAGACGGTTTCACCCTCGACCGGCGTATATACGCCGCCGGGGGCATTCTCCACCGCCAGGCTGTAGCCGACCAGCTCGATCAGCGGATCATCCGCCGGGCCATAGACCGCGATGGCCTCTGATTGCGGCAGGCCGTCCTCGCGTCGTCGCAGGATACGATAATCGGCGCCCTCGGCCTCGATGTCCCATATCGGATCGGCCAGTATCTCTTTGACGAGGCGAATGTAGACATCATTCTCCAGCGGGTAGAGGTTGCCCCACAGATCCAGCGCCACATACTCCGCATACTCTAATGCGACGGGAAACTCGTGCACTTGGGGGCGGTGGGCCAGATGGGGCACCAGCCCGGTCTGAGCGCTCACCGAGGCGCCGGGTGGGATGGCTTCCAGCAGTTGATGTCCCACCCGATGGCGCGGCCGGATGATATAGCGGGTGGCGTCGTAGCGGGCGCCGCCGGGGGCCGGACTCAGCAGCACAAAGCCCGCCAGCGCCGCGATGATCAGATGGTAGGGGGTGTGCCGCCGCACCATATCGGGAAGCTGCGTCAGGGCCACCGCCGCCGCGCCGTACACCAGGGGTAGAATGGGCGCTGCATACCATTGCCGCAGCATATAGACCGAATCTTGCCCGCTGGCCAGCAACAGGAGCAGCGAGGGGGCAAAGAGCAGCATCTGGGCGGGCGCCAGCAGCGGCAAAAAGCCCACCGGTCCCAGCAGGCGCAGCAGCGATTCCAGCCGGTTGCGTTGCAGCACCTCGACGGCAAAGCCGCGCAGCACGAACAGCGGCTCGTTCAGCAACAGGCTCACCGCCTCGGCGGTGGTGCGCTCGCCCAGAAAGGGGAAATAAGCCATCTGCGGGTAGGTGCCGCCGGGAACGTCACCGCGAAACATCGGGATCGCCAGCCACAACGCCATGGCCAGCCAGCCCATCCCGAACAGGGCCAGCCCCGTGCCCCAGGCCCGGTCGATGCCATGGGTGCGACTCACAGGTGCCGAGCGGTTCAGCCAGAGAAACGCGCCCATGGCCACCGGTATCAGGGCCACATCCTCTTTAAAGAGGACGGCGTAGGCCAGCGCGGCGGCCGTCACCCAGAGGCGGCGGGTCATCAGGCCATACCAGGCCAGGGCGATGCCGGGCACCGCCAGAGTGATGCGACGAAACTCGGACAGATTCACTTCGTGCAGGCTGGGTGAGAGGTAGTAGGCCAGCAGCAACGCGGCAGCGGGCCACGTGCCCAACCGATTGCGCACATACAGGAAAAGGGGTATTCCCGACGCGGCCAGGGCCAGCGTCTGCACCACCAGCAGCAGGCGCGCATCGGGCCAGAGACGATAGGGCAGGGCCAGCAGCGCCAGTCCGGGAGAAAAGTGCCAGGCCATGGTGTTGGGCGGCTTGACGGTGTTTACCATAAAGTGGCCATAGCCGGTGTTCCAGATGGCCTGCTGAAACTGGCCCTGATCCAGCGCATAGCTGTGGAAGGACATGTGCTGATGGACGGCCAGCCGGGAAAAGACCACGGCATAGGCCAGAGGCAGAAGCAGCCAGGCGTAACGGCGGATGACCCTGGGCACCGCTAGCCCACGACGTGCCGGCAGGCGCCCGGCGCTCGCGATCTGCTCGATCATGTTCAGAGATCCTCTCGATTTTTAGTGAATCGTACGCGGGCCGGGACGCGGTGGGTATGGCCGTATGTGTTGCGGGTGTCGGCGCGAGCTGCGCCGGATGGGGTGTGAACCGGGTCGTCAACAGGCCGGGGGAATTGGCCCACGGCCTGTCCTGGACACAGAAACAGGTGGCGGTTATTCGGGCTTGTTCACATCCTCTTTCAGCGGCTATCCCGCCCGCTGCGAATGGTCGGCGTGATAAAAGCCATATTTTATCCAGCCCGCGCTAGAATATCACAATCGAGCGGTAGCGTCAATCGCCATATTGCCTGTATTCACTCTGGTGAGAGAACGCCCGAAAGACTCGATATGTATAACGGGGCAAACGCGCGACTCAAGAGAGGGTGTTTGCGGATCCCCTATCGCCCTCACTCCGCCGCCGACGACGGCAGGCCACCCCCACCCTCGACTCGGGTGAGAGCTAGAAAGCAGCCATGCCATTGTGTGCGGGTTTCAAATAGGGTTGCCCCGAGAGCCAGACTTGCCGCATCTGCTAAAAATGATTAGTATTCGCGATGAACACTCTTTATTGTTAGAATGGTATCGTAGAATCAGAGAAAGGAAGCGTATGTCTTCCCCTCTGTGCAGGGCGGCGATGCTTTCGCGTCTCCCCGGCGGCCGTTCATCGGCCGTAGGCCGACGGATCGCCCTGCTTCTCACCCTCGTTGTGTTCATATCCGGCGTCCTCTCGCCGGCGGTGGGTTACGCCGGTGACACGCTCTCTCCCGGCGGATTTGTCCCTTCGCCTGCGCGCCCCTCTGGCGATGATTGGCCCATGCACATGCGCGACGCCGCCAATTCGGGCTATACCCCTGACGGATTGGACACCGACGACGTGCTGCACCTGCAGTGGAAATTCAGCTTTGGCGAACGGGTCGAGGTGCAGGTACAGCCGGTGGTGGCCGACGGTCGGGTGTATGTGGGGGTGATGAACGGCAAGATGTACTGCCTGGACGCCGCCCGCGGCATCCGGCGATGGGTGTACCAGGCAGGGGGACCCATCCCCCACACCGCGGCCGTGGCCGACGGCCGCCTCTTTTTCGGCGCGCTGGACGGCGTCATCTATGCCCTGGACGCCGCCTCGGGCGACTCTCTCTGGACCTATGCGACCGACGCCCCGGTTTATTCGGCACCGGTGGTGGTCGACGGACGCCTCTTCATCGGCAGCCTCGACGGCCATCTGTACGCTCTGGAGGCCGAGAGCGGCCGCTTGCTCTGGCGTTACGAGACCGGCGGGCGGGTGCTCACCTCACCGGCCGTATTCGGTGGGCGGGTCTACTTTGGCTCGGAGGATATGCACGCCTATGCGGTGCGCGCCATCGACGGCGGGCTGGTGTGGCGCACCCGCTTGCAGGGCGCCGGCATGGTGAATACCTACCCCGTGGTATCCGAGGCGCACAACACCGTCATCTTTGTCACCGCCAAGCCCGGACGACAGGCCTATGTGCCCGAGGAGAACTATCCCAATGCTCCGGTCTCGGCCGACATGCTGGAGACCTGGCGCGCCTTCTATCAACGCTACCCCGCACGCCGCCATCTCTACTTTCTCGATGCGTTGACCGGCGCCGACCGCTGGGACGGCGAGAGCGATCGTTATCAGCCCCTGCCCCTGCCCTATTGGGGGCTCATCATCCCCGTTCTCGACGGCGACGGCAACGCCTGGTTTCCCTCGCCCGGCGGGGCCGAGGGCTATCAGCATCAGCTCAATCACGATTTTCGCCTGATGCGCATCGACTTGAGCAACGGCCGGATCACCCAGGAGGCGACCTATGAGCAGTACCAGCTCCGTTTCGACGAGGCGGGCCGCCATACCATGCTGGGCGATCATTACTATTACACCATCAGCGAAGATGTGGGCATGTATGATCCCGGCGAGCAGGTCAAACGGGCGTTGTTCGGCAACGGGCATCCCTCGTCTCTGTACAATTTCGGCTCGCACATGGACCCGCTGGATGTGCTGCCCACCCCGCATGTGTGGCGCTATGGCGGCGTAATCGCCATGGGCGGTGTGCCCAATGCGAGCCCCCTTATCGCCGCCAACGGGCGCGGTTACTATATCTCTTACGGGTGGCTCTACTGCCTGGGTACATCACCCGGCAACCCGCCGGATGTATCGCCGCGCAGCGATCTGTTCTCGGGCCGGGCGCCCTGGAATCCGAGCCCGGACGAGATTCGCCACGAACTGGTCGAACAGGTCCGGCAGATCATCGCCTCTGGTCGAATGGCCTCTTCGGCGCGCTGGATACAGCCACAGACCATCATGCTTCGCGGCGTCTCACACCCCTTCCAGAGCATGTGGCATGAGGGGGAACGTATTCGGGCCGTGTCCGAGGCGCTGCCGTTCCTGCCCGACGATGTGGCAGAGCAGGCCGGGGCCTATTTGCGCAAGCAGGTACAGGCTCATCTGCTCGATCCTGACGAATACCAGTACCGCCAGAATAGCCTGGTCTATGATGAGAGCATTCGCACCTACTGGTATGCCGACAACGAGAACCTGGTGGCCGAGCGCCTCTACGCCCTCTATGCCTACGCCCACTATACCGAAGATTGGGAGTTGATCCGGTCCAACTGGGATCTGATCCGCCAGTTGTTCGATGAGCGCCTGCGGAGCCGATATGTGTCCTATGGCGACGGCCGCGGCTTTTGCCAGTTCGAGCCGTGGCACGTCGGTAGGGTTCTCGACCTGAATCGGCAGATCGGCGGCACGGCGGCGGTATCGTACATGGCCGCCCGTGTGGGCGATGAGCGAACCCGGGCGCATGCCGAGCGGATGCTGGCGGGCATGAGTAACTCGCGCCTGGATCTGGAGCGTTATGTAGCCGACCTGTACGAGCAGGGCAAGTTGCAACCCACCGCCATCGGCACGCATTCCGACGGACGACTGGTCAATGAAGATGTGATGCACCTCTACAACGATGGCAACGAGACCATCCCCTACGGCGGGGTGCGCGACGCCGAGCACGACATCCGCAAGGTAATCTGGTGGGACGGCGGCGATGAGATCGAATACCAGTGCACCCTGGGCCATGGGCAGTATGCGGTGCTGTGGGGATATTCGCCCATGTACCCCGAGGTGGCCGAGCTGTTGCGAGAGCATCGCCTGGAGGATGCGCGGCAATATGTGCGTAGCTTTACAATGAACGACCCCTGGTGGTGGCTCAACGACCTGTCTCACAGCAAGGTGGGCGGCGGTGAGCATCTGTACGAGACGCCGGCGCTGGCCTTTTCGATCTTTCAGACCAAGGCCTATGTGCTGGGCGAGTCGGCCATCGAGTTACGCCGTCAACTTCCGCTGCCCGTCACCAATGCAGGCTATCGCGATCTCTACCGCCTGCAGAACCTCATCGCCATTCTGCGGGCCCGACCGACGCCACAGGCCGACGTGGCGGCAGATCGTCACATCGTCGAGCGGGGTGAACAGGTCGAATACACCCTTCGGGTGCCCGGCACCGGCGATCCTGTCAGCATCGATATCCCCGTGCCAGGGGGCATGACCTATGTGGAGGGCAGCGCCCGGGTCGAGCCGCAGATCGGCACCCTCCATACAGGGATATCCGGCTTGCGATGGGAGGGCGTCATCCCCGATGATGCCTCGTTGACCTTGCGCTATCGGATGAACGTAACCATCGGCCTCCCCACCGTCATTCGTAACCGGGTGACCGTGGATACCGACGGTTACGAGGATATATTGTCCGTCACGCTTATTGCCAATGGAATTCCCTCAAATTTACCCATGATATTGAAAGGCTGAATCTCTCGTGCAATCCCTACGACGAACCATCACTGTAACCGCCTCTCTCATTCTAGCCCTTGCGCTCTTGCTGACAGGTCGATCTTTTGTGAGCGCGCAGAATGGCGCACCACTCCGTCGCGTGAATGTGCCCTTTTTCAACAACGATCTGCATGGCGCCGATTGGACGCATTCGGCCCTCTTTTGGTTCGGCGAAGCCCGCTTTACTCAGGATGGCGTGCCGGGCAGCAACTATGCCGATGTGCGCGTGGCCTATACGCCGCGCGAGCTGGCGATCTATGTGAATGTGGTGGACTATTACACCTGGTACGACGGCAACGCCACCGCTTCGACCGATCTGACCCAGATGGATGCGGTGGGCATCCATATCGATACGGGCGGTGATCGAGCCGCCGCCCCTCAGTCGGATGATTATTTCTTTCTGTCGGCCCTGTGTGTGAACGACTGCAAGCCCGGCCACCGACAACAGGCGCGGGGTACCGGATCGGGATGGGATAGCTCGTGGACGGGCGCCTGGCGTGGTGATACCTATGCAAGCTGGTGGTGTGGCGACGGCTGTGGTCCCTGTGGCCCCAACCGCAACACCGATTGTGGCCACGATTTTGGATGGTGGGCGTACGTCTCTATCCCCTGGAGCACCCTGGGACGATCGGGGCCCCCTGCAGAGGGTGAGCGCTGGGGGCTTGGGGTGATGCTGTATGATCGAGATAACCCGACGGCATCGGGCATGGCGCCCGCCCGCTTCTGGCCCGAGACATTCTCCCACGCCAATCCCTCCACCTGGGGAGAGATGGTGTTCAATCCATCGGCCTATACGCCGCCGCAGGGGCCGGCGGCCGGCACGACGGTGATTCGTCGGGGGCTCCCCGGCGCGCGGGTGGAGGATGCGTCGGTCGGCGGGCGCGGGAGTTGTGGTGGCGGGCATATGGGCGATCCCGACGCCGACAATAACGGCGCCGATACTTCGCTCTTTGTAGCCAATCAGTCGCTCATCGCCGATTTCCCCTGCTTTAACAAATCGTTTCTGCGCTTTGGTCTGGATACCGTGCCGAAGGGCAAGACCATCCTGTCGGCCAAACTCAAGCTGCACCTGTGGTCGACGGCCAACCCCGGCCGCTCCCAATTTTCGATCGTTCAGGCGTTCACAGTCGATAACACGTGGGAGGAGGGGGCTGTTACCTGGAACAATGCCCCTCTGGCGCGTGAGAATATTGCCTCGATCCGGGTGGATCCCATCGATCAATGGCCGGGATGGCCGGGCATCCCCTACGAGTGGGACGTGACGCGTGCTGTGGCCGAAGCGTATGCTTCAGGGCAGCCGCTGAGCATCGCCCTCTATTCGGCCGATACCGAGTTCGACAGCGGCAAATTCTTTACCTCATCCGAGACGGAGGATTGGAATGCCGCGGGAAGGCCGACGCTCGCCGTCGTATGGGGAGACGAAGGACAGGCCGGGCTCGTCAAACGCGCAAGCCCGAGCATGGTCGATTCGGGCGGCAGGGTGGAGTATACCCTTACCGTTACCGGCAACGGCAGCGAACTCGACCTGACGGACCCCCTTCCCCGGGTGTCAGCGCGCCGTCGAACCTGTCCGCCGATATGGGCACGGTACGATATGACGAGGCGCAACGGCGGGTGGGATGGACGGGACGCCCCGATGCCGGACAGACGGTGCAGATTCGTTACACCGTCACAGTCGAGGAGCGGGGGCCGGTCACGCTGAGTAGCACCGCCGAGTTGACCGGCGGTGGCCCGGACACACTGAAAGCGACGGCAACCGTCGTCGTAGATGGATTCAGGATCCATCTGCCGGGCGTATGGCGGAGCCGGTAAATCGGCCGATTGCTTCACGGTAAATGCCCGCCAGATCGGCCGCGATCACCCGGATGTCGTGGCAGGTTTCGATGTATTGCCGTCCGCTTTCGCCGATCTGGCGGCGTCGTTCGGCATCGGCGAGCAAGCTCAGAATCGCCTCGACCAGGTCATCGGTAGTCTCGCCCGCCAACAAGTCCCGGCCTGGCAGAGCGGCCAGGCTCCCAATGGCGCCGACGCCGGTCACCACCGGCGTCGCCAGCGCCATCGCCTCCAGGATCTTGTTCTGAATACCCACCCCATAGGCCATGGGGCTGACGGATAGGGTGGCCTGCGCCAGATAGGGGCGCAGATCGGGGACATAGCCGGTGACCGTTACGCGATCGTCTCGCGATAGATCACGCACGATATCGGGAGGATCTTTTCCCACGATCCAGAGCTGTGCCCCGGGGCGTTCTTTCCACACCCGGGGCATGATCTCTTTCCCCAGATAGAGCGCCGTGGCGATGTTGGCGTGATAGCTCATCTTGCCGCTAAAGACGAGGGTGTCCTGCCGTCGTTCCAGAGGCATGGGCGCAAAGTAATCCAGATCGATGCCGTTGGGTAGCACACGGATACAGTCGTCCGGGGGCGACACACCCTGCTGGAGCATCAGATTCTGGAGCGCCATTCGATCTTCTGCCGACGTGATGATGATCCGCTCATATCCATCACCGATCAGCCCCTCATAGCAGCGGGTGCGCGAAAGTTCGAATCGCGCCATCCATCGCGTGCGAGCCTGGGGACTGCGTGCCATGGCGCGTTCGAATAACAGGCTGATACAATCCACCGAATCGTACACTTTGGGCAATCCCTGAATCGCCCTGCCGACAATGCTGGCCCGCAGATGCTCCACATGGGCCACATCATAGTGTTCCTCGCTCAGGATTCTCTCGATTTGAAGGACGGCCTTTGGAGAGCGCCCATAGGCCGCCTGAAGCGGCTCGTCCGTCCATAGCGCCGTGAAAAGATTCATGGCGATCTGTACTTTCGAGAGGGGGACCCGCTCGATTTTCTCGCAATAGGATTGTAGCGACTCGACATCGGCATCGTCCTGTCCTGTTGAAAGGGCGACTACGGTGACCGCATGTCCCAGTGCGGCCAATCCCTTGATCAGGTTGAACGATCGAACGCGGATCGGTGAGGGGACGTATGGGGTGATATAGATAATGCGCATCTATATTTCTCCAAACTCGCATAAAACAAGGTATTCCCAAATAGTCACGGCTCGCTGTTTCAGAAGCGGGCGGGCAGGGCCGATGAGCCTCATCCTCCATATTCTGCGCGTCTCGAGGTCAGCCATTCAGCTTTGCCCGGACTTGTTCGATACGGGCGTCCTGAGCATACGCGTGGACACGCTTGAGCGCCTCATCTCGCGTCAGGTATCCTTCGCGCACCATGTTGGCCAGCTCGATCTCGTAGGGACTGTAGCCCCACTGCTTCTCGTGGACGATATTGGCGAAAATGCTGAGCGGGCAACTGGTCGAATGAGGGCCGACGCCTTCGGGTTGTTCCCAACCCCACTCGGTGATGGAATCGAGGATCCGCTTCTCATCATAGGGCATGAACGCCAATGGCGAGACATCATAGGGCAGGGTGCAGTGACGGAGCTGCTCAGACTCGGGAAAGTAGGCCCGAACTCGGTCTCCGACGAGTTTGCGCAGCGGGCTGCTCAGCGCATCGATGATGGCCGAGGCCATCTCTGGCGTGCGAGGATAGACGGATAGCATAGAGGGTGACTGCCCCGGCGACCAGCCATAGATGATCATCGGGATCTCTTTTTCCAGGGCGGTGCGCATGGCGATGCCCCTGACCAGGCTCATGCATGCCGTGCAGATGCTCAAAGGTCGGGCCGGCTCTTTTTCAGAGCCGACGGTCAACCCCCGGGCGATACCGTTGAACACCTGCTGAAGCAGATCAAAGCGCGGCCGCACCATAATATGATCGACACCCAGTCGGGCCGATACCTTTTCGATATTTCGACGCGTCTGTGGTGGGATGAACCCATTGTCGAAGGTAAAGGTCAGTACATTCAGATTATAGCGCTGACGAAGCATCCCGAGGGTGTATGTGCTGTTCCTGCTGCCGTTCCATGCCATCATACAGTCGTACGGGTTATGGCCGCGTATCTCATCGAGAATCGTGCCAAAGCGCTCACGCATCTCGACGCGCTGACCGGCCAGCAATGTACGATTGGCGGCATATTGATGGCAGTAGTTGCATACCCCCATCGCATCGAATGTAATTCCCGGAAAGGTATCCGGCAGGATGCAGGCTGAACATCTATCCATGGTATGCCCCTCTATTTAGCCGTCGTTCACAAGATCGACGTGCCCCGGCCGTTCGAGATCGTGTCGACCGATCGCCATATCCCATGTCATTCGTGCGTCCGATCGGTCGCTCATCGGCAGGGCGGTATATCATGCCGGTACGATCCCCAATGGATCATGTAGACCTTTTTCTCCGCCGGATGGCATACCGGGTTAACAGGGTCAACAACATCAAACCGGCCACCGGCACCATGGCTTTACCCAACAGGATCAGATCGTCTCTCTCTGATTCCAGATCTCTGGGCAGGCCGGATCCGCCCATAATCAAAGTCGGGAAGGGAGTTGGCCTGGATAAGGAATCGGGGGACGGCGTTCTGGTGGGAGTCGCGGTGGGAGTAGGCGAGGGAGGAGGTGGGATATAGGGCGCATCAACCTGTCTGTGAGCATACCAGATCAATCGTATCTGCTCTTCGGAATAGACGGCATCTCGCGTGAACCATACTGCGTGCAGTCGATTGCCGTGGCTCGATACAAGTCGCGGGTATTCAGGGGCTCCACCCTGTCTGTGAATGGACCAGGGCTCCGACCAGCCGGCCCCGTTCCAGACGAGATAATAAAGATCCAGGGGCGAATCAAAGGAGGGATCGAGTCGGGCCACAACGAGGAGATGTATTCGGCCGGCGCCATCTGCGGTCATGCCGTACAGATCGAAAGGCGTGTCGTCCACGCGGCGACTATAGAGCCCCGGAATCGTCCCCGGTTCACCCCAGGTTTGACCGGCGTCGCCCGACCATTGCCAGTATATCTGGTCGGACTCTTGAGCCCGCCATACCAGCATCACGCCGCCCTGTCCGTCAGCTGCCGCTGTGAGTTGCATGGCTCCCGGGACGGGATGGGCCACGATATAGGGCTCGCGCCACGTCTGTCCACCGTCGTCTGAGGTCAGATAGACCCCATGATGGGGCTCTCCGTCTCCGGAGAGACGGTCCCAGCCCTCATCAAATGTGACGTGCAATCCCCCTGTGGAATCTATATAGAGCTGGGGCCGGGCTGAGCCGGTCTCCTCGGACGGATACAGATTCAACGGAACCGACCATGTGCGCCCGCCATCCGAGGAGCGGCGATAGTAGATATCCGAGGAAGATGCCTCAAAGATCTCTCCCTCGATCTCGACCTTGTTGGCTACCTGTTGATCATAGATCACATGGATGACCCCGTCGGGGTCGATGGCGATGTCGCCCATGTAGCTGGCTCGGTCCGTGATTCGTCGTAATGGCGACCATGCGGATGCATCGCCGGCCCGATCGATCGGGGCGTGCGTATGCGCCAGGGACAAATGGCCGTAGCTCCCGACGCTACCGCCCACCAGCAAGTGCAGGTTGCCCGCGAGATCGATAGCGATTACATGTCTCTCGATATCCGGTGACGGAGGGACGATATCGTTGGGAGGAAGCCACTGCAACCCGTCCCAGCGCGTGTAATAAACCTGTTCGTCGGTTTGCCGAACTCCGTCTAGCGTATCGCACCAGGTCACATGAACATGTCCCCGATCGTCTACGGCGAGCGTCGGGAACCATGACGCGTTGGGCGACGACATGCTGATGGGAGGGCTCCAGTTTGCCGGTAACGACGGCAGCTCCTCAGATGGCGGCGCCGTTGCTTCGGCGGCCGGTTCGATTGGTTCGGCCGGTGGCTCTTCCGTCTCGACGGATTCTTTCTGAGCGAGCTCGTCGTCGGGCTCTTCCGGTGTGGACGGCTCTGACTCTATTGGT
>JBMNOI010000169.1:0-6059 GCA_050942995.1 Anaerolineae bacterium
TCCGGTGCCGGCGATGAGGGCGACGGTGCCCAGGGTGACCTTGAGCAGCGTGGTAAAGGTTGTGATAGAGGCGGGCACCTCCATACGCTCATAGGCGTTGAACACGGCGGACAGGCTGGCCGACATGTTGCTGGGCAGCAGCCCCAGGGCAAAGAGCGAGATGGCCAGGATGGTGGCCGGCTCCAGCGGCTTGGTGACGGCGCGGGTGAGGAAAAATCCGGTGAGCAGCGGGATAGAGGCCAGCCAGAGCACCACGCGTAGCGCCGCCGTGTTCGAGAGATAGCGGTTGGCGTCAGCGGGGGTCTTGGCGACCTCGCGGGTGAGCAGAGTGTTGAGGCCAAAGTTGGTCAGGATATCGAACCAGCCGATGACGACGATGGCCAGAGAGTACTGGCCGGCGTTCACAGGCCCCAGGATGCGCAGCATCAACATGGCAAAGGCCATGTCGATCACCTTGTTGATCAGCGAGAGGGTGATGGGCGCCAGTGTATTCTTGGTGACGATCTGCGCCGCGTGCCCTTCTTCGGCCTCGCGGTAGAATCGGCGCCAGGCCCACAGCCCCATGCTCAGCATCAGCATCATGCCGCCCAGAAAGCTGATGTAAAAGCCGTACTTGACCGAGTTGGGCGAATAACGCATACGCACCAGATGCTCGCCGGCGGGTACCTGCACGGCGCGGAAATTGCCGTTGGCGCGGTAGATGGGCAGGCTCTGTTCCTCGGGCTCTATTTCATCGGGAGCCGGGGGCTCCAGCGGGCGTATGTAGGCCAGCCAGCCCTCATAGTAGCTATCGCCCACTACCAGAAAGGCCGGCTCGGCGGTGCGAACGGCGACGGTGATCTCGTTGGGCGTATACTCTACGATCTCGGCTGTTGACCCCGTGGGGAGATTCACAGGTTGCACGATCTCGGGCGACGGGGCGTTGGGAGTCTCTTCAAGAATCACCGTATGGCGCAGGTCGGTCTCGAGAAGGGCCTGTCGGCGGGCCTCGGCGTCCGGGATGGTGACCGCCCGGGGCACCAAAAAGGCTCGGGGCAGGGCGTTCTCGTTACGATAGATGAGGATATCGCCGTCGTAGACGAGACTGTATCCCTCGCGCCGGATGGGCTGTTCGCGGTTGGCCAGCACATAGCGCACGTTGAGCATGTGGAGCAGGGGCGAATCCAGGACATCGCCAAATACCTCATAGATGGGGGCGATGCGATTGTACATCAGCTCGGTCTGGGGCTGGATCAGCTCCATATATTCGACATACTGCCGCGGGATGATGGAATCGTATCCGCGGATATCCTGCAGGCCGTACATCCAGCCCGCATTGGCGTTGAGGGTCTTGTCACCACCGACATAAGTGGTGATGCGGAATGGGCCATCGGCATCGTGATGCAAGAACTCGATGCATGGCAGGGGGTATTCGACCAGGGCGGGATCGGTGCGCGGGAAGAATCCGGCGCCGATGACGTACAGCTCGCCCACTACCAGCAAAAAGGCCAGCGCCGCCACAAGGCCCCGACGGCGCAGCCGGGAGTGAAATATCAACAGCAATCCGCTCAGGGTCAGCGCCATGCCGAATATGAGCAGATTGCGGAACTGGTACGAGTAGAACATGCGCCCGTCGGCAAAGGCATCGGGGGCCAGGGCCAGGCGGTGCATCACTCGCTCTGCCAGGGCGGCGGCGCGTTCTCTGGCCGTCAGGCTCGCGGCCAGAGTCAGCAACGTGAGCGATCCGCCGGCCAGGGCGCCCCAGGGCAGGGCACGGGCGGCCAGCGCTTCACGCAGGCGCGACTGGCGGCCGGTGGCGTGGACGCGGTTCAACAGGGCATCGGCGCCCATGGCGGCCAGCATGGCCATGCACAGGCTATAGGGATAGACCCAGCGGAAGGGCGAGTGCACCTGGCTGAGCCCCGGGAGATGGTACACCAGGGCGTAGAGCGGCGTGCCGAACACAAAGAGCAGCGAGACGACGGCCAGGGCGGCGAAAAAGCCGATGTGTCGCCCTTTCCAGCGGAGCATACCCAGCACGGCCAGCAGCATGGGCAGGATGCCCAGCCAGGCGGCGCCTTCGACATAATTCTTGATGCCCCAGTAGATGGTCTGGATGGGCTGGCCGTGGGCGTTGACGGTGACCGGCATCCGCTGCCGGGTAAAGAGATCGAAGTATGAATGATGGGAGGGATTCCCGAAAAAGTCGGGAATGAGCAGAGCGATGATGCGCCGCCGGGGATAGGCCCAGCTCAGCACCTCGCTCAGGGAGGCGCCCCCCTCGCGGAAATTGTCGCGCACCAGATCGAACAGAGGCACCCATTGGGCGGCGCCCAGCGCCAGCCCCACCAGGGCCATGAGGGCCAGTCCGCCGGCCATGCCCAACGTGCCACGCCACGAGCGGCTGCGCCGGGCCAAGCCGATCAGCCGCCATGCGGCAAAGGCGCCACACGAAAGCGCCACGTAGTAGTACATCTCGGGGTGGCCGGCCAGGAACATCATGCCAGAGGCCAGCGCGCCCGCGGCTAGATCGGGAATATAGGCCAGGGGGCGGCTGCCCCCCGTCTCGGCGCGACGCACCACACGCTCGATGAATGTCATGATCAGCGGCAGCCACACGGCCGCGGCAACGATCATGGGGAACACATGAGAGATGAACATGAACCCGCAGAGCATAAAGGTGACGCCGCCCAGGGCGCTGCCGGGGCGTCCTATGCCCAGGGTGCGGGCAAAGATGTAGGTAAAGAGTCCGGCCAGAAACATGTGCAGGGCGGCAAACCAGCCATAGGCCGATGGGATGGGCAGAATGTAGAACAGGGCGCTGAACGGATAGATGGCCGAGTGCTGGCCCGCGGCCAGGAAGGGGATACCGGCCAGGATGTACGGGTTCCAGAGCGGAAGCTGCCGGTTTCGAATCGATTCCAGCACAAAGCTCTTCCAGGCATAGTTTTGCAGGTAGAGATCGCTCAGCAGTTCGTTATGCGGCGTCTCGACACCCGCCTCTAGCGCGTGGCTGGCCCAGGGCTCCCAGACGAACACATTGTCGGCGGGAAGAAGGGTCTTACCGCCCACGGTAACGGGCCAGAAAAAGGCGATGGATACGGCCAGAAGAGCGAGGATGACGGCCAGGTCTTGTTTCAGGCCTTTGCGGCGCACAGTTCCCCCCCCAATGATTACGGGGTTACCCCGGAGCATACCGAGCGCAAAAATGGCGCAGCGCTCACATGGTGGGCAAGCCCGCTGATATGCGGCCTCGCGACATGTGGCGTGTGCGTCGTGAGGCAGAGCAGGGCGATTATACCCCCGGGTGAAAGGGACGTCAAAGCACCCACCCTCCGAAGGTGGCAAAGAGACCTTTGGAAGGTGATATGGCAGTTGTTTTGCGATTATCCGGCGGATCGTACGCTGCCGGCACCGCTTGATCTGCTCTTACAAAACAAGATAGAATGGCCCCAAATCGATTTATGTTGAACGCCGGTTTTGACAGGCTCGTCTCTCGCTCTTAGAATGGGGACATCATCTGCTTGCGGAGTGCGCATGGTCAAAACCGAGCGCCTGAGCATCACGATCAGCGTTGTCGCCCTAGGGCTGGCCCTCTCGGTATTGGTGCCTCTGCCCGTGCGCGAATTGTACTTTGTGGTGCTGGGCTCAGAGCTGACGATTCATCTCTCGGGGGCCGCGCAAATGGCCGCCATCATCGTGGCCATCGTATGCGCCGGGATCGAATCCATCATTCGCCTTCACCCCCAGGCTGCGTTGCGGCCCATCTCGTACACGGCGACCTACTGGGCGCTGCCCTCGATTCTGACGGTGGCCAGCCTGATCCTGGTCCAACAGGCGGAATGGTGGGGCCATCAGGTGCTGATGCTGGCGGTGGGCAGCACTCTCATCGCTCTGGTGGTCAGCCTGCAGTATAGCAGCATCGACTCGCCCGGCGCAGAACGGTTGCCGGGTGGCCTCGGAGCCATCGACCTGTGGCAGCAGCCTATGGCCCGCTCGGCGCTGAACGCCATCGGCTATGGCACGGCGCTGATATTGTTCATCACCCTGTACGGCACGCGCGCTCGCAGTGTGGTCTCGGCCACGTCGGTGATGATGGCCAGCGGGTTGCTATCACTGGGGCTTTTACGCGGTGAGCGTATCCACGTGGGACGAACCTGGCTCTATGCCGGGATCCTGGCGTTGATCATGGGCGAGCTGACCTGGGCACTGAACTATGCCGGGTTGCCCCTCCAGGTGGGCGGCGGATTTCTGCTCCTGACCTTTTATGTGCTCAGCAGTCTGATTCAACAGTATCTGTGGAAGCGCCTGAATCGGCGGGTGCTGGCCGAGTATGGCACGGTGTATGCCGTGGGGGTCATGTCGCTGGTGGCCATCTCGGTGCTGACGGTGCGCTAGACGAGCCGGCATTCCTGAATATGAACCCGTGAGAGGTCGCCCCATAAGGGTCTCCCACGGGTTTTTCTATTGTGGTAGACGTCTGTCGATCTATGATCGGCGGGTATGGCGTTCGAGATAGACGAGCAGCACCGAGATGTCGGCAGGATTGACCCCCTGAATCCGCGACGCCTGCCCCACAGTCCTCGGCTGGTGCCGGATCAGTCGTTCACGAGCCTCGTTGCGGATGCCGATCACCTGCATATAGTCGAAATCAGCGGGGATCGAGTGCTCCTCCATTCGCCGGGCACGCTCGATCTGGCGTTCTTGCTTGGCGATGTATCCCTCGTACCGGATCGATATCTCGACCTGCTCGGCCACATCGTCGGACACGGACGGATCGGCCGGCGCATATCGCCGGATGATGTCATAGCCGACGCCGGGGCGACGCAACAACTGCCGCGCCGAGATCGGGGCGCGCAACGCCTCTATGCCCTGGCCAGCCAGCAGCACGTTCAACGCCTCGCTCGGATGCAGTGTGGTTCGGGTCAGACGCTCGATCTCGACCTCGATGGCCCGCTGTTTCTCCTCTACGGCCCGATGGCGCGCCTCGGACACCAGCCCCAGCGAGTGGCCGATGGGCGTCAGCCGCAGGTCGGCGTTATCTCCGCGTAGCAGCAGGCGGTACTCGGCCCGCGAAGTCAGCATGCGGTAGGGCTCGGTGTGCTCTTTGGTCACCAGATCGTCTACCAGCACCCCTATGTAGGCCTGGTCGCGCCGCAGGATGAGGGGCGGCTCATCGCGGACGTAGCGGGCGGCGTTGATGCCGGCCAGAATGCCCTGCGCAGCGGCCTCTTCATAGCCCGATGTGCCGTTGATCTGTCCGGCCAGAAACAGCCCGTGAACGCGCCGCGTCTCCAGCGAGGATGTGATCTGGTGAGCGGGCACGAAATCGTACTCGATGGCATAGCCGGGCCGCACGATGGCGACATCGGCCAGGGCCGGGATGCTGCGCAGGATCTCGCGCTGCACATCGACGGGTAGCCCGGTAAAGCAGCCCTGCACGTAAACCTCACTCGTCGACCAGCCTTCCGGCTCTAGAAAGAACTGGTGCGACTCTTTATCGCCAAAGCGCACGATCTTTTCCTCGATGGAGGGGCAGTAGCGCGGTCCGCTGGAATCCATCTGCCCCGGCGCAATGGGCGAGCGGTGCAGGTTGTCGCGAATGATGCGGTGGGTCTCGGCGTTGGTGTTCACCAGGTAACAGGGCACCTGGGGGCGCCATGCCGTCTGCCGTGCGATGGGATAGGCCGGATGAATGGGCAGTATGAATGGCTGCTCGGGCGGGTCGAAGGAGAAATAGAGCGGCTCATCGCTGCCATATTGGGGCACGGTGCGGTCGAAATGGATGGTGCGGGCATCGATCCGGGGCGGCGTGTTGGTCTGCAGGCGGCCCAGAGTCAGGCCCAACGCCTCCAGACAGCGCGAGAGGCCCTGCGCGGGGAACTCGCCGGCCCGGCCGGCGGCGGTGGACCACTCGCCGCTGAGGATACGGCCGTTTAGAAAGGTGCCCCCGGCGATGACGACGGCGCGCGCGGCGAATTCGTCCCCGTCGGCCAGGCGAACACCGGTCACGATATCCCCCCGGGTGAGGATCTCGTCCACAGTGCCCTGAGCCAGATGCAGGTTGGGCGTGGCCTCCA
>JBMNOI010000037.1:0-29675 GCA_050942995.1 Anaerolineae bacterium
AACTACCGGGGATGGCAGGCCGATCTGTTGCGCGAGAGCGGTGCCGGCATTGTGCTTCCGGCCAATGATCCACCGACAGCCGCGCGAGCCCTGACCGAGCTGTTGAATGATCGGGATCGCTTGATTCAGATGGGCCGGACGGCACGGCATCTGGCAGAGACACGGTTTAGCCGCGACTTGCTTTTTGAGGAATTTGAGCGCATCTTGTTGGCAGCCGTTGAGGAGGCCAGGCGTACGTGAGTCATTTCTATCGTCGCTATGGCAAAAGATTGTTCGATCTGCTGCTCACCATCCCGGCGCTGGTGATGTTCTCTCCATTGATGGCGCTGATGGCGCTGCTGGTGCGTCTCAAGCTGGGATCTCCTGTGTTGTTTCGCCAAAAGCGACCCGGCCTGCATGGTGAGCCGTTTACTCTGTTCAAGTTTCGCACCATGACGGGTGAGCGTGATGATGCGGGCAATCTGCTGCCCGATGAGCAACGCCTCACACGATTTGGGAGCTTGCTTCGCAGCACCAGTCTGGATGAACTCCCCGAACTGTGGAATGTGCTTCGGGGGGAGATGAGCCTGGTGGGGCCGCGCCCTTTGCTCATGCAGTACCTGCCGCTATATACTCCAGAGCAGGCCCGCCGCCATGATGTGCGGCCCGGCATAACCGGTTGGGCACAGGTGAATGGGCGTAATGCGTTGACATGGAAGGAAAAATTCGAGCTGGACGTCTGGTATGTAGATCATTGCTCTTTTGGGGTAGACGTCCAGATTCTGGCGAGAACCGTATGGCGGGTGCTCCGGCGTGACGGGATTAGCCAGGCCGGGCATGCAACCATGGAGCCGTTTACCGGCCTGACGGAGTGAGATAATGCGGATCATCATTATCGGGGCGGGTGGACACGGTCAGGTGGTTGCCGATGCTTTACTGGCTCGCCAGAGATCCACGGCGCCCGACCTGGTTCTGGCCGGATACGCCGATGATGATCGGCGTATCCGGGGGAGTATGCTCGGCTCCCTCCCCGTGCTGGGTTCCATCGCCGATGCGTTGCAAATTGAACATGATGCCGTTGTCGTGGCCATTGGCGCCAATCGTGTTCGCGCTGAAATCATGGCTGACCTGGCCCGTCAGGGTGAGTCGTTCTATACGGTGGTGCACCCCTCGGCCGTCGTAGCTCCCGATGTCACTGTTGGTTCGGGCTCGGTCATTTTGGCCGGAGTGGTGGTCAACACCGGAAGCACTTTGGGGGCGGGGGTCATCGTCAATACCTGCGCCAGCCTGGACCACCACAATACAGTCGGTGACTATGTGCATATTGCTCCCGGCTCCCATACAGGAGGAAACGTGACCATCAAAGAGGGAGCTTTTATCGGCCTGGGCGCGAGCGTCATCCCGCAACGCACCATTGGTGAGTGGGCTATTGTGGGAGCGGGAGCAACGGTGATCCGCGATGTGCCGCAAGGCACTACCGTTGTAGGCGTGCCTGCGCAACCCATCAAGCATATGAAAGAAGTGAGCTAGTATGTCTATTCCCATGTCTTCCCCCGATCTCACCGAGGCCGAAATCGCCGCGGTGTACCAGGTGGTAACGACGCGTTATCTCAGCATCGGCCCACGGGTGGATGCTTTCGAGGCCGCTATCTCTGCTTATGTCGGGCGTGCCTATGGTGTGGGCGTCAATTCGGGCACCAGTGGCTTGCACCTGGCCGTCATCGCTGCCGGCGTCGGAGATGGCGATCTGGTGCTCACCACGCCCTTTTCCTTTATCGCCTCGTCCAACTGTATATTGTACGAGCGGGGTGTGCCGGTGTTTATAGATGTGGATCGTCGCACGGGCAATATCGACCCGGCATTGGTGTCCGAGGCGGCCGACGATCTGGCCCGTGGCGGGGAGGCTGCCCGACGGTGGTTACCCCCGGCATTGCGCGAGGTAGGGGTAACAGGCCGGCTGCGTGCGATCTTGCCGGTCGATGCCTTTGGCCAGCCCGCAGATATGGATCCCATCGTTCAGACGGCACAGCGATATGGGCTATATGTCATCGAGGATTCGTGCGAGGCTCTGGGCGCCGAATATAAAGGACGCCCTGCCGGCAGCCTAGGGGATGTGGGCGTGTTTGCCTTTTATCCCAACAAGCAGATTACCACCGGCGAGGGCGGCATGATCGTCACCGACCGCGATGACTGGAATGCCCTTTTCCGCAGTTTGCGCAATCAGGGACGAGATGTCTTTGATGCCTGGCTGAACCATACGCGCCTGGGCTACAACTATCGTTTGGATGAAATGTCGGCTGCTCTGGGGTTGGCCCAGATGGAGCGGATAGATGAGTTGCTGGCCAAGCGTGCTCAGGTAGCCGCATGGTACAACGAACGTTTGGCAGGCCAGGAATTGATCGAGACGCCCGTTGTGGCGCCCGAGACGACGCGCATGTCCTGGTTTGTCTATGTCGTGCGCATTCTGCCTCCCGCGCAACGCGATGCGGTGATGGCCCGTCTTGATGCGCAGGGAATTCCCAGCCGGCCCTACTTTACGCCCATCCACTTGCAGCCTTTTTACCGCGAGCGGTTTGGCTACGGGGATGGCGATTTCCCCGTCACAGAAGAGTTGGGCCGGGTGAGTCTTGCTCTACCGTTTTCCAGTGTCATGACACAGGAACAAGTAGATCAAGTTTGTGAAGCTTTGATCGAGGCGGTGAATAGCGAACGTGGACACTAATCATCTAGTTCCCCCACAGCAGCAGGCGGATGGGGAGCGCTCTCTCTGGCAAGCATGCCGCCGGAGCATTTTCCGGTCGGTGCATATGATGAGAAACCGCGATCTGCTTTTGTGGGACATTCTCAGCCAGCCACTGATCGTCGTCGCGGCGTTCTCACTTCGTTTGGAAAGGATATATCCTACCGCGTACCAGGATCAGATGCTGGGCTACAGCCTGCTCAGCGCGCTGATCATCCCGACGATTTACTATCTGATGGGCATGTATCGCCGTATCTGGCGTTATGCCGGCACCGACGAGGCCGAACTCATCGCGACCAGCTCTGTGGTCGGAAGCCTGATCACGGCCATTGTAGTGTTTCTCATCGCGATCCCTCTCGACCTGATGGCGCGCGTGCCCCGTTCCATCCCCTTTATCACCACTCTGTTGACGATGATGATGGCGGCGTTGCCCCGTTATGCCAAGCGCATTGTGCACCAGCACTATGCTGCGGACGGCAAAGCGAAGCCAAAGGGACGTCCTACTCGCGTCCTCATCGTCGGTGCGGGCGATGCCGGAAACATGGTTCTGCGCGAGATGCTGTCCAATCCGCAGCTGGGCTATCGCCCCGTGGGCTTTGTGGATGACGATCCGACCAAGCACAATCTGCAGATTCGCGGGTGCCGTGTGTTGGGCTCGACGAGCGATATCCCCGATCTTGTGCGCCTTCATCGAATAGAACGTCTGCTTATCGCCATGCCCAGTGCCGGCGGGCAGACGATTCGGGATATCATGCAAAAAGCCGCCGAGACCCGCGTTCAGGTGCTTACCCTGCCCGGCGTGTACGAGCTGCTCACCGGCGAAGTCTCGGTCTCTCGTCTGCGTCCTATTCGGGTGGAGGATCTGTTGCGCCGAGAGCCGGTAGAGATCGATCGCGCTCAGGTTGAGACGTTGATTCACGATCGTTGTGTTCTCGTGACCGGTGGCGGGGGCTCGATTGGCAGCGAGATCTGTCGGCAGGTGGCCCGATGCGGCCCTGCCCGCTTGATCGTTCTGGGGCACGGCGAAAATTCGATCTATCAGATCGGCAACGAGCTTTTGCGCCAGCATCCCGATCTGGCGCTGGAATGCGTCGTGGCCGATATTCGGGATGCGGCACGTCTCGATCAGGTGTTTTGCCAGTACCGGCCCGATATCGTCCTTCATGCTGCCGCGCACAAGCATGTGCCTCTGATGGAGGCCAATATGCCGGATGCGGTGACAAACAATATCCAGGGCACGAGGATACTGGTCGAAAAGGCCGTCGCCCACGGCACCTCACGATTGGTGATGATCTCGTCGGACAAGGCGGTCAACCCCACCAGTGTGATGGGCGTGACCAAGCGTGTCGCAGAGATGATCGTGCAGGATGCGGCTTATGCATCGAGACGGGCCTTTACCACCGTGCGTTTCGGCAATGTTTTGGGGTCTCGTGGTAGCGTGGTGCCGCTCTTTGAGAGTCAGATCGCCGCCGGAGGACCTGTGACGGTGACCCATACCGATGTGCGGCGCTATTTCATGACGATCCCCGAGGCCGTACAGCTCGTGTTGCAGGCGGCGGCGCTGGGAAACGGCGGAGAGATCTTTGTGCTCGATATGGGTGAGTCGATACGTATCATCGATCTCGCCCGAGATATGATCACTCTGTCAGGGCTCAAGCCGGATGAGGATATCGAGATCGCCATCGTCGGTATGCGGCCGGGGGAAAAGCTGTTCGAGGAGCTCAGCGTGCGCGATGAGCGGCATATGCCCAGCCCCCACGAAAAGATCTTTGTGTTGCGTCAAGACAGAGGATATAGCGCAGAGCGTTCGGCGACGCTTCATGCTCGGGTGGATGAGTTGATCGATTCGGCTCAGACGGGTGATCTGGATCGTCTGCAGCAAGTGCTTCATGATCTGGTCCCCGAGTATGTATCTCCAGAAGAGGTGAATCCCGCTCTGAATTGAGCCCCATGGACCCCGGTGATTACGCTCACCGGCCGGTCATGGGGCTATCGTGATTCCCCGGCGGTGGGCGCCAATGCCCGCCGCTCTACTCGGGTACCGGTTGTTGGGCCGGCCGATTACTCGGTGACCAGGATCTCGACCTCTCCCAGAATCATCTTTCCGTTGTCTGTGACGCCCCTGTCCCCCTCCCTGGGCGTCAATATATTGCCCTCGCCGTCTCGCCATCCACAGGCGATCTGGTAGATTCCGGGAGACGCATCCGGGGGGATGCGGATTGCGCGGTGATCGGTTACGGCCTCTCCCGGCTCCCAGGTAGAGGTGGGCATTCCCCCATACTGCGGCTCACCGTCTCGCCCGGCAATCACCGTCCCTTCCGGTGAGATGAGATGGGTGAAGAGGATATAGTCGCGGTCCAAAGGCCTGTCCGCAGAAAAGCCGAGGTCGAGCCGCAGGATATCTCCTTGTGTCACCCGTCGCTTGCTCAGCGCAAAGGAGCCGATCTGTATGCCCTTATCCCAATACCCCTGAACGGGCTCTGGTATCATCTCGACAGGCGGGACATATTCCAGCACCTCATACGCAGCGACCCATTGCCCTCCCATCTCGTATGCTTCCCGCGCCAACCCCTTTCGGGCTATGTATGGGTCCAGATCCTCGGGCATATGGAACCGATCGATGATCAGCCATATAGACTCGACATCGGGCATTTGCGAGACGAGCGCTGCAAACCGATCCACTTCATCATAGGGCGAATGCCAGTAAGTGGTCAGATCTCCCTTGAGCAGACCCAGCCAAAAGTTGATGAAAAAGTCGTTAGACACGAGGACGACGGCATGAGATGATCGTCCCCGGGGCGAAACGACCGATGCCAGTTGCTGGGCTTCTGAGCGGGTCAATCCCCAATGATCGTTGGTATTTTGTCCGCTTCGGATGAGCAATGCGACGGTAGCGACTGTGACGAGTAAAAGAGCGCCTGCAGCGATCCGTACTGCAAAGCGCCGTTCGAGCGACCGCTTGAACAAGAGAATCAACAATCCCGCCAGGACCAGTCCCGTCAGCACAACGAGAAGCGATCCCAGAACGGGATCGAAGGCCAGTGAGCCATCGGTCAGAGTGCGCAACCAGGAGATGTCCAATCGCCTCGGGTTCCATTCCAGAAGCTGTGCGATGGGCGGGGAGCGGTCGATCAGTCTCCAGCTATACCAGGGAATACCTTCGAATCCGATGAGATCTTCACCGGAATAGGCCGAGGCCAGCCTCCATACAGTGTCGATCCAGGCTGTTGTTCCGGCGGCGAGCTGGAACAACAGGCCGATGGCGCTCCAGACCCCGACCCAGATGCGCGCTGCGATGGATCGGACTGTGAGGGCAGAGGCGTAAGGGATGAGCAGCAGAGCCAGGAGGGGCAGATGGTAACGCGGTCCCCAGACGATATGCCCGCCATGCCATGCTACGAACGTCCCGTATATGGCAAGAACTCCCAGTGTGACGCCTGCGATCAGAAATGCGACCGATCTGTGACGCCTCACAAGCGACGGCCACCCCACCACTGTGGCCAGGAGGATGGGCGAGTAAAAGATCAACCCTTTGAGGGGACTGAAGAATGCTCCATAAGCGCGGATAAGGCTGAGCTCTAGTGGATAGGGCCAGATGCGCCTGCGCAGCATGATGAGTGGCCTCGCCATGTTCATCGAGTGCAACAGCAGGCCGAAGGAAACGGCAGCCAGACCCGCAATGACAAAGAGTCCGATGCTCTTCCGGCTCAGCGCAAAGCGACCTTTTCGCGCATCCCACAGCAGGACCAGAGCAAACGCCGGAATGGCGGCTGCCGATGACGACTTGATCGCCAATCCGGCACAAAGGATCAAAGCACAGCCCAGGATATAGGGTGCCTTTCTGGTCTGGTTCCATGCCACACAGAGCAATGCCGCCGTGACCCACACCAACCCGTTGAGCGGCTCTCGAAAAAAGCTACGCGCATAGGGCCAGGCCGTCGTTCCAATGCCACAGGCCAGCGCCGTGGCAACCGAGATCGCCTGGGAGAAATCGAGGCGCCTCAGGAGCATGAAGAGCATACCGCCGGTGATGGAGGTGACCAGAACGTTCAGAAGCATCACGGCGGCGATATTGCTGGCGCCGGGTATGAGCTGCGCGAGGTAATACAGCGGGACGGCAAGCAGAGACTGGCCGGGTTCGATATTGCCTACATAGTTATGGCGCCGGGCAAAGGCGAGCTGGGGCGTGTCCAGTCCGTTCCCCCGGGCCAGACTCTCTGTCTGCGCATACATGGCAAATTCGTCGATCGACCGGAACTGCCCCGAGAAGGTGAGCAGATAGATCATGGCCAAAAAAGCAGAGAGCACGATGGCCAGGTAGAGGTCGTCGACTTTGCCGGCAGATCGAGACATATCATCCTCAAGTTTCTTTTGCTATCAGGCTACTTGTAGCCGTTCGACCGGGATCTGTCAAACTTGGAGCCTCCGATCGTCTGGACCCGGATCGGATGACGAATCGATCGGTATTCTTATTACATGTTTATTTTTATGGTTTGGGCCATGTAATGTGTGAAGGTGGTTGTTATCGGAGAACTCGAGGATACACTGTTCGGATATGAAGGACGATCTTACAGGCTCTCATTATAGCAGATTTCGGGAAAGCGCAGTGGGGGGTGCTGGCCGGAAAGGGATAGCAAACGCGCTGAACCGTTGGTGGATGCAGGCGGTGGGGCTTGTAGAGTCGACGCGGGCGGTGTCCCCACCGCCGTCGACTCTACCACGATGTCGCAATCAAGAGCCGGAGACTAGATGCCTCCGGCTCTCAAGAAAGAAACGCTCTTGATCCCCCGAATCTTCTACTGTACGTAGGGCGATCCGCATACGCGAAGCTAGGACCCGGATGCCTTTTCCTCCTGCCTTATGGATTACACACCTTGCATGGAACGAATCCTTGACCAATCGCCTCCTCGCGTGATGTGAGGCAGACTTTGTGTTCTTCATTCATCTGTTTTATATGGCGGCATCCGGCATGGTGAAATTTATTGGTATTGCTGTTTCCAATATAGGGACACCCTTCACCGATCGGGGGTGGCGGCGGAGCAGGTGGTGGCTCGGTTATTTCCTCGGGTACTGCTATAGGAGGAGGTGGCTCCTCGGGTGGCACTTCGATGGATTCTACGGTCGCAATAGAAGTGGGTTCTGATGTTGCAGCAGCCGTCGCAGTTGCGGTGGGCTTAGGTGTCTCGGTAGCCGTCGCAGTTGCGGTGGGTTTTGACGTTGCAGTAGCCGTCGCAGTTACCGTAGGCGTTGGTGTTGCGGAAGGCGATGCCGTCGGCTGATTTGTCGCGGTTGACTCCAGGGGCGCAGTGCCCTCTCCCGCGGGCTCATCAGCGGCTATCTCTGCCTCCGGTGTCGGCGTAGAGGATAACCGTGCACCTATCCAGGACACAGTACAGCAGCTAAAGAAAGAAAAGAGGATGAATCCCAGGCTGGCGATGACGATCTTGCCGCTACACGTTTGCCGGGCCCAGAACTCGGAAAAATGAGTGAGATACTCTTTCAAAAGACGGGAGAGATATTCTTTCACGATAGAGGCTCCGTAGATAGAAACGAGGCCGGTGGCGTGGCGCAACCTTCTGTGCACCGCCCCTTACGGTGCATAATGGTTATGAACTCAAAATGATGGATGATTTATTTGCCCGTTGCGTCAGAGCCCGATACATCGGGCTCTGACGCTCTGATTATGCTGCTACGTATGGTCTGTGTAGCTTGAGCACGATCTTCCGCAATGCAGTGTCTTCTACCGTGGTAAGAGTGACCATTGACCGTCAGCCTCAACTTCCCAGAAACAGATATCGCGGCCGAAGCGAATCATTCGGCTGCCATCTACGGCACCGATCTCGTTCTGTACCAGATCACTCCCATTAGCACAATGCAGGATTACGATGAAATTGCTGCGGCCTGTATGCTTGATCTCCCATGCGCCAGCAGCAGGAGGAATAAACAGCTCACTCACTGCATCGCCCTGTCCTGAAAAGGCCGCTGTATCTTGTTGGCCGATGGGGCGAATCTGCACAGACCACTGTCCATCCGCATCGATATCCAGAATGACCGGTCGTCCACCGGCCACAGGACGTGCGCCACGATATGCACCGATCTCGTTGATCAGCAGGTCTGATTGCCCGTCTTGGAATACATACACGATAAAGTTGGAACGCCCATCATGCGTGAACTCGAATATATACACGCCTGTGGCCAGGTCGATGGGATCCGTAGCGCTCTGGCCGACCCCGGAAAGACTGATCGGCTTGTACGGCTTGAATACAGAGGCGATCTCTTCAGCTCGCTTCAACGGGCCTAAGGTAACCACCTGAGGGCCGACCATGTACTCACCCATGGGACCATAGGTAGCGATAACCTCGTCGGGTTGCGTAATTTCTGATGTGATCACGGTCTCGAATGCGACCCAAACCTCAATCGATCCGCCGGGCCAATCGCCAAGATCGAGATCGGCACTGAATGTGCCTGATTCGACTGTCAGCACGCCCTCTATGAAGAGTTGGTTGGCATCAAAAGCGGACGTGGCCAGCGCCTCATGGCGAACTTCATAGATGAGTAGCGCTCCATCAGGCAAAGAGCCGGTGCCCCGAATCTGTAGCACCTCGTCGACCAACACAGGGGGATCCAGGGCGAGATCAACCCTTGCCTGGGGTAGGGGTGTACTGCTTGCTGTAGCTGTAATACTCGGTTCGGGTTCGGCTGTGGGCGCCGTCGTTGATGTAGGCGCGGGCATGGTGGTAGCATCGGACACTACTTGGCTCACCGGTTGCGACTCTGCCTCATTCTCTGATTCGGGGGAGCGAGGCAACAAGAGACCAAAGACACAACAGGCACTGAAGAAAACCAGCAGGAAAGCGAGGGCCAGCATGATGAGCTTGGATTTGCCAGAGCGGCGAGACCAGAAGGCGGAGAGACGGTCTTTCATGATGTAGGCTCCGTAGATGGGGATCGGGCCGGCGGTATAATCCGCGGCCCTGGCGAGTGCTGTTCTCCCCCAACGGCGTATATGGTTACAAACTCAACGGGCTCATCGTGCTCCCCTGTATTGTTTGTCACCGCTTCTCACGGCATCTGTGATTATGATGAATGGAACTTATCGTTTACGCTCTGAAATGACTGATGACGACATCATAGAAACTGTGACCAGCTTGCCATGATCGCATCATCTTGTCAAGGGCTTTTACCGGTTATATGAGCTTAACAAGAGTGTGAGGCACATACTGGTTGCGAATTCCCCTCAAAGCAAAAAAAGGCCGACGGATCATCCGTCGGCCTTTTTATTTCGCCAGTGCCTCCGGGACGGAGACTGGCAATTGTGTCCTAACTATGCCCCTGACTGGACTCGAACCAGTACGCCCATACGGGCACAGGCCCTCAACCTGCCGTGTATGCCAATTCCACCACAGGGGCATTTGCAGGCCCATTATAGCCTTTTCTCATCACTTGTCAACTGGCCTGCCTTTGCTACAATAGGGCGAAGAGGTTGTCTCCGGACATTCGGGCCCGGCAACCCGTCTCCAAAGGGCCTCTGACTTTTGAAGGGATGACCCACATCACATGGAGGAGAGCAGCATGCGTATCGCGCTGGATGCAATGGGGAGTGACGGCGCGCCGTCGCCGGATGTCGAGGGCGCGGTGCGTGGCGCGCGTCGATTCGGCTGCGAGATCCTGCTGGTGGGGCGACGCGACATCGTCGAGGCCGAGCTGGCCCGCCACGATACGTCGGGTCTGTCCATATCGGTGGTGCATGCCGACGAGGTGATCGGCATGGACGAGCATCCGGCTCAGGCGGTGCGCGCCAAGCCCGATTCGTCCATGGTGGTGGGCATGTGGCTGGTGCAGTCCGGCGAGGCCGATGCGTTCGTGTCGGCGGGCAATTCGGGCGCCGTGCTGGCGTCGGCCATTGCCAGCAAGGGACGCCTGGGGCGTATCGAGGGCGTGCTGCGTCCGGCCATCTCGACCGTGTTCCCCACGATGACGGGTACCGCGTTTCTGCTCGATATCGGTGCCAACACCGATTGCCGCGCCGAGTGGCTGGTCCAGTTCGCCATCATGGGCGAGATATATGCCCGCCGCGTGCTGGGTGTCGAGAATCCCCGGGTCGGGCTGCTCTCCAACGGCGAGGAGGAGAACAAGGGCTCTCAGGCGGTGCAGGAGGCCCATCGCATGCTGCGTGAGACGGGGCTTTACTTTATCGGCAATGTCGAAGGCAAGGATCTGACGTCAGGGATCGCCGATGTGGTTGCCTGTGACGGCTTTGCCGGCAATGTGGCCATCAAGACGGCCGAGGGTGTGGCGACCATGCTGACGACGCTGATGCGTAACGAGATCACCGCCCACACGCTCACCAAGATCGGCGGGTTGCTGGCCAAACCGGCTCTGCGGCAGGTGGCGCGTCGGCTGGATTTCCGCGAGTATGGCGGTGGCCCGTTGTTGGGGGTCAACGGCGTCGTCATTATCGCCCACGGCCGCTCCGATGGCTTTGCGATCGAGAACGCGGTGCGGGTGGCCGTCGAGGCGGTGCAGCACGATGTGGTCGGCACCATCCGCCGGGCCATGGCCGATGCGCAATCGACAGGCGTCGAGTCGACGACATGATCAAATAGGGGGCGCAGGACGTGCGCCCTATTCGAGGTGATGGATGCGCAACTATGTGAACGAGGCGTTTCTGGCCCAACGGTTAAAATGGGCGCGCTGGGGCGGGTATATCGGCTTTGGCTCGCTTATCATCGGTCTGTTTGTCAGCGGGAACTATCCGTTGATCGCCTATGCGTTGCTGCTGGTGGGCCTTTTGGGCGCATCCTTTGGCTCGTATATGACCAGCCGTTATGTGCGCCAGCCACGGGTGGACAAGGTGCTGGCCGAGGCGATGGAAAATCTGGATAAACGCTATGCGTTGTACAATTACTATCTGCCCAGCAACCATGTGATCGTCTCGCACTATGGGCTGATGGTGATCGAGCCGCGCCCTCATCGGGGGGAGGTTGAATACCGCGATGGGCGTTGGCGACATCGGGCCGGTATAGGTGGCAAACTGATGCAGCTCTTTGGCGAGCCGGGCCTGGGACGGCCGGATCAGGATCTAGCGCACGAGGTGGCGCGGATGAAATCCTGGATCGAGCAGGCGATGCCCGATGTCGACGTGCCGGTGTACGGCGCGGTGGTCTTTACCGATCCCCGGGTGATGTTGCAGGCCGAAGATGCGCCGGTCTCCGCCATCAAGGCGGAGGCTCTGTTCGACCTGATGCGTCAAGGGATGAGGGGTAACCCTTTGCTCAGTACGGCGATACAGAACGAACTGGGCCGAGTGCTGGATCAAGTGGTCGATGAAGAATAAGCTTGAGGATTGGACGACTCGCCGGGGCATCCCCGCCCTGATCCTCATCGTTTCCTTTGCGTTACGGCTGTTGCGTCTGGGCGACGCCAACCTCTGGTGGGACGAGGGACTGGCGATCTGGGCGGTGCGTAAGGGGTTCATGGGGGTGACCCTCTGGACTGCCGCCGACGTTCACCCCCCGCTCTATTTCTGGTCGCTCTGGGCCTGGGTGCATATGCTGGGCGAGAGCGAATTCGCCATGCGCGCCATATCGGCGATGTTTGGCGTGCTGACGGTGGCGGTGGTGTATGCGCTGGGCGTGCGACTGGCCGGGCGCGCCGCCGGCACCTGGGCGGCGCTCTTTACCGGCCTCTCGCGTTTCCACATCTGGTGGTCGCAAGAGATGCGCATGTATGTGCTCGCCGGGCTCATGGGCACGTTGTCGCTCTATCTCTTCTTCCGGTGGTTGGAGAAGGAGCGCATTTCGGGTAGGGGCGCAGCATGCTGCGCCCCTACTGCAGACGTGCCGGATGATCCACCCCCCCGCGACCGATCCGCCACCGGCTGGCTGGCGGCCACCACGCTGGCCTCTATCGGCGCGCTCTATACGATCTTTCTGATGGCGCCGGTGCTGCTGGTGCAAAACCTGATCGTGCTCCTGGTGCTGGTGTGGCCGGGGGTGGTGGCGCGACGCGGGCGCCTGGTACTTCGCTGGGCGATCTCTCAGATCGTCGTCGGTGCGGCGTTGGGCGGCTGGCTGTTGCTCTCGTGGGGCCGTATGCGCACCTGGTCGGTGGCCGGTGAGCCCATGGGGCTGCGTATGTTCACCCGCCTGTATGCGACGCTGCTCACCACCGGGATCTCGGTGCATATCGAGAATTATACCCGGCATATGGTGTTGCCCTTTGCGGTGCTGGCTCTGGGAGGCTTGCTCCTGCTCCTGCGCCGATTCGTTCGCCACTCTCACCCTTCACGGCCGGACGACGAGGCCACCGGTTTACCGCTCAGCCGGTCCATGCTGGGCGCGCTGGCGCTGGTTCTGACGATTCTGCTCTCGGGCGTCACCATCTATCTCTCCTCTCTCCCGCGTGGTCTGTTTTACACACCGCGTATCGAGGCGCGATACTTTTTGCCCTTTGCCCCGGCCTTCTGGTTGCTGCTGGGATGGGCGGTGGCCGCGATCGGGCAGGGGGTCGGCGGGCGGTTGAGGGCGGCCTGGCGCGTGGCGGGGAGCCTCGCCGGGGTGGCCGTGCTGGTGCCGTGGCTGATGGTACTCCCCGGTTATTACGAGGGACGCATGCTGTGCGACGAGCTGCAATCGATGGTGCGCGGCATCGTGAGCCAGGTCGAGCCCGGCGATACCGTGGTGCTGGACTCCGGCGGGCGCTATCCGATGTTTCTTTACTACTATGAACGTTTCGATCGGGACCTGTGGCGTCCCCCGATGGAGACGGTGACGATGGCCGAAGCGCCGCTTTCCGCCGAAGAGGTGGAGGGGCGAATGAGCGAGATCACGGCGGTCGCCGACCGCGTCTGGCTCGCCGAAGTCGAGGTGCACCTGACGGACCCCGATCGGTTGGTACGCTCCTGGTTAGAGGCGCGATACGGCCCTCCGTTGCTGGTGGAGCATCACGCCCATAACACGCTCTACCTGTACGGCTCGCCGGAACGAGGGGCGCGGCTTTCGGATGACTATCGGCCGCAGTTCGCCGCCGATATGTCCGTCGGCGATGGGATCTTGCGCGGCTGGGAGTTGCCCGTGCACGAGGTGGGAGGCGATGGCACGGCGCGAGTGACGCTTCTGTGGGATCGAATTCCGACCGGGGCGGTGGAGGTGGCGCTGGTGAATCCCGCCGGGGCCGAGGTGTTGCGACGGCGGGTGACATCCGCCGCCGGTGACGGACGCCGCCAGACGGTGGATCTGCCGGTCACACCGGCCATGCCGCCGGGGCACTATAGCCTGCGGTTGCTGCCGGATGGCGGCGAGCTGGGCACGCTGGATGTGCGCGGAACGGAACGAGCGCCCATGCCGACGATGCCTCAG
Organism: Anaerolineae bacterium; assembly: GCA_050942995.1. Classification (GTDB taxonomy): domain Bacteria; phylum Chloroflexota; class Anaerolineae; order UBA1429; family UBA1429; genus JBMNOI01. The sequence goes on from JBMNOI010000037.1 coordinate 14,080, forward strand.
GCGATGTTGGATGCGCGACTGGGGGAAGGGATCGTTCTGGAGGGATATGCCCTGCATACCGATGGACGGGATCCGCGCGTCGTCGCCGGGCGACTGGTGCTCGATCTGTACTGGCGGGCCGAGGATTCTCCTGCGGAGAACTGTACGGTGTTCGTCCAGTTGCTGGGCGAGGCGCACAACCCTCGAACGCAGGGGCCGGTGTGGGCCCAGTCCGACGCGCAGCCCGGCGGCAATCGCCTGCCGACCGGCATCTGGCAGGCGGGCGAGACGCTGATCGATCGGCATTGGTTGATACTCGATGAGGAGACGCCCCCCGGAGAGTATCGCCTGATCGTCGGCATGTACAGGCCCGAGGACGGTAGCCGCCTGCCCGTGTCGTGGGACGGACAGGTGCAGGGCGACCATGTGGCCCTCGATATGACGGTGACGGTGCCGGAGCGCTAGCCGGCGGCGCGGTCTCTGCGAGTGTGATAGATATCGGGGATATACTTGCTCCAGGTCGGGTGGTCCGGATCGCGGGTGAATAGCACCATCGCGACGTACTTGGGGCGTCCCGGGCGGCTCAGGAGCGGCATCCCAGCCTCTTCAGGAGTGCGGCTCCCTTTGCGCAGGTTGCAATCCTGGCAGGCGCAGACGACATTCTCCCACGATGTGTCGCCCCCGCGGGTTTTGGGCAGTACATGGTCAATGGTCATCATCGCTTTGGGGGGCTGGGCGCCACAATACTGGCAGGTGTAATCGTCGCGCAGCATCACTGTGCGGCGTGATAGCGGGATGTGGAGGCGTCGGGGCACCCGGACATAATACACCAGTCGAATGACCGACGGCATCGGGAGCGAAAAGTTGGCCGCGCGAATACGACGATCGGTCGCCTCGAGGATCTCGGCCTTTTCCTTCAGCAGCAGTACGATGGCACGACGGAGACTGACGACGTGGAGAGGCTCGTACGTTGCGTTTAGCACCAGTACCGAAGCCATTGCACCTACCCTCGTGCTTTGCGATGAGGATATCTCATGAATCTGCCCGAGTATAGCATGTGGATCATCCAGTGTCAATGGCTTTGCGGCTGCGGGCAAACGCAAGCGAGGCCCGGCATAACGGCATAGCCGTTCGGAGGCTCTGATGGCCGAACATGAGACATCGACGGCGCGAAAAAGTCTTTTTCGGGCACTGTGGCGCGAGCGGCTTCATATCGAGCCCACGGCATCGGATCTCTCCCCTTCCGCCGTGCGACATCGGTTCGCTCACGCGCTAGAGCCCGCCGATCGCCTGCTGGAGATGCTGACCCCCTTTCCCTCGGGCCTGTTGCGCCTGTGGCTGGCCGCGCCGGGGGGACATGTGGTGTTCACCCATCGGCCGACCGCCTACCGGCCGGAGCCACAACTCTACCATCGCGAGATGCTGGAGGGCGTCTGCTTTGTCGCCCTGTCGGATCTGATGCAGGATCAGGAAGCCGTGCTGCTGGCTCTGACGAGCTTGTTGGATCATCTGATGGGTGGGGGAGCGTCTTCCGGAGGGCCGTACTTTTCCGATGGGCACGGAGTGACGCCGGCGCTCGCCGAGGCGGCTGGGCGTTTCGTCCGTATCCATGACCTGGGATACGGCCACGACGAACTCGGCGTACACTCTGCAAGAGATTACTTTGCCCATACATTGCGGCTTTATCTGCGCGACGAGCGACGGCTGAATGTGCTGGATCCTCAGGTACAGCGGTTGTACCGGCACACGCTGATGAGTGAGGCGTTCTGGGAGCGAGAGGATGCGCTGTCGTTCACCTTTTAATGGCGCATCGTGAGCGGACTGCCCGGCCGTCGCATCCCGTCTCTGGAGAGGGCCGGGCGGGTTATTCGACCTCGCCGACCAGGTCGTAGGCCTGGGCCTCGACGATGCGGGCGCGCACAAACTCGCCCGGGGGATAATCTCCGGGGATGAGGACAACGCCGTCGATCTCGGGGGCGTCACGATAGCTGCGCCCCAGGCTCAACCCCTCTTCGGATCCCTCGATAAGGACCGGCAATACCTCGCCGACCTGCTCCCGGTTGCGAAACAGCGAGATATCCTGCTGCAGAAGCATCGCCCGCTCGTAACGCTCGGCGATCACCTCCGGAGGCACCCGGTCGGGTAGCGTGGCCGCGGGCGTGTCTTCCTCCGCCGAGTAGGCGAACACCCCCAGTTTGTCAAAGGCGATCTCGGCCATAAAATCGAGCAACGCCTCGAATTCGGCCTCTGTCTCTCCGGGAAAGCCCACGATAAAGGTCGAGCGCAGCGACAGGTCGGGCATGGCCTTTTGCAGGGTGGTGATGAGGTCGTACACCCTGTCCATATCATAGGGGCGGCGCATACGGCGCAGCACATCGGGGTGAGCGTGCTGCAGCGGCAGATCCAGATAGTGGCACACCGCCGGCAATGTGGCCATCGCCTCGATGAGAGCCGGACTCACATCCTGAGGGTAGGCGTAGAGCAGCCGGATCCAATCTGGCGCGGGAGATACCTCCGCAATACGACGGAGCAGATCGGGCAGGGCGTCGCGCATGCCCAGATCGCGCCCGTAGGCGGTGGTATTCTGAGCGATGAGGATAATCTCGCGCACGCCCTCCGCGGTCAATTCCCCGACCTCGCGCACGATCTCTTCGGGGGGCTTGCTCTGCTGGCGCCCTTTGATCAGGGGGATGGCGCAGAACGAACAGGAGGCATCGCATCCATCGGCGATCTTGACATAAGCCGTCGAGCCGCTCTGCGCGTGGCGTCGCACCGAGGTGACCAGATTGCCTTCACGCCGTAGCACCATGGTGCGGTCTCGACCGGGTTGATCGAGCCGGGTAAAGAGGTCGACGATCTCGGGCCATGAGCGGGTGCCGATGATGGCGTCGACCCCGGGCACGCGCCGGCGGATCTTTTCTCCGTAGCGCTGCGCCAGGCAACCGGCGACCACCAGACGCTGACGGCGGCCCTTGATGGCGGCGAGCTCTTCGAGCACGCCATAAGACTCCTCGCGGGCCGCCTCGATAAAGCCACACGTGTTGACGATGAGGACGTCGGCATCTTGCATCTGCCCCACGGGCAGGTGCCCTGCCTGCCGCAAAAGCTCGGACATCATCTCCGAGTCGACCGTATTTTTGGGGCAACCCAACGTGGTGATGTAAAAGCGCACGAAACCTCTTCGGCCCGCGACTATTCCTGCGGGAGATTGTCGAGGGTGTACTCCAGGGTCATCACCTGGCCCGGCGCGCCCGGCGCGCCCACCTCGACACCGTTTACAGTCAATTCGATCCCACCGGCGTTACCGACGCGTATCTGGACGCTTTCGTCACCCGTCCATACGCGATCCTCGCCCTCGTCCAGCGTGCCGACATAGATACTTTCGCCGTCCACCGTCACCTCGACGTAGGTTGGTACCACCAGTTGCGCCTCGACAACGACGCCGGTGATCGGTGTCGGAGAAGGCGTTGGGGTAACGGTCGCCGTCGGCGTGGGCTGGGGCGTCGGCTCGACCTCTGCTTCCGTAGTCGGCGTCCGTCGCTCATCCAGTTCAGGCGCCACGGGGAGGGCTCCCAGTGTGGGGGTTGTGGTCGGCGTCGCCGTAGGTTCGGGCGGAGCAAATATGCGTCCCAGAGATAGCGGGTCGGCGCCCAAGTAGATGCGGTTATAACCGTACCAGGCACCGAATGCGATGACGGCAATGAGCAGTATGATCCCAAGGGTCACGATGATCTGCCCGGTGCGCGAGGGCCGGATCAGAGGCTCATCCAGTATCTGCGGCACGATGGGCGCCGATGTGCCGGTTGCTTTTTCAAAGTCTCGTAACAACTCTTCGGCGTCGAGCTGAAGCAGCCGGGCATAATTGCGGATAAAGCCCCGCGCATAGACCGTGCCCGGCAGATCGTCGTAGCGATCCTCCTCCAGCGCCTGTATGAACGCGCGACGGATGTGCGTCGCCTGTTCAACATCCTCCAAAGAGAGCCCGAGATTCTCTCGTGTCTGGCGTAGTCGTTGTCCCAGTTCAGCCACGAACGGCCCCTTTCTGAGGCGTGTACATAATCTCGGATACTATACTCGTGAAGCCGATGACTGTCAAAGAAAAGAGGGCATAACCAGGGTTGCGCTATCGTCCGGCACCACCTTCCGAAAGCCTCTGCCCGGATTGGCCGCTCACGAGCGGCCCCTACAAGGATCAGGTGCAGCTATATCGTCGGCACCGGATAAGGCGGTCATATAATGATGGGCGGCTTACCGGGGCATTCGCCAGGGCGATCGCATTTGGCTCGAAATCGCTTGGCCGTGCCGCCAGACTGCCCGCATTCCGCCGTTGGTGACCCTAAGCGGCGTACTCGCTGCCTGGCTCCCATCCCCCACCGCCGTCGACTCTACCCATATGCCTCACCGCCACGGTGTACTCACCATCCGGCCCTCGGGTGAGGGCGGGCAGGCTTTGCAGACCTCAAGTGAAGCTATCCCGGTTCGCTTGGTTGCATTGCCGGCTATGGTATACTCTGGGTATGTGAATCGATTCATCCATATCGACCCGGACAGGACGGATGTATGCGCGGACAGATCCAAACTATCGTCTTTGATTTCGACTACACCCTGGCCGATTCCTCGCCGGCGGTGATCGACTGTGTGAACTATGCCCTCGACAAGCTGGGCTTGCCCGGGGCGTCGGTCGAGCAGGTGTGCGCCACTATCGGCCTCTCTCTGGAGAATACCTTCCATGCGCTGACCGAAGCCGGCTCGGAGGAGCAATGTCGCGAGTTTATCCGCCTGTTTGTGCAACGGGCGGATGAGATTATGGTAGAGCGCACCACCATGTTGCCGGATACGCAGCAGGCCGTGCAGCTTTTGCGCCAGAGCGGCCGGACGCTGGGCATCGTCTCGACCAAGTTTCGTCGTCGAATCGAGGCGGTGTTGCGGCGGGAGGGACTGCTGGACCTCTTTGCCGTCATCATCGGCGGCGAGGATGTGCCCGAGCACAAGCCGAATCCCCGCGGCCTGCGGATGGCCGTCGAGGCTCTGGGCGCCGACGATGCCTCGACGTTGTATGTGGGCGATAGCCTCACCGACGCCGAGACGGCGCGCCGCGCCGACCTGCCCTTTGTGGCGGTGCTCTCGGGTGTGACCCCGGCTCGAGATTTCGAGCGCTATGGGCCGGTGGCCGTGCTGAACAACGTCGGCGATCTGCCCGGCCTGCTGGCGGAGTAAAGGCGCGCTTACCCCTCGTCTCGCTGATACAGAATGCGGCCGCGACATACCGTCAGGTCGCATTCCAGCTTTTGGCGGCCCTGCAATACTCCGTCGCGGCAGTCCCGATAGATATATTCGCCCTCGCACAGTCTCAACAGGGCGATGTCGGCGGGGCCTCCCACGCGCAAAGCGCCCAGATCGGACGCTCGCAGCGCCCGCGCCGGACGGATGGTGATGCGCGCCAGCACCTCCTCCAGGGGCATGCCCAAGCAGAGAAACTTGCTCGCCGTAGTGAGCAGATCCTTCACCGGCGTGACCATATTGTCGGCATACAGGTCGGTGCTGATGGTGTCGGGCAAAAAGTCGTCGTCCATGGCGCGGCGGGCCACCTCGAAGGAAAAGCTGCCGAATCCGTGCCCCAGATCGAACAGCACTCCCCGTTCTCTCGCCTCTCGCACACCGGCGCGCACGCGGCCCTCGTCATCCAGGATGGTCTGGCTGTTGGGGGTATAGGTGTGAGTCATAATATCCCCCGGGCGTAACAGCGCCAGCACCTCCTCCACCGGCGGTGGCCTGGCGGAGACATGTACGGCCACCGGCAGCCCCGCCTCCCGGCCGACCTGCACGGCGGTGCGCACGGCACCCAGCGCGGCATCGCCCACCATCTGCGATGAAGCAAACACCTTGATGCCACAAATATATTCGGGGTTCTCCTCGATGGTGCACAGCACCTCATCCGGGTCGATATAGTCGCCGTAGTAGCTGACATAGTAGGGCTCATGGATGGCGATGGTGCCGAGAGCCGAGATGTTGATAAACTCGAACAGGCGCGTGGCAGAGCGCTCGATCACTCGATCGCGATACCAGGGGAAAGTGTACACACCGGTCGAGCCCATATCGACCGCCGTGGTGACGCCAGAGGGCGGGCACATATCGTCGGCCTGAATGGTCTGGCGGTGAATCTCAAATCCCAGATGGGTGTGCAGGTCGATGAGCCCGGGCACTATGAGCCGGCCCCGGGCGTCGACGACGCGCTCGGCCTCGGCGGGCAGGTCGGCGCCGATGGCGGCCACACGCCCATTAGCGACGGCCACATCCAGTGTCGCGCGGCTGCCGGCAGACGGATCGATTACCTCGCCGCCGCGAATGAGCAGATCGTACAGGGGCATGGCAGATCCTCCCGATGTGTGAGTGGGTGACGATGCCGACGTCGATTTCAGGGCGTGTTCAGAAACAGGCTACCAGCAGCCCGTTCGAGCTTGTTTTCTGTCGCTGCCCGTTCTCCGGGCGCGCCCCGGCTCTTTCGAATAATGCCGGAAGAGTCGATCAGACGATGGCGGTAATATCCACCTCGATGAGGGCGCCGGCCAGAGGCAGCGTCGCGCCGACCGTGGTGCGGGCCGGTGGGTTCTCGGCAAAATATTCCCGGAACACCTCGTTCCACCCGGCAAAGTCGCGATCAGGGTGGACCAGGTAGCAATTCACCTTGACCACCCTGTCCCAGGAGGTCCCTGCGGCGGCCAGCACAGCGCCCAGATTCTCCATGGCTTGACGGGCCTGAGAGACGATGTCATTGCCGACCAGCGCCCCATCGCGAACGCCGAGAGCGCCAGAGGCGAACAACGTGTTGCCGGCCTGAACGCCCGGCGAGTAGGGCATCGTGGACGGGTCGATCCCCGGCGGAACGATCACCTTTTTCTCCATGTTCTCTCCTTTGGTGCGAGCTAGAATGGTCGGCTCGCCCTCGCAGCAGACGCATGCCGCCTGAAGACGAGCCGTGAATGGTTCACGAGCGGCGTGAGCAGGTGACGCCCGACACAAGTTTTGCAGAGGAATGCCTTACCTCTGCGATATGGTCTCGGCCTCTTTTTCCATCTCGGGCATATAGCGTCCGTAGCGGGCCTCGCTGTTTAGCCTCGCCCGCCACAGGAACAGGCGCTGGGCCTCGGGCACATTCTCCTCCCGTCCGTGCCACGCGTTCAGCGGAGGCTCTTGCAGGGCGCGCCCGTAGGAAAAGCTCAGTTCCCACGGATGGGGTCCCCTGGCGTTCATGGCGTTCAGATGGGCGGTTGCCCGCTCGGGTGTCTGGCCGCCGGACAGGAAGACGATGCCCGGAACGGCCGCCGGCACCGTGCGCCGCAGACAGCGGATGGTCGCCTCGGCCACCTCCTCTACCCCGGCCTGTTCGGGGCTATCCTCGCCCGAGATGACCATGTTCGGTTTGAGCAGCATGCCCTCCAGATGCACCCGGTGGCTCATCAACTCGGCGAACACCCGGCCGAGGGTAGTGAGCGTGACCTCCTCACACCTCTGGATGCTATGATCGCCGTCCATCAGCACCTCGGGCTCGACGATGGGCACCAGCCCGGCCTCCTGAGACAGCGCCGCAAAGCGCGCCAGAGCCAGGGCATTGGCCGATATGCAGGTATCGGTGGGCGCATGGTCGCCGATGGTGATTACGGCGCGCCACTTGGTGAACCCGGCGCCCATCTCGGCATACTCGGCCAGCCGCTGACGCAGGCCGTCCAGCCCCTCGGTGATCTTTTCGCCGCCCAGGAATGGCAGATCGGCGGTGCCCTTGTCCACCTTGATACCGGGGACGATGCCCCGGCTGCTCAATAACTCGCGAAACGGCGTACCGTCGTCGGCGCTCTGGCGGATGGTTTCGTCATACAGGATCACGCCGCTGATATAGTTCTCGATCTCGGGCGTGGTAAAGAGCAACTGTCGGTAGGCGCGGCGGGTTTCCGGAGTTGACTCGACATCGATAGTCTTGAGCCGGCGGGTGATGGTGCGGGTGCTCTCATCCGCGGCGAGAATCCCCTGACCCTCAGCCACCAGCTGACGGGCCATCATCTCTAGTTCATACGTATCCATGGCAGACTGCCTCCTCTCAACGCATCACGCACTGCGGATACACTCCGCACGTGCTCAACCGAAGCGAATGAGGCGGCGCCGGCCACGGCCGGGGCGCGAGGCGATGATGACGGGGCGGTGGACGCAGCGCGTCGCCCTCGCATCAATTCTATTGTAACGTATTTCGCTTTGCGGTTCCAGCGCGCACATGATCCTCTTGCCGTTCAAAATGGATCATGTGCGCGCTGTGAATCGTCTAGGTCATGTTCTCCTGCGGCGATCCAGGGCGCCGCAGGCCGTGATTGAGTTAAGGGGTGAGAGGGCTATGGAGCCATGATGGTCAGGTTTCTATAGGCGATATCGCTGTACTCGCCTGCCATCGACTGGACCTCCAGCGCGATATCGCCCCGGGATGGTGAGAGGTTGTCTGCCTCGGTGAGGAACTGCCCGTTTACAAAAAGTGCAAGCGAGCCATCGGCCGATACGATCCGCATGACGTTCACATCGTCCATTCCGGTGTGGATGTGGTCGGAGGGCTCTGGATCTATGATGGCGCTGATACTTTCGGCATCTTCATGCCCGATGGTATAGTAGCCGTCTGCGCTGATGCCGACGATATACTCTGATTCAGAGCCGGAGCGGATACGAACCAGATGCCAGTTGTCATCCGTCCCGCCGACCCATTTGGTCTCAACCTCCAGAACGAAATTCTCCAGTGACAGGTTTGCCCAGCTCATGGTGGCCCGCGGGCTATCCGTCAGATTCCGCATGACCAGCCAGCCGTCTGCGCATTGGACCCAGCCCCGATCGTCCTCGTATGTTTCCCAGCAATGCTCCGGATCGAAGGATGCTACCGAGTAGACGATTTCCCCACCGACCTCTTCCTGTGGTGCCATGTCGAGCGGCGGTTGGCTTTGTGACGTACCCGAGTCACTTTCCTCATTGTCGATGACGATTTGAGCGGCGCTTTCAACAGTATCCGCCAGCATCTGTGAGATACCGCCTCCGCTTTGTCTCGCACATCCCGCGATGAGGGATAGAAGCATCAGGGACGACAGGACGAGTAGACTCTTCATCATAGCCTCTCGAAAAAGTGATTGGGTGACGGGGATAGTCCCCGCCATGGCTTGTCCTCGACCTCGCCGACACAGGACTCGATCGACGGGTCGAGGCGAATGTGAAATCTCTTGTATTATAGGCCACCGGTGTCGATAACGCCTAAAGAGGCTTTTGCCCCGAGCGATCACCTTTAGCAATATGAGTAACCTGTTTTCAAATATGGCCTATTTCGCCCGTCGGGCCGACCAGGTTCCCCGACCGAACTCGCCCAGTGTCACCGTGCCCTGCATCGTGTCACCCTGTGCGCGGCCGGTAAAGATATAGGGTGTGGGAGAGGTCTCATCGCCCAGCATCACGCGCCATTCGACGGCATTACCCTGTACGAATCCCTTCGCCTCGACGCGGGCATAGGGCGTGCCATATTCACCATAGAGATGCGCTCCCTCCTGGACGAGGGCGACGGCATGGAGGCTTTCTCCCAGAGGATAGCGGATATGCACCGTCCATCCTCCGGTCAGATCCACCGTCGGATCGGGTGCCTTTTCTTGGGGGGTGTTCGCCGGCGCGCAAAGGACGGCGGCGGGCGTAATGCCCAGTACCTCGTGGTCCCAGGCGATCACCAGCGTGGGAGCCACATTATAGATATCGGACGACTCCACACGGGTGCGCACCGAAGGCAGACCGTTTACCGCGCGGCGGATGCGCTCCAGATAGCCCTCCCACATGCGCCACTCGGCATCGTGGTCGCGTCCCGTTAGCCAGGCCTCGACCGCGGCCAGCAGTCCCATGATCTCTTCTTTTCCCACCTTCATGGGGCGTCCCAGGGCGTGGTGCGGCGCACCGTTGAGGTAGGCGGCCCAGAGGAGATATCCGGCCCAGGGCCAACCCCGAGGCCTGGGGGCCGCGCAGGCATTTCCCCCCGCTATAGACCACCGCATCGGCGCCCATATCCAGATAGCGGTTGGGAACGTCCGGTCGCTGGGCGGCGGCGTCGACCAGGGTGGGGACGCCGTGGCGGCGCGCGGCGGCAATTATCTCGTTTACCGGAATGGTGCTGCGGCGTTCGTAATCGCCGGTGATGGCGACCATCGCCGTTCGCTCGTTCAGTGCGGCGTCGAGTTCGGCACGGGTGGATACGCTGCGCAGGCGCGCGCCGGTCATGCGTAACGAGCGATCGAATGCGTTACGGTGGGCCGCCTGGATAACGACCTCGTTGCGCATACCGGTGGTGTCGGGCAGGCGGGCCATCTTTTCCGGATCGGCGCCGGCCAGTGCGGCGGCGGTGATCTGAGCCAGCGCCGCCGCGGCGCCACAGGTCACCAGCGCCCATTCGGCGCCGGTAAGCTCGGCCGGTCTCCGGCCGGCGGCGTCGACCAGTTCATCCAGTGGCACATAGGCGTCACCGGCCAGGCGCACGGCGTCTGCTACCTGGGGCAGTACGCGCGACCCGGTGAGCCGGGTATAGGTGCCCATGCAGTTGATCACCGGACGCAGACCGAGATCGGCATAGGTAGGCGGCGTGGTGGTGGCCGTGGTCGATGTGCTGGGGCTCATGGGCGCCTCCGGAGGATGTGTGTGGCTACAGGGTAGCCCGTTCCCCGGGCGTGTCAAGAGAATTGTGCCCAGAGCCGGAGGCACCTATAATAGCGCTACCAATGGGGAGGAGACATGTCAAAGAAGATAGCGATCTCGGTGATCATCACCGTGCTCAACGAAGCCGACTCGATCGATGGATTGCTCGACTCGCTGGCGCGACAGACCCGGCGCCCCGACCAGGTTGTGGTGGTAGACGGCGGGTCGACGGATGGCACTCTGGAGCGTCTGCATCATCAAGCTCAACAGGCTCCCTATCGGCTGGTGGTGATCTCACTGCCGGGCAGCAACATCTCTCAGGGACGCAACGCCGCCATCGGCGCCGCCTCCGGCGATATCATCGCCGCGACCGACGCCGGGGTGCGCCTGGAGGACGACTGGCTGGAGCGCCTGGTGGCTCCCTTTGAGGCCCCCGATCCTCCCGATGTCGTCAGCGGCTTTTTTGTGGCCGACCCGCGTTCGCTCTTTGAGCTGGCCCTGGGCGCTTCGACACTGCCTCTGCTGCAAGAGATCGATCCCGCGCGTTTCGCCCCCTCGTCGCGTTCGGTGGCTTTTCGGCGAACGGCCTGGCAAAAGGTGGGCGGCTATCCCGAGTGGCTCGATTATTGTGAGGATCTGGTCTATGATTTCGCACTGCGCGATGCGGGTTTTGTCTTTGCTTTTGCCCCCGACGCGCTGGCGCATTTTCGTCCGCGCCCCACACTGAGGGCTTTTTTCAAGCAATACTATCGTTACGCCCGGGGCGACGGCAAGGCCGATCTCTGGATCGTGCGCCATCTGATTCGTTACGGCACCTATCTGGTCGGCGCGCCGCTGCTGGTGGCGCTGGCCCTGGCGCATCACCCCCTGTGGTGGCTGGGATTGGCGATCGGCGGATTGGGCATGATGCGCACCCCGTTACGGCGAACGATCCCCCATCTGCGCGACCTGCCGCTGCGCCAGCGGCTGGCGGTGCTGGCCTGGTTGCCGTTGATCCGTGTCACGGGCGATGTGGCCAAGATGCTGGGCTATCCGGTGGGCGTGTTCTGGCGACTGCGCCACGCTCCGGCGCAACCCTGGTCCAAACGCCACATCTAGGGGAACCCGACGAAGCGACGCGACGTCGGGAGGGAGTGGGCGTGGCAGAGGTGCCCGCCCGGCATATTTCAGTCCCGGCGGATTGGTGGTGCTGTGGCTTTATGCTAGAATAGATGAACGTCGACTGTGGCGGAGGAAACGAGTTGGATCTGGCGATCATCATCGTCAACTATAATACACGCGATGTGCTGCGCGATTGCCTGAACTCGATTCGAAAGAGCACCGGCGAGATCGCCTACCATGTGGTGGTGGTGGACAACCGCTCTACCGATGGCAGCGCCGAGATGGTGCGGGCCGAACATCCCTGGGTACAGCTCATCGAATCGGAGCACAACGGCGGCTATGCCTATGCCAATAACCTGGGGCTGCGCGCCGTAGGCTATGAGGGGGGCGCCTCTCCCGATGCGCTGCCCCGTTACGCTCTCTTGCTCAACCCGGATACCGTGTTGCCGCCCGATGCTCTGGCGAATACGGTGGCCTTTATGGATGCCCATCCTGACGTGGGCATTCTGGGGCCGCGATTGGTGCGCGAGGACGGTAGCCTGGATCGGGCCTGTCGTCGCAGCTTCCCCACTCCTGCCGTGTCGTTCTATCGATTCAGCGGTTTGGGGCGGCTTTTCCCCAAGAGCCCGCGGTTCGGGCGCTATAACCTCACCTATCTGGACGAGCACGTTCAGGCCGATGTGGATTCGGTGGTGGGCGCCTTTATGCTCATGCGCGGCGAGGCGCTGGAGCAAGCCGGTCTGCTGGACGAGACCTTTTTCATGTACGGCGAGGATATCGATCTGTGCTACCGCATCAAAAAGCGGGGCTGGCGGGTGGTCTATTATCCGCAGGTGACGGTGCTGCATATCAAGGGGGCGGCCAGTCGCAAGGCCAGTGCCCGCGCCATCATGGCTTTTTATGATGCCATGAAGATCTTTCACGACAAGCACTATCGCGCACAGACCTTTTTCCTGGTGAACTGGGCCATCGATCTGGCGATTGGAGGAATGAAGCGCTGGGCTCTGTGGCGTGATCGGATGCGCCCATCGGGACGTAAACGGGTGGCATCAGCCTGAACGCTTCCGCGTGGGGCGACGGGCAGAGCGACCCGGCCGATCCGAATAAACCGTAGCAGGTAACAGGGTAACATGTCGAGCAAAAAGCGCGTTCTGTTAGGATTCATCACCGTTGCCATGGATGTGCTGATGGCGACGATGGCGTTCTACCTTGCATACCAGATGCGTGCCTTGATACCCTTCCCCACGCCGTTGCTTCTGGGGCCGTTTCGCGAGTACATGGTGCACTGGTTCCTCCAGACGGCATCGTTGATCGCGACCTTTTTCGTCTACCGCCTTTATCACACCCGACGCGGCCATTCACGGGTGGATCTGTTTTACACCGTCGTCTCAGCGGTCTCTATCGCCGCCGTCATCGCGACCGCGCTGACCTATCTCACCTTCCGCGGCGATCGGGCGCTGGCCCGCGGTATGGTGATCTATTCGTGGATTCTGACCGTCCTGCTGGTGATGCTGGGGCGCATGATCGTGGGGCGCCTGCAGCGATATGTGCGACGGCGATACCCCGAGCGGTTGTTGCTGGTGGGAACGGGCGAGGTGGCCCGCATGGTGCTGCAAAAGACGTTGCAGAGCCCCCAACTCGGTTATCGCATCATCGGGTTTGTGAACGGCGCCGAGACAGCCAAAGAGGTGGCCGGCCTGCCCGTGCTGGGGACGCAGAGCCAGCTCGCCGAGATCGTGCGCGAGCACCAGGTGAGCGAGGTCGTCATCGCTTTGCCCGAGGCCTCTCATGACGAGCTTTTGGACATGATCACAGCCTGTGAGGGCGAACGGGCGTCGGTGCGCATCTTCCCCGACCTGTTTCAGATCATCGCCTCCGAGTTGAGCATCAGCGATCTGGACGGCCTGCCCCTGCTCACCGTGCGCGATGCGGCCCTGCGTGGCTGGAAGGTCACCGTCAAGCGGGCGATGGATATCATCGTCAGCGGGATCGGGCTGGTGGCGCTGTCCCCCTTTATGATGTTCATCGCTTTGCTGGTGCGGTTGGAATCCAAAGGTCCGGTGTTCTATTCCCAGGAGCGGGTGGGGCTGGACGGCAAGCCGTTCCCCATGTTCAAGTTTCGCTCCATGCGAGTCGATGCCGAGCAGGACACCGGCCCGGTTTGGGCCACGGCCGACGATCCGCGCAAGACCCGGTTGGGTGCGTTGCTACGCAAGACCTCGATCGACGAGCTGCCCCAGTTGATCAATGTGCTGCTGGGCGATATGAGCCTGGTGGGGCCACGTCCCGAGCGCCCTGTGTTCGTCGAGCAGTTCAAGCAGGTGGTGCCCCGTTATATGGAACGCCACCAGGAAAAGGCCGGTATTACCGGTTGGGCACAGGTGAACGGGCTGCGTGGTGATACCTCCATCATCGAGCGTACCAAGTACGACCTGTACTATATCGAGAACTGGTCGCTGCTCTTCGATATCAAGATCCTGCTGCGCACCATCGTGAACCAGTTCAAGGGCGATCGTAACGCCTACTGAGACATGTCACCTGTCGATAACAGACGAGCCCGAGGGATCATCCTCGGGCTCGCGCATTTTCGATGAGATATCGGGCGGGGCTATCGCCCGGCCAGCAGACGCCTGGCAAAGGCGTCGCAGGCTTCGAACACCCGATCCAGATCGGCCTGTGTGTGAGCGATAGAGAGCGCCCCCAGACCGTGTACCACATTGATGTTGTGCAACAACAGGCCCAGCTTGAGTCCCTGCTCGCGCAGCGCCACGTCGGACAGGGCCGGATCGGTGTAATCCTCGGTGGCCGCCGGATAAAAGTCAGGGTGGAAGGGGAAATAGACCGAGGCCAGCGATCCACCCTGTACCACGTTGCTGCCGTGACCGGTGCAGCGCGCCAGAATGCCCCGGTCGGCAAAGACCTGCTCAACGCCCCGTCGCAGCCGATCGCCCAGCGCCGCCAGGGAGGGATAGATGCTGTCCTCATGGGCGATGAGATGTTCGATAATCGCCCGGGCGGCCAGTAGCGACAGGGGATGCGCCGAGAATGTGCCGCCGTTGAACCACACACGGGGCTCGGCCTCTTCTGCCGCCTGATTCATCACATCGGCGCGGCCGGCCACGACCGAGATGGGCATGCCCCCGCCGACGACCTTGCCATAGGTGGCCAGATCGGGGGTGATGCCGTACAGGCGATGCACCCCTCCGGCGCAGAAGCGAAACCCGGTGATGACCTCGTCCAGGATGAGCAGCGCGCCGTACTGTTCCGTCAACTCGCGGGCGGCCCGCATGAACTCGCCTGTGGCGGGGATGAATCCGGCGCTCCCCAGGCAGGGCTCGAAAATCATGCAGGCGATGCGATCGCCATAGGTGCGGAACAGATCGTGCAGGCGTTCTGTGTCGTTAAAGCGAGTGACGACGATCTCGTCCGAGGTGGTCGAGGGCACTCCGGCCGAGTCGGCCCGATCGTATCCTGTGGCGCTGCGCTGTACCCCCTTGAGGGCCAGCGGATTGGCGCCATGCCAGCCACCGGCGATTTTGACCACCAACTGCCGGCCGGTATAGCCCCGCGCCAGCATGATGGCATACATGGTGGCCAGCGTGCCCGATGTGGTCAGGCGTATCTTTTCGGCGCCTACCGCTCGGGTCATGGTCAGGGCGAACTCGGTCTGTCGCTCCTCGGGCAATCCGGTCTGCAGGCCAAAGCCATGCTCCAGTTCGTCGATGAGGGCGCAGCGAATCACCTCCGGGTTGTGTCCCAGGATATTCGCATAGTGGCCCTGCCAGAAATCGACGATCTCGTTGCCGTCGACGTCCACGACATGGGCGCCC
>JBMNOI010000170.1:0-5937 GCA_050942995.1 Anaerolineae bacterium
CGAGACCGAATAGGAGACCCATGGCCGTTATTCGCCTGAAACCGGGACGAGAAAAATCGGTGCTCAACCGCCATCCGTGGGTGTTCACCGGCGCCATCGCCGGTACTCGCGGCCGGCGGCCCGAGGGTGGTGAGATCGTCGATGTGGTCGACGCCGACGGCGCCTTTCTGGCGCGAGGCTATTACAACCCGGCGTCACAGATTGCCGTTCGCCTGCTCACCTGGGACGCCGACGAGCCCATCGATGACGCATTCTGGCAACGCCGACTGGAGGCATCGCTGGCGCGACGTCGGCACTATCCTCCGGCATCGGACACAGCCCGGCGACTGGTGTACGCCGAATCCGACGGGCTGCCGGGACTGGTGGTCGATCAGTACAACGATTGGCTGGTGCTGCAATCGCTCACCCTGGGCATCGAACTGCGCAAAAAGATGCTGGCCGGGCTGCTGGCCGAAATGATGGCGCCGCGGGGCATCTATGAGCGCAGCGATTCGGATGTGCGTAGGCACGAGGGATTGGGCGATGTCACGGGCGTCATGTGGGGTAAAGTGCCCGCGGAGCCCGTCGTCATCCCCGAGGGCGGGCTGCGCTTTGGCGTGGACCTGCAGCGCGGGCACAAGACCGGCTTTTACCTGGATCAGCGCGAGAACCGCCGCCGAGTCGCCGCCTATTGCACGAACGGCGCTGAGGTGCTCAACGTATTCTCCTATACCGGTGGATTCGCCGTGTACGCCGCCGCGGCCGGAGCGAGTCGTGTGGTCAACGTCGATAGCTCGGCCGATGCGCTGGCCGCAGCGCGAGAGAACGCCCGCATCAATGGGTTCGAGCGCGAGACCGACGGGTATGTAGAAGGTGACGCCTTTCAGGTGCTGCGCGAATACCGCGACCGGGCACGGCAGTTCGACGTGGTGATCCTGGATCCGCCCAAGTTCGCTTTCTCCCGAGGGCAGGTACAGGCCGCCACCCGCGGCTACAAGGACATCAACATGCTGGCCATGCGACTGCTGCGTCCCGGGGGTACGCTGTGCACCTTTTCCTGTTCGGGGCTGGTCAGCGAGGATCTGTTCCAGAAGGTGCTGTTCGGCGCCAGCGTGGACGCCGGCCGTGAGGTGCGCATTCTGGAGCGGCTGGGGCAGGGCGGCGATCACCCGGTGCTGCTGACCTTTCCCGAAGCGGCCTATCTGAAGGGGTTCATCTGTCGGGTAGAGTGAGAGGAGTGGCATGACCGAGATCGTCCATGCCGTCATCTCGTACCTGATCCTGCTGGCCGAGGCGAGCAGCGCGCTGGTGGTCACCGTCGGCGTCGTGCGGGCGGCGGCACAGTTCGTACAAAGCTATTTTCGACGCGATCCGGCCGAGATGGGGCCGGTACGGCTGCGCCTGGGGCAGAGCCTGGTCATGGCGCTGGAGTTTCAGGTGGGCGCCGATATTATGCGGACGGCGCTCTCGTTCACATGGGATGATCTACTCCGACTGGCCGCGCTGGTTGTCCTGCGCACCGTGTTGAGCCTGGCCCTAGAGCACGAGCTGCGCCTGATCGCCAGACGGGCGGAGGTACGATAGGCGAGCCGATGCGGCGTATTACGCCTTGCCCCGCCTGATCCAGGGGCGAAACAGCGGATGCGTCGTCTGCACGCCGTAGGCCGGCAACAGGCGTTGCGCCACAAGCTCTCGATTCACCAGGAGCACCAGCAGGAACACCCCCTGGACGAGATAGCGGCTGACGCCCAACCCCACCGCGATGCCGTTGGCATCCCCCCCATAAAGGAACGGCCCGATAGAGAGATTGAACGCATCCAGAAGCAAAAAGAGCAGGGTGACATAGTACGCCAGCACCCTGGATGTCGGGCCAAGCCGCGCAAGACGCCCGCTCGATGCGAGCAACAGATAGCCGATGGCCAAAGTCGCCAGATTGCCCACCCCAGAGATGAGGGCCCACTGAACGCCGCCGCGCTCCTCAACCGGCGTTCGAAAAATCACCTCCAGGCCGTAGGGCCTGACGTAAAAAGCTTCATACTCGCCATACGACAGGGCGACGAGGGCATGCGCACCCTCGTGGATCACGGCATAAAGGGCAACGGCCAGGATAAATAACAACCATCGCTTCATCGAGGGGCCTTTCGTTGATTCATTGATGATGCCGGTCGTCCTCAGCCTTCTATGATCTCGAAATCGCTCTCGATCTCAACCGCATCGCGCAGTGTGGCGTATACGGCGCAATACTTTTCCTCGCTCAATTCGATGGCACGCCTGACGCGTTTTGGATCGATGTTACGCCCGGTGATGCGATAGCAAAGGCGAATACGACGAAACCGCCATGGCGCCTCATCCTCGCGGTCGCTCTCGGCTATCACCTGCACGGTCGAGATCTCTTGCCGCTGCTTGCGCAAGATGCTGACGACATCCCACACCGTACAGCCCGCCAGGCTCAGGGGCAACATGGCAGCCGCGCTCACCCCCACCGGACGGCCCATCACCACGGGGAAGCCGCGATGGTCGCGCCCCAGAAAGGCTTCGTCACCGATCCAGTCCACACATACCTGTTCTGTAGCCATCACTCTTCCCGTCTACTTTGGAGTCTCTTTATCCTATTATGGGTAAAAAGTCGGAGCAGATCAAGCGCCCGCCGCTCTATGCTGCGAAAAAGTCATTGGCGTTGCGACCTCATTGTGGCAGAGTGACCGCCCCCAGTTGCAGAAGCAGACTCAGGTTATCAGACACGCCGCGCTCTTCCACCACCCGGCCGGCGACGATGCGATACATGGTGATGCCCGAAACCCGCACCGACCGTCCACCGGGCGAAACGCCGTACAGCTCGCCCTGCATATGGGTGGCGATATAGGTCCAGGCGACGACGGCCCGACCTACCTCGCCCTCGACACCGGCCACCATATCATCGATGCGAATCTGCATGTCGGGAAAGCTGGCGTGGGTCTGGTTCAATATCGCCTTGAGGCGTTCGGCTCCGTAAATCGGTGTGGGGAAATGTGTATACGAGACGACGATGTCGGGCGCGGCCAGTTCATCGACCACACCGGCGCCGCCCGCGTTCCAGGCGCCGATAAAACGGGTAGCGATCGCCACAATCTCATTCTCAGTCATGGCATACCTCCCGGCCAGACACAATTCATCCCGGGCGCATGGTAGCCCTGATGGAAAAGAGGGTCAAGCATAGCGAACGTCGGCAGCCGGCAAGGTGGCACAAGCCGCAAAACACCCACCTTCCGAGGGGCGAATGCCAATCGACCATGACGCGCCTCTGAGTGGTGGGCGCGATTCCTTGACAAATCGCCTGTCCGCGCTACAATATGTGTCAGAATATGATATGAACAGCCTTCGGGGCAGGGTGAGGCGTCGCCCCACGCGGACGACGTCAATTCCCGATCGGCGGTATGGCAGGCGAGACCTGCCGAGCCCGCGAGCCAGTCATGGCAGACCCGGTGAGACGCCGGGGCCGACGGTACAGTCCGGATGAAAGAAGGCATGCGCCGGTACGGCGCGTCAGGGTGCGTCATCGCCCCGTGGCTGTTCTCACAGCACGGGGTGTTTTTTATGCAAGAGAGCAAAAGGCTTGAGCAAAGCGCGACGGCGTGCCCCGAACGCGCGCCGAAAGGTCGCCCCATCATCTGGGAACAGGGATTGGTGCCGCTGATCTTGCTGGTTGTGGTGGGCCTGTGGGAGCTATTGGTGCGCTGGCGTTCTTATCCGGCGTTCATCCTGCCGACGCCGGGGCAGGTGGTGGCCCGTTTTGGGGTGGCCGTGCAGGATGGCAGCCTGCGGCTGCACACGCTGGTCACCCTGCAAGAGATCTTTTTAGGGCTGGCCCTGGGACTGAGCGTGGCCGTGGTGCTGGGTTACGCCCTGGCCAAGTCGCGAACACTGGAGCGCGTGGTCGCGCCCTATATCGTCGCCTCACAGGCGGTGCCTATCGTGGCGCTGGCGCCGTTGCTGGTCATCTGGTTCGGCGCCGGCAGCCTCTCCAAAGTGCTGGTATGCGCCCTGACCCTCTTTTTCCCCGTACTGATCAACACCATGGTGGGCATTCGCAACGTCGATGCCGAATTGATGGACCTGATGCGCTCACTGCAGGCCACCCGCTGGCAGATCTTTTGTCATCTGGAGTTACCCGCCGCGCTGCCCGTACTACTGGGTGGGCTCAAGGTAGGCGTCACCCTCTCGGTGATCGGTGCGGTGGTGGGCGAATTTGTGGGCTCGGATCGAGGGCTGGGCTTTCTCATCAATCTGGCCCGCGGCCTGTTCGATACGCCGCTCATGTTCGTCGCCCTGTTTACTCTCATGGTCATCGCGCTGGCGCTCTATCTGGCGGTCTCGGCTCTGGAGGCCTCGCTGCTCAGATGGCGCCTGCCTGAGGAATAAGATATCCCACTCATTCTGGAGGAACCGACTGTGAAAGGAATTCACATTACCGCTCTGCTTCTGCTCATCGTGGCGTTGCTGGTGACGGGCTGCGCCGCCCGGCCAGAGACGCCGGCTGCCGCAGATCCCGTGGACGCTCCGTTGCGCACAGTCACCATCGCCATGGGCTTTATCCCCAACGTCCAGTTCACGCCCATGTATGTCGCCATGGAGCGAGGCTATTTCGCCGATGAAGGCATCGAGGTCGAGCTGGATTACGGCATGGAGACCGATTTGTTGCAGCTCGTGGGCGCCAATCAGATCCAGTTCGCCATCGGCAGCGGTGACCAGGTTGTGCTGGCGCGGGGCAACGGGCTGCCGGTGACCTATGTGTTCAACTGGTACGGCCGCTTCCCGGTGTGCGTGGTCTCTATGGCCGACGCCGGCATCGACGAGCCCGCCGACCTGGTCGGTCGCACCGTGGGCACGCCGGCGCTGCAGGGCGCCAGCCACATCGGCTGGCTGGCCTTTCTGGATGAGGTGGGCATCGCCCCGGAGGATATCGACCTGCAGGTGATCGGCTATACCCAGGTCGCCAGTCTGATAGAGAACCGCGTAGATGCCACCGTGAGCTATGTGCTGAACGAGCCGGTACAGCTCGTCCACTCGGGATATGATATCAATGTGTTCTATCTGGATCAGTACACTCACCTGGTGTCCAACGGCATCATCACCAACGATCAGACCATCGAGGACGATCCGGAACTGGTACAGGCGGTGGTGCGGGCTTTTTTGCGGGGCCTGGAAGACACCATCAACGATCCCGACGGCGCCTTTGAGATCGCCCGGCGGGCCATCCCCGAGATGGATGACGAGTCGGCCGAGCTGCAACGTGAGGTATTGCGTGCGGCCGCCGATTTCTGGCGCGTCGATCGTCTGGGGTTCAGCGATCCGACGCACTGGGCCGAGTCGATAGAAATCCTGACCGGACTGGGCCTGCTCACCGGCGAGATCGATCCGGAAGACCTCTACACGAACCGGTTTATCCCATGAGCGAGGAACCGATCCTCATCGCCCGGCACTTGCAGATGACCTTTACCTCTCCCGACAGCCGTCTGGAGGCACTGGCCGAGGCCGATTTTACGGTGATGCGCAACGAATTCGTCTGCATCATCGGGCCGTCAGGTTGTGGCAAATCCACGCTGCTTCGCATTCTGGGCGGATTGGTGCGCCCCACCGGGGGGCAGGTGTTGTTCGACGGCGAGGAGCTCGTCACACCACAACGACGGATCGGCTTTGTGTTTCAGCATGCTAACCTCATGCCCTGGCGCACGGCGCTGCGCAACGTGGCGCTGCCTCTGGAGCTACAGGGTATGCCCGGAGACGAGGCCGAGCGTCGCGCGCGAGATCTGCTGGATCTGGTCGGTCTGGGCGACTTTGTAGAGGCGTTGCCCCGGGACCTCTCCGGCGGTATGCGCCAGCGGGTGGCGCTGGCCCGCTCGCTGGTGTACGATCCCGACCTGCTTTTGCTGGACGAGCCTTTTGGCGCGCTGGACGCGCTGACCCGCGAACGCATGAACG
>JBMNOI010000038.1:0-29504 GCA_050942995.1 Anaerolineae bacterium
GAGCTTTGGCTCAACTTCTTTTTACACCATTATATAGACTTAATCGGTATATATGTTAAAATGGATTTGGTTTTTTAAGGAGCTGAAAAGAAATAAAAGGAGTAATTAAAAAATGAAAAAATTAATCATTACTATTCTGGCAACTTTGCTTATCCTTTCCTTAGTTGGGTGTGCAGGGACGAACGAAACAGCTGATCCCGAGGTTGGCATTAGCAACCCTGATGCGAGCGCAGACACCTCCACATCGGATATCGATAATGACGGCGTTAATGATGCAGAACAGAACAAAGAGACAGCGCAGTCTTATGACAATGTACATGGTACAAATGTTTCTATGTATCAGAATGCGCAACTAGTATACAGCAGCAAGAACGAAATAGTTTATGCGGCCACTGATTCAGGCGAGGCGGTTAATGATTTTTATAAAAATCAACCGAACCTTAAAAAGGGCCCAGGCAGTGGTAGTGTTCAGGAAGGATATTATTATTATTCGACGCCCTTGACAGATTTGTTGCGCGATATGGGCACGGATCCAGATAAATATCAGGAGAAGATAGACGAAATCAACGCTTATATTAATGAATCCGGGGGATTACAGATGTTGGAAATTTATGATGTTAATGTGGATGCGCAATATATAGAGGAAAAATTCGGTTCTATCTTATCGGAACTCCCCGTTGATAAAACGCTGATCCGATACGCATTGATCGAGGAAATGTAGAAATATACTCTGCACGTTCGTTTTAAGGCCTCTTTGTGCAAGAGGTCTTTTACATAACATTTCTAGCATGCGAAAACAGGGGGCAGGTCACAGTCATTATTCCAAGACATCCCAACCCAACTGTCCGAAAGTTTAACCCACAAACTGGTTTAGGTTATTGCAAAGCATAACCATCGCCCTCCGTTTATTTTCACTCCACATCCTGCAGTCTGAACGCCTGCTCAATAACCTCCATCACGTCGTCGAGCATATCCAAGCTGTCCAGACCGATCTCGACATCGCCGTTGCCCCATCTGCCGACACCCGTGATGTCTTTGCAGATGCCTTTCGGGTCGATGACGTCGGCGAACTTCATATTGATGGCCAAGCGGAGCCGCGAGTTCTGGATAACAACATCCACGAAGTTGGTGTCGGCCTTATAGGCGATATACAGCTTTTTAAACTCCCGCTTCACATAGGTGCCGAGGTTAAGGATTCGGGTGTTCAGCTTCTCAAAGAGCATACGGTTGAAAGCGTTCAGATACTGATAGCTTTCAAGGGTGTACTCCGGCGTGGTGTCATCCTGTTTACGGTACGGCGCGAGTTCGGCTTCTGTAAGCGTCGGGTAGGGCCACGCAGACCCGGACGCCCGAAACAGATGGCCCGGTGAGTCTGGACTGGCAACGCGAGGGAGGCGTGGCCGGTTTTTGCGATCGTTTGTCCATCGATGAAGAGAACCGTGTATACTATGCGATCTGTGGCGGCACGGTGCTCTCGAGCGATTTGATGCCGGATGAACGGGCCACATATCGGGCGTACACCGAAATCGGCGGGCTGTTTTTTTGCCGTAACAGTATCTTTTAACGATTACAAGGCAAATCGTTAAAAGATGCACACCCCCAGATGTCTAATCGTTAAAAATAAGCACTTGGCAGCCACAGGTTCGTGTCAAGTATCCTCCGAAAATGGCTACTCTAAAACACCAACTATTGGTACAAGGCAGAAAGCACAAAGCCCGAAAGTGGCTTAAATCAAGCACTTTCGGGCAAACAAAAAACCACCTGTCGACAAAATTCCTTTTATCAATAGATGGTATTTGATTTGGCGGAGGCGACGGGGATCGAACCCGCGATCTCCGGCTTGACAGGCCGACATGTTAGACCACTACACTACGCCTCCAGACGAGCAACATAGTACCACGCATCGGGCGGCCTGTCAAAATGACGTTTATGCGTCCTGATGGTACAATAATCCGTGAACTGTTGGGATATGTCCGAACGGAGCGGGCGCGACCGCAACCCGACGCTTGTCTTCTGCGTAAATGAGGTTGGCCCGTTGAGTGGGCGCTCTGACGAACGCATGTGAATTGGGGAAACAGCAATGCAGACCAAACCCCTTGCTGTGGGAACCCTGGTAAAGGGAAGATATATCATCACCCGGCTGGTGGCGGGGGGTGGCATGGCGTGGATCTATGAGGTGGAAGAACGCCTGCCCAACGGCACCGCGCGGGTGTGGGCGATGAAAGAGTTGCGCATCGACGCCGACGACAATCACACGGCGGAGGAGAGCCGTCACCTGTTCGAACAGGAGGCCAATATCCTGGTGCAACTCGACCATCCCAACCTGCCGCAGGTGAGCGCCTATTTCCAGCAGAACGGCCGGTCGTATTTGGTGATGGAGTTTATTCACGGCGAGTCGCTGGAGAAGCGGCTGGAGCGGGCCAACGCGCCGCTGATGGAATCCGAGGTGGTGGATTGGGCGGTTCAGATCTGTGATGTCCTTTCGTATCTACACACCCGTCCCCGACCGGTGATTTTTCGCGATATGAAGCCCTCCAACGTCATGGTGACGCCTGAGGGGCGCGCTATGCTGATCGATTTTGGAATCGCCCGCACCTACAAGAGCGGCCAACGCCGGGATACGATCAGTATGGGCTCGGAGAATTATGCCGCGCCGGAGCAGTGGGGCAAAGCACAGACCGATCCCCGGGCCGATATCTATGGTCTGGGGGCCACGCTCTACCACCTGCTGACCAATGTGCCCCCGCTGCCGGCCTTTGTGCCGACGCCGCGGGTTCCCGTGCGCCAGTATAACCCCGCGGTGAGCGAGGCGACGGCGGCGGTGATCGAACGGGCGATGAGCGAGGATCGCGAGCAGCGTTATCCCACGGCGGCTGCCATGGGCGAGGCGTTGCTGGAGGCGATGCCCCGCCGTGAGCGGCGCCGCATCGAGGCGCGGTTGCAGGCTCTGGCGCGAAACGGCAGCCGTTCGTCAATGGCGCCTGTATCCCGACCTGTGGCCCGACCACAGCCCGATTCTATGCCGCCCCCCGGCAGGAATGTGACCGCGCCGGAACCCCGGGCAAAGCCCGTGCGTCCGACGCCGACGACCCCATCGGAGGCCGTCTCTCCCAGGCCCGCACCGCCCCCGGTGACGATGCGCCCGGTGCCGCCGACCCAACCGGCGACCGATGACCTGGTCCATCCCGAGGCCGAGGGCGAATTCACGCGGGTTTGTCCGGCCTGCGGTATGCTGAACCGGCCGGTGGCGCGGTTCTGCCGGGGCTGTGGACAGCCCTTTGTGGCGCCTATGCCGCCGACGCTGACACTGGTCATGCCGCCCGAATCTCATTGGGAGTACCCGTTGCGCGGGCGAAACGTCCTCATCGGCCGACCGGGCGGCGCGATGCCGGTGGATCTGGATATCAGTTTTTATGATCCCGATGGCTATATCTCGCGCAACCATGCGCGGGTTACGGTGGACCAACGACAGTACAGCATCACCGATTTGGGAAGCGTGAACGGCACCTATGTCAACGGGCGACGCCTGACGCCCCACGTCGCGACCCCTCTGCGCCAGGGCGATCGCGTTCGAATGGGGCGGGTGGTGTTCGAGTTTCGCGTGCGTTGAGGTCAGCATGACGTCAGCCGGATGACGGCGTATCCTGATCGTACACGTCACAGCCGGACAGGAGAGTAAGTGTATGAAATGCCCAGAGTGTGGACGAATGAATCGGGTGGCGGCAGGCTATTGCGCCTGGTGCGGCCATCATTTGGCGTCGGAAAAAGATGTCCGGCCTGGCAAAGAGGCTGCGCGTGAACCCTTTGACGCGGGGGATGATCTACCCCTCGACGAGGGCAATCCGGACGCTATCGAGGCTGAGACGAGCGGCGATGTCGATATCGAGGAGCCCTTTGGCGCCGGCCCGACGGGCGATGAGGACGGAGAGGAGGCGGCGCCGGCCCCTCCGTTCGACGAGGGCGAGCCGGTCTCTGTTGAGGCCGAAAAGGCTCCGGACGACGAAACTCTGGGAGCGCCCTCGGGCGATGAGGGGGCGATGGATCAGGAGCAAGAGTCGGGCGCTCTGGGCGTGGGCGATATACTGGCGGGGCATTACGAGATCGTCGAGCTGCTGGAGGAGGGCGAGGCGGTCAACCGGTACCGCGCCCGGGATCTCGCGCTCTGCGCATCCTGTGGCTATGATGATAACCCTCCGGGAAGCGATTTCTGTGCCTCGTGCGGGGCGGCGCTGGATGTCGCGTTTTACGTGACGGTGGTGGAGCAAGTGCAGCGCCCGCCGCGTCATTATGATGTGCATTTCGAGGAAAAGGAACGTGACTATTACATCACCGTCGAGCCGCTGCCCGAGGTGGAGGGTGAGGGAGATGATGGGGCGGAGGCGCACGGCCCCATTCGCCTGATCTGGGGATATGCCACCGATCAGGGGTTACAGCGAGATCATAACGAGGATTATGCGGATGCCCGGCTGTATACTCGCAGCACGGGGGAGGTGCTGGGCCTGTTCGTCGTGGCCGATGGCCTGGGCGGGCAGGATTCGGGCGAGGTGGCCAGCCAGATGGCCACCGAGGCGGTGTGGGAGTCGCTGCGTGAGACGGTATGGGAACGACTGCTGCGTGGCGAATCTCTGGGCGATGATGAGCTGGAGGCGCGCCTGGTCGAAGCGGTGGCGGCGGCCAACCGCGTCGTCTATGAAACGCGCGTCGAGCGAGACAGCGATATGAGCACCACCCTGACGTTGGCCATGATTGTGGATGACACCGCCTATGTGGGCAATGTGGGCGATAGCCGCACCTACTTGTGGAACGCCGGCGGATTGCAACATATTACTCGCGATCATTCGCTGGTGCAGCGTCTGGTCGATGCCGGGCAGCTCTCTGCCGACGAGGTATACACCCATCCACGGCGCAACGTGATCTATCAATCCATCGGCGATCGGCACGACGTGAACGTAGACGTGTTTCGCCATCGGCTGGCCGTGGATGACCGACTGATTCTGTGCAGTGATGGGCTGTGGGAGATGGTGCGCGACGAGGGCATGGAGGAAGTGTTGCTCTCCGAGCCCGACCCGCAGCGCGCCGCCGATCGCCTGGTGCAGAACGCCAATCTGGCCGGGGGCGAGGACAATATCACCGTGATTGTGGTGCAGGCTATTCCCGGCCGCTGATCGACGTGGTAAGCAGAAGGGAGAGATTCATGGCGAACGAAGTACAGCTCGTGACGACGATGAATAAACCGAGCGTGCCCTTAAGCAGCATGCAGCAACTGATCTATGTGCTGGTCGAGGCCAAACCCAGCGAGGTGATCTCGCAGACGCGCATGCCGATGAACCTGGGTTTTGTGCTGGATCGCAGCGGCTCGATGCGCGGCGCCAAGATCGACCGGCTAAAAGAGGCCATGTCGATCGCCCTCCGGCGCATGGCCCCGGATGATCTTGTCTCGGTGACGATCTTTAACGACAGCGCCGAGGTGATCGCCAAGAGCGGAACACTGGCGAGCCATAGCGGTCTGGAGGATCGAATCAATCGCATTCGCGCCGGGGGCGGCACACAGATGGCCCGGGGGATGAGTCTGGGGTTGCGCGAGGTCTATCGCGAGTTTAGCGAGAAGCGGGCCAACAAACTCTTGTTGCTGACCGACGGCCAGACCTATGGCGATGAGGCGCAGTGCATCAAGCTGGCCAAAGAGTCGGGCGAGCACCATATCCAGATCTATGCGATGGGGCTGGGCGACGACTGGAACGAGAACCTGCTGGATCAGATCGGCAGCCTGAGCAACGGCGATTCGGACCTCATCGAATCGGCGGACGAGATCGTGCCCCTCTTTACTCAGACGGTGCAACGCTCTCAACAGGCCGTGGTGCGTGATGCCCGGATGACCCTTCGGTTGGTATCGGGTGTGGTGCCGCGTCAGGTCTGGCAGGTCACCCCCGTCATCGCCAACGTGGGGTATACCGCCATCGGCGAGCACGATGTTCAGTTCGAACTGGGCGAGCTGGACGCCGTCCAGGGCAAATCGTTGCTTATCGAGCTGCTTCTGCCTCCACGGCGGGCCGGGCGCTATCGTATCGCTCAGGCCGAGATCGAGTACAATCTCCCGTTGCAGGGAGTGAGCGGAGCACTGGCCCGCAGCGATATCGTCCTGAACTATACGACCGATGTGCAGGAGGCGCAGCGGTACGATCCCATGATGATGAACCTCATCGAAAAGGTGACGGCCTTTAAACTGCAGACGCGGGCGCTGGATGAGGCCAGCATGGGCAATATCGTCGGCGCCACGCAAAAGCTTCGCGCCGCGGCCACGCGACTCCTGGATCTGGGTGAGATTGAGCTGGCCCAGGCGGCGCAGCAAGAGGCCGATAATCTGGAGCAGAGCGGGCAGATGTCGGCGGGAGGCACTAAAAAACTACGCTACCAGACGCGCAAGCTCACCCAGCGCCTGCCCGATCTGCCGGAATAGATGGATGCACAGACGACGCCTTTCAAGGAAAGGGAGCATGGCTCCTGAAGGGTGATCGAGGATTGACGGCAAACGATCGATCCGATTCGACGGACACATGCTGGACGAAACGCGAAAGGAGTTCGAGAGATGAAGTGTCCGAATTGTGGAAATGAGGCGCAGGACGACGCCATTTTCTGCGATCAGTGTGGAACCCGTTTGCAGGGACAGGCGGCGGTGGCTCCGGAAGCCGTGGCGCAGACTGCTACGCAGCCTGCAGCGCAGCCGGTAGCACACGCTGCGCCGCGCGGCAGCGTGTGTCCGCAGTGCGGTGCGGTGAACACGCCCGGCGAGATATTCTGCGGCGAGTGTGGCACGCCACTGGATGCCCCCGAACCCGACGCCGATGTGGCCGATGAGGCGACATTTGCCGGGGCACCGGTGGTGGACGAGATGGACACGGCCGCGTCATCGACCGGCGCACCGGCGGGGCGTACCTGTCCCGATTGCGGGGCGACGGTGGCCGAGGACGACGAATTCTGCTATGCCTGCGGCGCCGAGCTGAAAACGGCGGCTGCCGCCATGCAACCCGCGGTCGAGGGCGTCCCGGTTGCCGGGCCTGTGGAGGTCGGCGGGGGGGAACCCGAGACGGTCGAACCCGAGGCCGCCGAACCCGAAGCGGTCGAGGCGGTACCCGAGCCGCAGGTCGAGGCCGCTCCGGTGGCTCATGGATTGACCGAGTGCCCGACGTGTGGCGCCCGGGTGGGCCCCGACGACGCATTTTGCGAGTTCTGCGGCGCGGCGTTGATCGCGCCAACTGAAGCAGCGCCGGCCGCACAACCCGAGCCCGCAGCGCCCGAGATCCCGGCCGCACCGGTCACGCCGCCACAAGCGGCTCCGGCTCCCGCGCCTGAACCGACGGTGGCTCCCGAACCGGCGGCGCCGGAGCGCGCCGTTGCAGCGCCTGTGGCCAGGCTGATCGTGACGGCCAGCGGGGTAGAGATTCCGTTGCCTCAGGGACAAGAGGCCATTGTAGGGCGCGAGGATCCCTATGGCGGCATTTTCCCCGACATCGATCTGACGCCTCATGGGGCCGAAGAGGGCGGCGTGTCGCGCCGCCATTTCCGGATCGCCCTGTCTGGCGGTCAGTATACGGTGGAGGATCTGAACAGCACCAACTTTACGCTGCTCAATCGCAAGCGGCTGGATCCGGGGGTGCCCCAGCCGCTGACCGACGGTGACGAAATACGCGCAGGTCGTCTGCGCCTGGTGTTCAAGGTAGGGGTGTGATGCTTGTATGCCCGTCCTGTGGTCAACAAACCAGGGCGCAGTCGCGTTTTTGTCCCAACTGTGGCAGGCCCCTGGACGGGCGTCTGGCTCCCGGCACGCTGTTAGGTAAGGGCGATTATCGCATCGTGCGCTCGATCTCCAAGGGGGGAATGGGCGCCGTTTACCTGGCCGAGGACCGACGCGCATTTGACCGACTCTGTATCGTCAAACAGATGCTCGACTATTACGATCCGACCGACCCGGAGGAGCGACGTCGGGCAGAGGAGCGATTTCAGGAAGAAGGGCGTACGCTGGCGGCGCTCAGCCATCCCGGCATCCCGCGAATCTATGCCTTTCTATCCGAAAACGGACGCTACTATATCGTGATGGAGTACGTCCAGGGGGAGAATCTGGAGAGCTTTGTCACCCATCTGGACGAGACGGGCCGCGTGGTCACCAACAAGCGGCTGCCGAGGGAAGAGGTGGTGCGCTATACCATTCAGGCGTGCCGCATTCTAGAGTATCTGCACAATCGACCACGGCCGGTGGTGCATCAGGATATCAAGCCGGCGAACCTGATCCTGGAGAGTCAGCTCGGTGAGGTGCGTCTGGTGGACTTTGGCACGGCGCGGGCCGAGATCCCGCCCGGCGCCAATCTGGGCGACGGCACCAAGAGCAGCATCTATGGCACCGACGGCTATGCGCCGCCGGAACAGTATCGCGGGCAGCCGGTGCCGCGTTCGGACGTGTTCGCTCTGGCGGCGACCGTCTATCATCTGTTGACGGACGATGATCCGCGGGAGCACCCGTTCAAGTGGCCCAAGCTCAACACGTTGCCCCGAGAGATCGCTGTGGCGCTGGAACGGGCGCTGCGCGAATCGCCCGACCAGCGTATCTCGGCCCGTGAGCTGCGTCAGGCGCTGGAGGCGCTCTCGACGCCCAACCGCACGCTGGAGGCGTTTACCTTCCCGGGTGGCACCCAGATCCGTACAGTCGGATCGTTGCCGGCGCTCGCCGACGAGCACTGGGATGCGGCGCGCTCTTTTCTGTACAAGGGCGATTTCCAGCGCTGGCTTCGGGATATCAACCGACACGATCTGGTGCTCACCGCAGATGATATCATCAAGCGCGAGCAGAATCGTGATGCGGGGCTGGAGGCCTTTTTGCATGTGGTGGATCCGGGATTGGCCCACCCCAAGATCGTGGTCGATCAGCCACATGTGGATCTGGGTGCGGTAGCGCGCGAATCGGCCCTGATCCGCCGTATTACGGTGTTGAACGTATCGCGCGGCTATACCCAGGCGACGATCTCGTCATCGCAACCCTGGCTGGAGGTGTATCCCGAGCGGTTGCACCTGTGGGCGGGGATACCGACCGATGTGCGCATCAACGTGCACGCGGAGAATCTGCCCTTCCGCAGCGAACAACGGGGTGTCATCACCGTCAAGGTGGAGGGGCAAGATACCATTGAGGTGCCGGTGACGGCGCGGGTATCGCTGACCCGCGAGATGTGGCGGCTTACGTGGCGGGCCATTTCGGCGGCGTTGCCCGAAAGCTGGCGAACCTTCCGTTCTGGGTGGCGCACGGTAGCACGCACTACGAACTCGATCTCGGCGCCCTTTGTACGGCATTCATGGTTGCTCTGGCTGGTATGGCTGTTGATGGGACTGGCTATCGCCGGAGCGATCTATCTGCTGCCGCCGGAGAGGGTGGCGCAGGTGCTGCCTCAGCTAACGCCTCAGCTGCCCGAGATATGGCCTGAGGGCGCCGAGATTGTGGCACGCTATGGCTTACCGGCCATTCTGGGGCCACCGTTTATTGTATCGGTGGTATGGCTTGTCTTTGTGCTGGTCATGCTGGTGGGGGGCGCCGTCTGGGGCGCGCTCCGGGGGGCGTGGAAGTCTTTTTTCAAGTGACCGGCGGGGATGAAAGGGGGGGGCACACATCTGTGTGCCCCCCTTTTTGTCTGTTTCCAGCCAACCGTTCCACTCGCCGTTTCCGGTCCCTATGTCGTTGATCCGTTCTCTTTTGACGTGTTCTGGCGGGGGTCTGTGGCAGTGATCTGCGCCTGTGCCTGTTCGAAAGAGTTTTGATCGGACAGGACGAGTAGCGTGTCCTTCGCTTCGAGTATCGTGCCCCCGGATGGCAGCACGAACCGATTTCCTCGGGCGATGAGGATGATGAGAAACTCGTCGGGCAGGTGCAGCTCGACAATGGGGCGGCCGACGACGGCTGATTGATCTGGGACAACGATCTCTTGCAATTTGCCCGGAAAGCCGTTCGTCGAGAAATACTCGATGGGGAACGGTCTGCGATCGTCCAACGGCTTGTCAACCTTGAGCCATCTGGCTACCAGCGGGATGGACGTGCCCTGCAGCAGGACCGATGTCAGAACGATAAAGAACACGATATGGAAAATGACGTCCGCCTGGGGAATGCCGGCCATCAGAGGATAGGTCCCCAGGATAACCGGCACGGCGCCACGCAGCCCCACCCATGAGACAAACAGCTTTTCCCGGAGGGAGGAACGGCTGAACGCCATCCCGAGAAAGACGGATACCGGGCGGGCCACCAGCATCAGGGCGGCCGAGATGAGCAAGCTGCTGCCGGCGATGCCGAGCAGTCTCGACGGAAAGACCAGCAGACCCAGCACCAGGAATACGATGATCTGCATCAGCCAGGCCATGCCGTCGTAAAAGCGCAACATGCTGCGCCGATGCAGAAAATCCTCCTTGCTCATGACCAGGCCCAGCAGGTAGGCGGCCAGAAAGCCGCTGCCGCGCCCCAGTACGGCCAATCCGTAGGTGAGCAGCACAAGCGCCAGCATGAGGACGGGGTAGAGCCCCTCGTAGCCGAGCTTGAGTCGGTTCATGATCCCGACGGAGATTCTGGCCATCACATAGCCCACCAGGCCCCCCACGATCATCTGGGTGAAGAAAAGCGGGACGATATCCCAGATGGTTGTGCCGGGGATAGTGAGCAACTGGATCATACCCGTGGTCAAAAAGATGGCCATCGGATCGTTGCTGCCCGATTCCAGCTCCAGCAGAGGGCGCAGGGGCTCTTTGAGGCTGATGCCCTTTGAGCGCAGAATCGAAAAGACGGCCGCCGCGTCGGTGGACGAAACGATCGAGCCCACCAGCATGCTGTGGAGGATGGGAAGGCCGAACACCAGATGCACAATCAGACCCAGCGTGACGGCAGTGATCAATACGCCCAAGGTGGCCAGCACCCCGCTCTCACGCAGGACGGGGCGTACGCTTTTCCAGTCGGTGTCCAGGCCGCCGGAGAAGAGGATCAAGATCAGAGCGACGTCCCCGATGGATTTTGCCAGCGAGTGATTGTCAAAGTAGATGCCTCCCGGGCCGTCGGAACCGGCCAGCATGCCGATCACCAGAAAAAGTAACAACGCAGGGACCCCATACCGGTCCGATATTTTGCTGGCCAGCACGCTGATCAGTAATAGAATGGCCGCTCCGAGGATATACAGTTCGAGATTTGTCAGCACAGTGTGATCTTCTTTCTTTGATTTTTTCTTTCAGGGGTATGTCGGAGATACCCCGAGCATGCAGACAGGACGAAGACAAGATCCGCTGTGCGGCTGGATGAATCCTGTCACGACACCTTACGGTGTGTAGCGAACACCTCAGTATAGCATATGCTCCCGGTATACCTCCAGAGCATAGCAATAGCTATCATAATGTGTATTGGGTGAGATCGAGTGGTCCGAGCCAAAGACCAGTCGGGCCCCCCGTTCCTTCATGCCGACGATATAATCGGTGACCTCGCGGCGGATCAACTCACGATCGTTGCTCTCGAACACGCGGGTATCCAGTCCCCCGATAAAGGCGATGCGGTCGCCATACTGTTCGGCAAAGACGAACGGATCGTTGCCGACGGCTTTGCGTTCCATCGGGTTCAGCGCGTCGAATCCGGCTTCGATGATGAGGGGCAAAGCCTGAGCGGTCGATCCGCAGGTGTGCAACACCACGGGCAGATCGTACTCGTGGAAAAAGGCCACCAGCTCCCTATAGTAAGGGAATATGAGCGATTCCAGCAAAGCGGGCGAGGCAAAGAGACCGTTCTTGTACCCCAGATCCTCATAGATCCAGACGCCGTCGGGCATGCCCACCGCCTCGAACATGTAGGCAAAGTACCGCTTGAAGAAATCGGTATAGACGCGGCAATAGTCGCGTACCCACGCCGGATCGAGGAGCAGGCTCTCGTACATGGTGACATCGCCCATGCTCTGGCGCATCAGCTCCCAGACGAACATCTGGCCAAAATGCGCCCATACACCGGCTTCTTGCGCCTGATGCAGGGCTTTACGGTTCTCTTCTACCTTGACGCGGGCGGGGTCCCACTCGAGCAGATGAGGGCGATAGTCGCTCTCCCATACTGCGCGAGAGGTCATACGAAAGTCGATATGCTCGGGCGTGCCTGACTTGTGCTTCCAGTACTTGAGCGAGGCTCCGGCTCCGTTGCGACGTATCTCCCATTCATCCGTTTCCTCGACCAGGTCGTTCACATCTCGCAACGGCATAATGTCGAGCCAGGGGCTCACGCCGGCCATATCGTAGCCAAAGTGCTGCCAGGGAGGAACCGGCTCGACGTATTCCCCGGCGACCTCTACCTCGACGCGTTTGCCATCCTCTCGCCAGCACTCCTCGCCCACCTCTTTGTAGACTGTGTGCACAGGGTATCCCTGATGCACCCAGGCGGCCAGGGTATCGCCCCAGGGGCTATCGACCAGCCCGACGCACCCGGCCTTGCGACCGCGAAGCAGATCGTTGATCAATTCGCGTGACGTGGTCATCGGCATCCTCTTTCTGTGACGATTGGGCCCGCGCGGGCGCAAAAAAAGAACGAGCTCGTATAGTATACGCGAACTCGTTCATGAATGGCAATAATCGTTCTTGAATCGCTTTAGAATCGTTGCCCGGCGATTACCCTTTGCGCCCTGTGAGTCGGGAGACGAGGATGGCGGCAAAGGTCGCCATGCCCATGCCGAGCAAGAACGCGCCGGTGGATTGCTTCTCATAGGCCTCGTAGAAGCGTTCGATCTCTTCATCCGAGACGGGAGAGATGGTCAGGGGCTCCTCGTCTGCCGGTTCCGGGGCGACGGACGTTTCCTGATCGGTGGCGGCTCGTTCGCGGGCCAGCCTGGCCTGGGCGGCCAGCTCCTGGCGCTCCCGGGCGATGGCCTCTCGCACGACCTCTTGCTCTCTTTCGATCCGCTGTGCCTTGGCCTCTTGCTCGGCCCGCCCAATGGCCTCGCTCAGCGCGACGGTTTCGCCGTCGTCCTCGGCCAGCTCAAAGGCACGATGGATGGCGGCCTGGGCCCGCTCCCAATCGCCCTGTCGCGCATACACCTTGGCCAGCAATCTGTGGGCGGGCAAAAAGGTGGGGTTCAGCCGGATGGCGGTGTGCAGACCGGCCTCGGCCACATCCAGGCGATCCTCGCGGGCGGCCGCCAGCGCCTCGTTATAGTGGATGGCGTACGCATACTCCAGGCGCAGCAGTGCCGCGAGGTCCTCGTGGCAATCAGGGCATATGGTGGTGTCGGTGGGAACGTTGCCCCCGCAGTATGGACAGAACAGCGAACGATCGTTCATGCCTCAGAGCCCTTTCTCCGGAAATGGCACACGAGCCGGCGCCCTTAGCCGGCCCGAGACGGGTTTTCGTCCGTCGCCGGTCGATTCACCACCACCCGCGCCCGTCTCAGCAGGCCATGCGGCCAGGTATAGCCGATCTGCACCTCTCGAAGCACCGTATTCGGCGCGGCGCCGTCGCGCTGCTCGGTATCGACGACGTCGCTGGTCTCCGGGTCCGGCGGCTTGCCGATGGTGTCGATGGGGGTGACCTGGAGCTGTCGCAACAGATCCAAAAGCGTGCGGCCGGTGGCGACGACACTGCGCACGACGGCCGCCTCCTGGGCGCTGGTGGTCACGCCGTAACGCTCGATGGTGTTGGTGATATCATCATACAGGGAGAGCAGGCTGAGCAGTACCGCCTTCATATCCTGGGTGGCCTGTACGCGCTGCTCCTCCAACGATTGCTCAAGGCGACTGACGCGGAAAAACAGATCCCTCATGGTGGCGGCAGGATCGGCATCCACCGCAGCGGGGGGCACAGGATAAAACTCGTCATCGAACTGGAACTGATCGCTCATGGCTTCCCTCACGTGAGCTGGACCCATGAGGGGCTGTCCCACACATCTACCGCGCCAGATCCGGGCTATGCGATGTGCCCATTCCGGGCAAGAGACGTCCCGACAACGTCTCTTGGAACAGCTCCCGTCAAGACAGGGCTATCATAGATGCCGCAGCAGCAGGTGTCAAGTTTCTCAACGTAAATACGCCGTTTATTCTTGTTTTGAGCCTCGATGGACGGCGTTGTGCGGATAACGGCTGCTGCACCCTCTTTCTGCGGTGTGCCGGCCTCTCTTTTGATCGCGCTCAAGACCTTTATACGCCGTGCCGGGCCTCCAGGGCATCGGCATGATGAGCACGACCCGTCTGACGCAGGCGCCGGCAGTATGCCTCCAACTCGCCACGGGTGTGCAGCGGGCCGCCTTCACGGATGACGGTCCACATGGGGGCGACATCATGGTCGGCAGTGGACATCATCTCGGCATGCCATCGCTCCAGCAGGGCCAGCCCCTCGTTCACGACATCAGGCCGTTGCGCGGCTAGGTCGATCAGCTCGTGGGGGTCTTCCTCCACATGATAGAGCATCACCGGCGGGAAATCTTTGAGCCCGTCGTGGTAGGTGCGGATGAGGATCCACGGCCCAAAGCGCACGGCGCGCTGGCAGGCCCAGGCACACTGGCTCACGATCAGATAATCACGCCCCGTATCGATGCTCTCGCGTAGCGTGGCGGCAAAGCTGACGCCGTCCCACCTGTCCGGCGCCTGTCCGCCCAGCATCTCGACAAGGGTCGGGGGCAGATCCAGATTGTAATGCAGGCCGGTATCGACGCGTCCACCGGCGAGACCGGGCCAGCGGATGATGAGGGGCACGCGCGATGTGATGTGATCGGCGGTCTGGTGGTCGCCATACACGTTCAGCTCGCCCTGATTCTCCCCGTGATCGGATGAAACGATGATGACGGTCTCATCCAGCACGCCCTGCTCGTCCAGCGCGTTCAGGATCTGGCCGATGTGATCATCCGTATAACGGATGCCGGTGTCATAGCCGTCGATCCAGCGACGATAGTCCTCCAGGGTGGCGATATCGTAGGGCAGGCGCGGCCAGCGCGCAGTATCGTTGGGGCCATATCCCCCGACATCTTGCGCGCTGTGCGGGCCATATCCGGTATAGTCGGCCCTGATCTTGGTTTCGGTGATCCAGTCGGCGATGGGGACGGCCGCGAAGGGGTTGCCATACTCCATCGGCACGCGATAGGGGGTGTGGGGATCCCACATGTTCACCTGCAGGAACCAGTTATCCTCGCGGCCGTGGCGGCGAATCCAATCGATGGCAACGGGGGCGACGTGATCGGCACTTTCCATACCGCCCATGCCGGTATTGTACATCTCGGAAAAGCCTCGATAGAACCACCAGGCCGAGTGACGTTCGGCAAAAGGGCTGACGGACACGGTACGCAGTCCTAGGCGGCGCAGCACCTCCATCCAGCTTGCCGTATCGGCCGACTGACGAAAGCCGCGAGAGGGGCCCTCGATGAACGGATCGGCGGCGCTGCCACCATGATTGACCACCCCGGTGTGAATGCCGAATCGCCCCAAAAAGAGGGCGGCTCGGGAGGGTAGACAGGGCGCGTCGGTGACGTAATAGTTATCGCAGCGCAGCCCCTCGGCGGCCAGCCGGTCAATGTTTGGCGATGTGTTGCGGTGATAGCCATAGCACCCGAGGTGATCGGGCCGTAGCGTATCACAATCCAGATAAAGGATGCGCATGGCGACTCCTTTCGAATGGAGACGTAAGGCTATACATCAAGCTCGGCGCGGGTTTGGATAAAGGTGATCAAATCCTCGCGGGTCAGCATGCCCTGTAATTTCCCATCCTCCATGACGGGAAGCTGATTTACACCCCCGGCGGTCATTTCTCTCAACGCCTCCCACAGGGGCGTATCGACGCTTACGGAGATCAGCTTGTCCATGGGGGTCAACACATCGCGGGCTTGTATAAAGGGACGTTCGAGCCGTGGCACAGAGCGAATATTGTGCACGGTAAGCAACCCCATGATCTCGTCTCGGTCACCGACGACGTAACAGCGTCGTCCTCCGTTCAGCAGATAATGTTCGACGAACAGGTCCAGGGTGAGCTGGGGAGGTATGATCTGACATTGACGGTTCATGGCCTCGGCCACGACATGGCCGTCCATCAAGTTCCGCAGAGTGAGTTGCGCATAGGCCGTGCGGGCGGCGTTCTCCAGGAAAAAACCGATAAAGGCGATCCACAGCCCGCCCAGCCAGTTACCGGCGACGGTGCGAATGATGCCGTAGGCGATGAACAGATAAGCAACCCCCTGTCCGACGTGCGATGCCCAGCGGGTGGCCCATACCAGATCTTGACGAATATGCCAGAGGATCGAACGCAACACCCGCCCGCCGTCCAGCGGGAATCCGGGGATGAGGTTAAAGATGCCCAGGCTGAGGTTCACCCCACCGAGGAACAGACCCAGTGCGGCGATGGGAGCGCTCCAGCTTCTGGTAGCGAGGTGGATGGCGGCGAACAGGCCGCTGAGGCTCAGACTTACGAATGGACCCGCGACGGCCATGGTCAGTTCCTGGATCGGTGTGCCGGGCTCGTCGGCGATCTCGGCCACACCGCCAAAGATAAACAGGGTGATATCCTTGACCGGCACACCATGTTTCCGGGCCAGCAGAGCATGCCCCAACTCGTGAAGCAATACCGAGCCAAAGAACATCAGACTGGTGAGTACGGCGAGGCTCCAGCGGAGACCACCGGCCCATTCGGGATAGCGCTGCGGGAAATATCCCGCCGCCAGGCTCCAGGTGACCCAGATAAAGATCAGCAACCAGCTGATGTCCAAGCGCAGTGGAATTCCCATGACCCGGCCGATGCGAATCTGGTTTTTTGACATAATGTATTTCTCCGTCGAGTCATCCTTATTCTCCTATTCTACAACAGGATCGGGGCTCGATCAATCATCATGTCCATCATGTTTTTGTTATTTATTATATTGACAAACAAAGTTCAATATGTTATGCTGAAGGCAGCTACACGGAAAGGAGAACCGCAGCCATGTTGCAGGAAAACACTCAGGCTCCCGATTTCACTCTGACATCGGACCAGGCCGAGGAAGTATCGCTCTCGTCGTTTCGTGGGAAAAAGGTGGTGCTCTACTTTTATCCGCGGGATGATACACCGGGATGCACCAAAGAGGCGTGCAGCTTTCGTGACGATTACAGCCTGTTCACCATGAAAGGGGCGGTGGTGATCGGTGTCAGCCCGGACCGTGAAGAATCTCACTCACGCTTTCGCGCGAAATACGGGCTTCCCTTTTATCTGTTGAGCGACCCGGATCATCGCGTTTCCGAGATGTACGGTGCCTGGGGTGAGAAGCGTCGCGGCGGGGAGGTCACTGAGGGGATCATCCGCTCGACCTTTGTGATCGACGAGGAGGGCGTTATCATCAAAGTGTTCCCGCGGGTGAAACCGGAGGGACATGCCCGAGAGGTGCTGGCCGTTCTCTAGCACAGGCTCGGCGGTTGAATCGAATCAGGGCTGCCTCATCACTTGAGGCAGCCCTTTTTGCTTCACTCGTTCACGTCAGCTAGGGGTTCAGCAGAGGCGCCAGGACGTCCTGCAGAGTGGGATGGCCGATCTCTTGCAGGTCATAATGGACCCGGGCCGTAGGCTGCTGAATGGTGATGATGCGACTGAGATCGATAGGGGTGGCCACAAGCACCAGATCGGCCGGCACGCTGCGGATGGTGGCCTCCAACTCTTGCATCTGAGTGGCGCCATAGCCCATGGCGGGCAGTACCGGGCCGGTGGTGGGGTAGCGGCGGTAGGTATCCACGAGCGAGCCCACGGCATAGGGGCGTGGGTCCACAATCTCGGCGGCGCCAAAGCGCCGGGCGGCGATGATCCCTGCGCCGTAGGCCATTTCACCATGGGTGAGGGTGGGGCCGTCTTCGACGACGAGCACCTTGCGCCCACGGATACCCATCGAGTCATCTACCGTGACGGGCGATGCCGCTTCGATGATGACCGCTGAGGGATTGGCGTTCTGGATATTTGCCCGCACCGTCGCAACACCCTGTGGCTCGGCCGTATCGATCTTGTTGATAATGACCGCATGCGCCATGCGCAGATTGGCCTCACCGGGATGATAACCCAGTTCGTGGTTCGGGCGATGCGGGTCGGTGACGACGATATGGATGAGGGGGCGGTAGAACGGCAGGTCGTTATTGCCACCGTCCCACACGATGACGTCGGCTTCTTCCTGGGCGGCATGAAGGATGCGCTCGTAATCCACCCCGGCATAGACGACGATTCCACGGTTGATGTGAGGCTCGTACTCTTCTCGCTCTTCGATGGTGCAGCCATGTCGATCGAGGTCGGCATGATCGGCGAACCGCTGTACGGCCTGCTGCGAGAGATCGCCGTAGGGCATGGGGTGGCGCACCACGACGACGCGGCGTCCGGCCTCCTGGAGCAGATCGACGACGCGACGCGATGTCTGACTCTTACCCGCCCCGGTGCGAACGGCGCAGACGGACACCACGGGCACGGTGGCATCGAGCATGGTGGTGTTGGGTCCCATGAGGCGAAAATCGGCGCCCGCGGCCAGCGCCCGAGAGGCCAGGTGCATGGCATGTTTGTGCGAGATGTCGCTATAGGCCAGGATGGCCTGTTCGACATCATGCTCGGCAATCAGCTCCTCCAACCGGGACTCGGCATAAATGGGGATGCCCTCGGGATAGTGGGGCCCGGCCAGGTCGGGCGGGTAGCGTCGCCCCTCGATATTGGGAATCTGCGTGGCGGTAAAAGCCACGACCTCGTACTCGGGGCGTGAGCGAAAATGGACGTTAAAGTTGTGAAAGTCGCGCCCTGCGGCACCCATGATGAGGACTCGTGTTCTCTCCAATCGAGATGCTCCTTTCCACCCTCTTGTTGTGAACAAAGAACAGCGCTCATCGAACTCGTCGATGAGCGCTGTGTGATGACTAGGATTCGTCGTCTGGGGGAGCCAGCTTTTTGCCACCCAATCGGGCCAGGAGAATGCCGACCTCGTATAACAAGTAGAGCGGCAGCATCACGATCATCATATTCACCGGGTCGGGCGTAGGCGTGACGATGGCGGCGATCACCGAGATCACCAGGATGGCATAGCGGCGGAATCTACCCAGTTGTTTCGCATCGACAATTCCAAGCTTGGCCAGTAAAAAGATGAGCAGTGGCGTTTGAAAGACAATGCCCATCCAGAATAATACTCGGGTAACAAAGTTGATATAGTGATCCAGCGTCCAGTTGTTCTCGACGATGGTGGACAAAAAGCCGCGCATAAAGTGAATGGCGGCGGGCAACATAATGAACGAGGCAAATGCAACGCCCAGGGCGAAGCAAATCCCCACGCCCGGAAGCATGATGTATAGATAGCGTTTTTCATGGGGTAAGAGGCCGGGCATGATAAAGGCAATGATCTGATAGAGGATGATCGGCATGGCCAGTGTGACGCCGCCGATCAATGCGACACGGAAATAGACCACCAGCGCTTCGGCGGGGGCCAGGGTCTGAGGGCGATAGTCGCCCATGGGGACCAGCAGGATATTGATAAGATGCTCGGTAAACACCACACTAATCAGCGTGGCGACCACGAGCGCAATCACTACGCGAAGTAGTCGGGAGCGTAGTTCATTGAGATGCTCCCATATCGACATTTCAACGTCGTGGGAAGTCATCGTGGTGTCAGACATGATGTTTATCCCTCGTCAGCGGCGTGACGATCCGCTTCCTCTCCCTGATTCGGGCTACTCTCTTCGTCATCCACTATCAACACGGGGGCGTCGATGGCCGTGGGCTCGGCCTCTTCGGGTTTTTCCCGTACCAGTTCACCGACCGAGATGACGATGGGCTCATCATCATCCTCGCCGTCACCGTTCTGCGGGTGTGCGCCGCCATCGGCGGCCGACGCTTCGACGATCGTCTCATCGAGTTCGGCCCCTTCCTCTGCCTCCTCATCGGAGTAAGAGTCATCATCGTCCTCGATAACGGGGGCGAGATCCAGCTCACTATCGACAAAGCTGAGGATCAAGGGGATGGACGGCTCTTCGACGGATTCCTCTACCCGGGCGGTTGTCTCGACAGCTGTTCGCTCTTTGGGCGCTGACTCGGCCACCGGCGCCTCGGTTACCGCCGGTGCGGCCTCTTTGGGCGCAGACACCGCGTGCTGCGTGCTAATTCGAGGAGGGGTCGGTCGAGAGTCGTCGGCTGTTCCCTCGATTTCTAGAGTAAACGCCTCGCGGAATTCTTTGGTGATCGTGTCGGTTTCGGCGCGGAACTTGGCGATAAACCGGCCAAGTTGTCCGGCGAATTCAACCATGCGTTCCGGGCCGATGGCGAGCATGGCGATGACGAGAATGACCAGCAACTCGCCGGTGCCTATTCCAAACATGGCTAATCCGTTCTCCTCTCAGGGGAGGCGCCTTGGTCTGGATGGGCCGGCCCCTGCGCCTCTGACGCTCCATCGGGCACCGGAACGGTCTGGTACTGTAGCTCGACCTCTTCTTGTGCCGTGGAGCGTAGTGAAGATAAAAAGTCGGCTCGGTTGGCCAACAGGGTACCCAGCACACCATTCACGAACCGGCTCGAGCTATCGCTACCAAATATTTTGGCCAGATCTACCGCCTCATTGATGGCGACCTTGGGAGGCGTATCTGAGCTGAAAAGAATCTCATAGGATGCGAGACGAAGGATATTTCGGTCGATCGGGGCCATTTGCTCGATGGGCCACTCGGATGCGATCTGGTGAATGATCCGATCGAGCTCCTCTTTCTGATCCAGCACCCCCTGGATGATTTCGCGACAGAACGATTCGCCGGCCGGAGGCAAGGGCGTCTCGGCCATGCGCTCGTGCAGCGCAACAGTGGGGTTGTGTTCCACTACATCTACTTCAAAAAGAACCTGTAACGCCGTGATCCGGGCTCGTCGCCTGATCTTCAAGAGGCATCTCCGCTCGTATGCTTATTAATCGGCTTGGGGGCCGATCAATA
Organism: Anaerolineae bacterium; assembly: GCA_050942995.1. Lineage (GTDB taxonomy): Bacteria > Chloroflexota > Anaerolineae > UBA1429 > UBA1429 > JBMNOI01. The sequence continues at coordinate 20,914 of JBMNOI010000038.1, forward strand.
CATCCTCAACATGGACATTGACAGCCAGCACGGGCATCCCGACCATATCTTTGATGGCACGGGACACTCGTGTTTGGATCTCACGGCCGAGGTCGTACAGGTTAACCTGTTGATCGGCCACGAGATAAATATCTACCGAGACGGCGTCATCCACCACCTCGATGCGTACCCCATCGGTCGCACGTTTGCCGTGTAAGAAGCGATCGACTCCGCTGGATACGTCGCGATGCATTCTCACCACTCCCGGCACCGATAGGGCCGTAAGCTTGGCGATCGTCGCCAGCACCTGGGGAGAGATCCGGACGGTTCCCAATCTGTCTTCCGCGGGTCTGCCTTCCACGCGTCTGCCTCCGTACGGGTTATTGTGATCGTTTGTCCGGTCTCGCAAATGGGGCCGCGCAACCGGTTACGGTACACGGCCCCGGAAAAATCGACCAGAATGAACTATCTCTCGACTTGAACGACCGTCATGCCGCGGTATGCGCCGCAGTGCTGGCAAGCACGGTGCGGTAGACGCATATTGTGGCAAGAAGGGCATTCGACCAGATTGGCCGGCTTGAGCGCGTCGTGGCTCCGACGGCGACGGGTGCGCCCCCTGGACTGCCTTCGTTTGGGTAGGGGAGTCATTTATACAATTCCTTTCGAAAAAGTTGGATGCTGATCGTCGTTCCACATGTCGCTGTGGAACCTTTCGGGCGGGCGAACCCACCGGTCAAAAACCGTCTATTCCTCGCCCTCATCTCGCCGGAGCAGCGCTGCCAGCGGGCTGAGGCGTGGATCGATACGCGATGTATCGCACGAGCAAGTCTCGACGTTGAGATTGGTGCCACAGACAGGGCACAATCCTCGACAATCCGGACGGCATAGCCCCGGCAGTGTGGTCGAGACCACGGCATGCTGCCAGAGCACCGGCGTAAGATCGAGGACATGATGTTCGTCGATGACAAGCTCGGGCTCGTCGTCGTCCGTGATGGGCAGGCTCGCTCCCGTCTCGATATCGAGGGAGGGGATAAACTCCTCCTCGAATTCGAGATCGACCTCCGTCTCTGTGGGCTCCAGGCAGCGTCGACACGACTGCACCAGATCGAGTCGGGCCGTCGCCCGCGCCAGGATACCCGCAGGGATGCGGATCAGCGTGACCTCTCCATCAACATGTACGGGCCCCGGATTATTCTCGTCAATATCGTACAGATCGCCTGATATCGCGTAATGACGAGATGCCCCGACGCCCTGTTTAAGTAACTGCGCAACATTATAATATAACACGATGACCTCTACGGCCAAACCTATCGTTCATTGCAGTAGATTATAAGCGCGGGGTGTTCCTATGTCAAGAAAGGCCCCTTGTTTCACTGCAGGATTGTGATGCTCGTATATTCTCATAAGGCAGTGTAGCCTGCTAAATCCGGCGAAAACGGTAGGACGGTGACGTCCGCCAAAGTCAGTTATTCAAGGTTAAGACTTGCGTTTTCCAAACTCCTGTTGTACACTATGAGGGTGGGCAGAGCCGTGCGAAAGGAAGCCGAAATGGCGGTAAATGGCAGAGACAAGGCTTTAGAGACAACACTGGCACAGATCCGCAAGCGGTTCGGCGAGGGCGCGGTGATGAAGCTGGGCGACTCGACGGGGATGAACGTGGAAGCGATCCCCACGGGGTGCCTGGCGCTGGACCTGGCCTTGGGCATCGGGGGTGTGCCTCGCGGGCGCATCACCGAGATTTTCGGTCCCGAATCGTCAGGAAAGACGACGCTGTGCCAGCATATTATCGCTGAGTGTCAGAAGATGGGCGGCATTGCCGCCTTTGTCGATGTGGAGCATGCGCTGGATCCGGCTTATGCACAGCGCTGCGGCGTGAACATCGACGAGCTATATATTTCGCAGCCGGATACAGGCGAGCAGGGACTCGAGATCACCGAGGCGCTGGTGCGAAGCGGCGCCGTGGATGTGGTGGTGGTCGATTCGGTCGCCGCTCTGGTGCCCCAGGCAGAGATCGAGGGAGACATGGGCGATGCGCATATGGGCTTGCAGGCCCGGCTCATGTCACAGGCGTTGCGTAAACTCACCGGCGCCATCAAGCGCAGCAATACGGCGGTGATCTTTACCAATCAGTTGCGCATGAAGATCGGTGTGCTCTTTGGCAACCCGGAGACAACCACCGGCGGTAACGCGCTCAAGTTCTACGCGGCGGTACGGTTGGATATGCGGCGCATGGAGGCCATCAAGCAGGGTGGCGATGTGATCGGCAACCGGGTACGCGTGCGCGTGAAAAAGAACAAGGTGGCCCCTCCGTTCAAGATGGCCGAGTTCGATATCATGTTCGATCACGGCATCTCCAAGGAGGGCAGTCTGCTGGATGTGGGAGTCGAGTCGGGCGTGATCGACAAACGCGGCTCGTTCTACTCCTATGGCGATACGCGCCTGGGCCAGGGACGTGAGAACACCAAGCAGTTCCTGCGCGATAACCCGGATCTCATGGGGCAGATCGAGAGCGAGGTTCGCCAGATGGTCGGCTTTCGGCCAAAGGCTTCTGCCGAGGATGAAATAGAAGAGGCAGAGATTGAGGAGCAGCCGGAAGAGGTATAGGCGGTCTATAAGCGCGCAATGAGGTGCGCCTGACGGGACGGCCGTAATTAAAGATGTCTCTCCGTGTTGCAGCCTCCTTTAATAGAACAGACCGTGTGGTATTGTCCGGTACAACACCACAGCCCAGTGCGCCATTTTACGAGTGCTGACCTTTGCATCAGGCGGTAATTCTTGCTCGACGCAAACGGTCTGGGTGAGCGCGACGCAGAGAGCGACCAACTCGTTCACACGATCAGTCTCCATGCATACCTGAACGTCTCGCGGACGATGAGGTCCGTGAGATATTGTCTTTTATATGCACGTGAGTGCTGGCTGAAAATGGGGTGTTTCAGGGCTGTGGTATAATACCGCGGCCCTTTTTTGTTACAGGGAGCTATGGCGGGAAAAATAACGGCCCTTCGTGTACAGAAAAAGAGGCGAAACCGCGTCAATGTGTATGTGGATGGCGAGTTTGCCTTCGGCCTGCAGGATGTGCTGGCGGCAAAGCTTTCCGTAGGGCAAGAGCTTGGCGACGACGAGATCGAGGCGCTCAAGCGCCAGGATAGCGTCGAGTCGGCGTATGAGAAGGCGCTGTACTATCTCTCATATCGCCCGCGGAGCGAGCAAGAGATCGAACGTTACCTGCAGGGAAAGGGCCTGGATGAAGAGGCGACGGCGACTGTGCTCGATCGCCTGCGACATGCCCGATTGGTGGGCGATGCCGAGTTTGCCGAATTCTGGGTGGAGAATCGCGAGACGTTCCGCCCACGAGGGCCCTGGGCATTGCGGGCTGAGCTGCGGCAAAAAGGGGTGGCCGATGAGATCATCGACCAGGCCCTGGAGGCCGTGGACGAAGAAAAGAGTGCCATGGAGGCGGCCGAGCGCGTAGTGCATCGTTTCGCTCGCCTGGACGCGGATACGTTCTGGCGGCGCCTGATGGGCTATCTGCAGCGGCGTGGCTTTGGATATGGAGTGTCACGCCGGGTGGTAGACGAGATGTGGAAGCAGGTGGCCGGCGATGCGGACAAAGATGCCGAGCCTCGGTGACTACGGGCACAGCCCGATGATGAATAGATGAAAGGATTACGTTATGGGACCGACGGAAGCGATCATTGGAGCAATCATATTAGTGGTGGGTGCTGCCGCCGGGGTAGCCATCGGCTACTTTGCCAGAACTCGAGTGGTGGGCAGAAACATCACCAAGGCTGAGGAGGAGATCAACCAACGACTGACCGAAGCGCGCGCACGAGCTATGGAGATCGAACTGGAGGCGCGTGACCGCTCACTCAAGATCCTGCAAGAGGCTGAAGATGATGTCAAGCGACGCACGCAGGAACTGAATCGTCAGGAAAACCGGCTGCATCAGCGTCGTGAGAATTTGGATCATCGGATGGACGCGCTCGAAGTGCGCGAGCGCAAGATGAAGGATCTGGAGCGCAGTCTGGAATCGCGCAAGGCCGAGTTGGACCGTTCATGGGAACAGCGCCGGGCTGAACTGGAACGCATCGCGGCCATGTCACAGCAAGAAGCCAAGGAATTGCTGCTCAAAGAAGTCGAGGCAGAAGCGCGGATCGATGCGGCCCGCATCATTCGCGAGATCGAGACCGAAGCCCGTGAAGAGGCTGATCGACGGGCACGAGAGATTATTACTACAACTATTCAACGCATTGCCTCGGATCAAGTGGCCGAGACGACGGTATCGACCGTCGAGCTGCCCAACGATGAGATGAAGGGGCGGATCATCGGCCGCGGCGGGCGCAATATCCGCACAATCGAGAACATCACCGGTGTCGATCTGGTGATCGACGACACTCCGGATACCGTGATCCTATCCAGCTTTGACCCGGTGCGTCGAGAAGTGGCGCGCCTGGCGCTGACCCGCCTGATTCTGGACGGGCGCATCCACCCCAGCCGGATCGAGAAAATGGTCGAGACGGCCCAGCAAGAGGTGGAGAACACGATTCGGGAGGCGGGTGAACAGGCCGTTCTGGATCTGGGCATTCACGGACTGCATCCCGAGATCATCAAGCTGCTGGGGCGCCTGCACTATCGCACCAGCTATGGACAGAACGTCTTGCAGCACTCGATCGAGACGGCACAGATCGCCGCGTTGATGGCTGCCGAGCTGGGCGCGAATGTCGATCTGGCCAAGGTCGCCGGCCTGCTGCACGATATCGGCAAGGCGGTGGACCACGAGGTGGACGGGGCGCATGCCGTCATCGGCGCCGATATCGTCAGACGATACGGCATGCCCGAGGAAATCGCCAACGCTGTCGGCTCGCATCACCTGGAGATGGATCAGCAGACGCTGGAGGCCGTGTTGGTGCAGGCCGCCGATGCGATTTCGGGGGCGCGGCCCGGAGCGCGTCGAGAGTCGCTCGAGTCGTACATCAAGCGCATCAAAGCGCTGGAGCAGGTGGCGAATTCGTTCGAGGGAGTCGAGACCTCGTTCGCCATTCAGGCCGGCCGCGAGATTCGCATCATGGTGCGACCCGACGAGATCGACGATCTGGGCGCCATTCGCCTTTCGCGCGATATCGCCAAAAAGGTGGAGGAGAGCCTGCAGTACCCCGGCCAGATCAAGGTGACGGTGATTCGCGAAACGCGGGCCACCGAATATGCGCACTAGGGCGTGTATCAAGGACGAGCCGCTGCCCATATGCATGGCAAGCGGGCGGTGGCCCGAGTAGGTGATCGTATATCTGGGGAGGCATCGTCTCCTCAGATATGTAGTCGTCTGTTCAGGTATCGGGTAAGGGATCTATGAACGCGACGGGCAGAGCCGATCTGCACGTACACACAACGACCTCGGACGGCGCTCATACACCGTCCGAGGTCGTTTCTCTGGCGCTCCAGGCGGGGTTGAGCACTATTGCCATCACCGATCACGATACGGTGGACGGCATCGCCCAAGCGCAACGGGCGGCGGGCACCTCTCTGGAGGTGCTGGCCGGCGTCGAAATCAGCGCGGATGAAGGGCATGCTGGGGGTGAGGTGCACCTGCTGGGCTATATGATCGACCCGACGCATGCCGGGCTGCGCGAGGCGCTGGCGCAGGGACAGGCCGCCCGGCTGGATCGGGCGGCCGAGATGGTCACCCGGCTGCGGGCATCCGGTGCGCCGATCTCTTGGGAGCGGCTTGTCGAACTGGCCGGCAGGGGAACGGTGGGGCGGGCGCATATCGCACAGGCCCTGGTGGATGCCGGCCATGTGGAGAGTATCTCTGAGGCGTTCGAGCGTTATATTGGGCCGGACGGACCGGCCTATGTGCCGCGGGCCAAGCTTTCTTCTGCCGGGGCCATCGCATTGATCCGGCGGGCGGGTGGTGTGCCGGTGCTGGCGCATCCCTGGCCCGATCTGGAGCGGGTGCCCCGGCTGGTATCTATGGGGCTGGCCGGATTAGAGGTGCGCTATCCACGCTATTCACCCGGATTGATGAGCATCCTGGACGGGTTGGCCCGGCGTTACCGGCTGTTACGGACCGGCGGAAGCGACTTTCACGGCCTTGCGATCAAGCCCGACTATCCTCTGGGCAGCGTGTTTGTGTCTCCAGAGTGGGTCGAGGCGCTCAAAGCGTGGCGTCACGCGGCAGAGGGGACGGCCTAAAGCCACCGAACCTTCCGAAGGTCTCGGCCAGGAGCGAACGAATGACGAGGAAAGTACACGATTTGCCCTCGTCACCTTCGGAAGGCGAGTGTCTTGTACTTAGCCTTGATTCGATGCGATCCCGGGTTACTCGTTATTCCGCGGACGGGGTCTGCGGCGTCGCGAGCGGGATGAACGCTGCGAACCGCCTTCCGGGTTATTATTCTGTCCGTTGGATGACCTGTCCGAACGGGGGCGTTCGTTGCCTCCCTCGCGCTGCGATGCCTCGTTGCTCTGCTCGTTGTTTCTCCCGTCGCTCTTTCTGCGGCCGGAACGCCGTGAGCGACGACTGCGCCCCGATTTCGCCTGCCCCTCTTCGGATGATGAGTCGTTATCGGCATTGGCATTGTCCGATGCCTTTGCCCGCGAGCCGCGATTGCGCCCCCCACGAGATCGGCGCCGTGACGAGCGTTTCTTCGGCTTGTTTTCCGGCTCGTCCGCTTCTTCCCCGGTTTCTGACTGAGGTTCGTCGGGCTCTGGGCGAGGTTCAGGCTCAGAGACCTCGATGCCGATGGCTTCCAGCGCCTCATCCAGCGCTTCCTGTCGTGTATCGCTCTCGTCCGCAATTTCGATAGGAGCCTTGCCGGCGACCTGGTCGGCCGTCAGCTCCAGTGCCGTACCATCCCCGAGCAACACGCTCACCATCTCGGTGAACACGTTGACTTTGATCACCTTTCCCGAACCTGCGGGGGTATCGATGCGCTTGCCCACCTTTGGGAAGCGGGACTTGATATCCTGGTAAAAGTCATTCTCGTATACCAGACAGCACAATAGGCGGCCGCACAGCCCCGATATCTCCATGGGGCTCAACGGCAGGTCCTGTTGCTTGGCCATACGGATGGAAACGGGGCAAAAGTCGGTCAGCCATGTGGCACAGCATAGAGGGCGGCCACACTTGCCCAGCCCCCCAATCAACTTGGCCTCGTCTCGCACCCCGATCTGACGTAGCTCGATGCGCGTCTTGAAGATGTGCGCCAGCTCACGGACAAGTTCGCGAAAATCTACGCGCTGGTCGGCCGAAAAATAGAATGTGAGCCGCGAACCATCGAAATTATACTCGGCCTGCACCACCTTCATGGGCAGGTTAAAGCGGGCGACCTGCTCCTGGCAGGTCTCTAACGCCTGATCCTCTTGCTGTTGAAAACGCTGTGCTTCCAGCAGGTCGAGGGGAGTGGCGCGCTGCAAGATCGGCTTGAGTTCGCCAACGATATCCGAAGAATCCACCTCGTGTGGTGCTTGAGATACGTGGCCGAGCTCACGTCCGCGCGAAGTCTCGACGATGACATAATCACCCTCGACGATATCGGTGACCTCGCCCGGCGAGAAATAATAGACCTTGCCCGCGCCGCGAAACTGAACACCGCAAACAATCGGCATATGTGCCGGCCTCCTGGCGTTATACCTGAGATGATGTGACGTGTACCCGGCCCCAACTGAGAAGCATAACCTCCAGGGCCAGGCGTGCGTTGACATTTTGATCTAGTTGCTGCATGCAGGCCTCGATGCTGCGTATGGCTTTTTGAGCGGCGGTGAGATCGCATTGGTCGGCCACCTGACGTAGCGCGTCGGCTTCATCGTCGTTCACCAAGAGCTCACTGCAACCGCCATGAAGCAGCATCACATCTCGCCACCATGATTGCCATAGCCGCGCCGTATCGAGCAGATCGTCCTGCCGGCTGAGTCGCTCGGCGGCCCGAATGCGTCCGGCGCGCCCCTGTCGCAAGATCTCTCGCAATTCGTCCAATCGCTCACGACGTTCGGCCAGGATATGGGCGTCATCCATGGCGCGCAGCGCCCAGCCCACGCGACCTGCGGCCAGGCGAGCCACCAATCGGGCGTCATCCGGGCGGTCGGGCCAACGGGCCAAAATGGCCCGCTCGATCTCGTCTGCGGGCACTGCACGCAACGATAGCGTCTGGCAGCGCGAGACGATGGTGGGCAGAAGCAGTCCGGCGTCGGTAGCGGTGGCAATGAGGATCACACGAGACGGGGGCTCTTCCAGCGTCTTGAGCAGCGCGTTCGAGGCTTCGAGAGTGGCGGTGTGCAGATCGGTGATGATGCAAACACGCCGCCGACCCTCCAGAGGCGAGAGAGAAAGATGATATTGGAGCCGTCGAATCTGGTCGATCTTGACATGATCGCCGTCCGGCTCGATCAGGATCACATCAGGATGGGTTCCACGGAACGTTTTGACACAGGCCGTACAGACACCGCATGGAGACGCGGTGCCGATGCAATTCACCATGGCCGCAAAGCGCGTCGCCAGGTGGGTTTTGCCGATGTGGGCGGGGCCGGTCAATAGGTAAGCGTGGCCCACGCGGTCGGCATCGACCACCCGCCGCAGGAAATCCAGCGCCCAACCGTGCCCTATGGTATCGTCATGC
>JBMNOI010000039.1:0-29333 GCA_050942995.1 Anaerolineae bacterium
GAGGGCTCTGGTTGCTCTTGTTGGTGCCACTTTTTCTCTACACTCTGGCGCGACTGGTCGGCACCCGTCCCTATACCGGGACCACAACCGAAGAGCTCAATCGCTCGATGGTCTGGCTGGCGTCGTTTGTCGTGGGGCTCATCTTGCTGGTGCCCATATCGAGCATTCTGCGGCGGCTGAGTATGTCGGATAGCCGGCGTATGGTGGTGCTGTCCGTCACCACGGTGCTGATGGCGCTGACGTTGCGCTTTGCCTGGATGGCGACATTCATCAACGCGGCCCTTCCTACCGAGTTGCTGGTGTACGCTCAGGGGGCGCCCGATACGGCGCTGGTCACTCGCGAGCTGGAAAACCTCTCGCGGCAGCTAACCGGCGGGCTGCATCTCAGAGTGGCCTATGACGATCAGTCGAGCTGGCCTTTTGTCTGGTATCTGCGGAATTTCACCAACTCGCAATTCTATGGCAATTCCCCCGCCGGGCCGTTCGATGCCGAGGCGGTGATCGTCGGTCCGGAGAACGAGGCGGCGGTCAAGCCGCTGCTGGGCAATCGTTACTATCGGCGGCAGCACACCCTCATCTGGTGGCCCAATCAGGACTGGTATATGGACAGGTCGCCGGCCGATCTCTGGACGGATCTGCGCGATCCGACGGCCCGCCGCGAGCTGTGGGATATGCTCTTTTACCGGCGGGGCCAGCCGCCGCTCACCTCCTGGCCCTATGTGTCCAATTTCGCCCTCTATCTGCGGCGCGACACGGTGCAACAGTTGTGGGAGTATGGTCCCGATGCGCTGGCCGCTGCGGCGCCCCTGCCGGGCGACGAATATGTCGAACGCTGGCAGCCCCGAACGGCCGTGGATGCGTGGGGATCGTGGGGCTTTGAGCCGGGGCAGTTCGCCGCCCCCCGAGGGATGGCTCTGGATGTCGAGGGCAACCTGTATGTGGCCGATAGCCAGAACCATCGCATTCAGGTGTTCGATGCCGACGGGGCATTTGTGCGAGAGTGGGGTGGAGAGGGAGATGCGCCCGGACAATTCAATGAACCCTGGGGCGTGGCCGTATCCCCCAAAGGGGAGGTTTATGTGGCCGATACATGGAACCATCGCATCCAGGTGTACAGCGCCGAGGGCGAATATCTGCGAGGGTGGGGCATGTTCGGCCAGGTGCAGAATGTCACCGAGTCGGGCGATCTGTTTTACGGGCCGCGAGATCTCTTGTTCGATGCCGAGGGCAACCTGTATGTCGCCGACACCGGCAATAAACGCGTGATCAAGTATGATGCCGACGACAACATGGTGGCCGCTGCGGGCGGCGAGGGGCAGGGTGACGGCCAGCTTCAAGAGCCGGTGGGCCTGGCTCTGGGGCCCGAGGGGGACATCTATGTGGCCGACACCTGGAACCGGCGCGTGCAGGTGTTTGCGCCCGATCTGGTCTATCGGCGGCAGTGGCCGGTATATGCCTGGGAGGGGGTATCCATCAGCAACAAGCCGTATATCGCTGTGGACGCCGAGGGACACGTCTATGTCACCGATCCGGACATGTTCCGCGTGCTGGAATATGATAACGACGGGGAGTTGCTGCGGACCTGGGGCCAGTACGGCACCGATCTGTCGTCGATGAACGGGCCCACGGGCATTGTGATCGGCGACGAGCAACGCATTCTGGTCAGCGATGCGCTCAACCATCGCATTCTGCGGTTCACCGATGAGTGATGGAATCTATCAGGGGAAGGATCGACGGGGATGTGAGCGCCCTGTTTCGACATGTGCGCGCGTTACTGTTTGACTTTGACGGCACCCTGGTCGAGCCGGGGATCGATTTCGGCCTGATGCGTCGCCGGGTGCTGGATGTCGTCGCAGCGTGGGGCGTGGATCCGGCCCCTTTACGGGCGCTTCCGGCGCTGGAGGCCATCGCCCGGGTCGAGGCAGTGCTGCACGATGACGAGGCGAGAGAGGGCTTTGTGGCGCGATGCCACGAGACCATCCTCGAGATCGAGCTGGAGGCGGCGGAACGGGTGCGGCCCTATGCCGGAGTGCCCGATCTGTTACGAGCGCTGGCTGATCGCGGCCTGAGGGTGGGGATCGTCACCCGTAACTGTCGTCCGGCGGTCGAGTCGATCCTGGCGCGCGAGCCGTTGTACCACGATGTGTTGCTCACGCGCGATGATGTGCCCTACGTCAAGCCCGACCCGCGCCATCTCCTGTCGGCGCTAGAGATCGTGGGCGTGCCGGCTGCGTGTGCCGTCATGTGCGGCGATCATCCCATGGATGTGCAGGCCGGACAGGCCGTCGGCGCCGTCACGGTGGGCATATTGCAGGAGGGGGTGGGGTCGGAGTATTTCCGGGAGGTGGGACCCGATCTGGTGCTTTCCCGGGTAACCGACCTGTCGGATTATTTGCCGTAGGTGTGGAGGTCGAGTTATGTGCACACCGTCGGAGGACGATACAATGCGGCCTGATGAGAGCCCTCACGATGAGGGCCCTCACCGGGTTGAGATACTGTTGAGCGAGCGGGTGCTGGACGGCTTTTTCCGTGTCGACCGGGTCCAACTGCGCCACGAGCGTTTCGACGGGCGCATGAGCCCGCCCATGACGCGGCTGTTGTTCGAGCGAGGAGATTCGGTGGCGGTGCTGCCGTACGATCGGAAGCGCGATGAGGTGTTGCTGGTGCGCCAGTTCCGCTATCCGGCGTTTGTGCGCGGCGGGCCGGGCTGGCTGTGGGAGATCATCGCCGGCATGCAGGAAGAGGGCGTCGATCCCAAAGATGTGGCCCGCAACGAGGCCATGGAGGAGGCGGGTTACCGCCTGGGGCCGCTGCGGCACATCGCCACAGTGTATCCCAGCCCCGGTGGCAGCTCGGAGCGGGTGGCGATCTATCTGGCGTCGGTGACAGAGGCTGATCGGGTGAGCGCCGGTGGTGGGCTGGAGGAGAGCGGCGAGGATATTCAGGTGCGCATGGTGCCATTGGACGAGGCACTGGCCATGATCGAGGATGGGCGCATCATGGACGCCAAGACGGTGCTGGCGTTACAGTATCTGGCCCTGCATCGACGGGAATTTGTAGAATGAGCGCCGATATCGAAAGAGACCCGCGGCGCGCCGTCGAAACCTGGATCGATGAGGAGCCCTTTCGCCGACGTGTCGTCGAGTATGTCGGGGCCCATTCCGCAGAGGTGTATCTGGTCGGTGGTACGGTGCGCGATGCTTTGTTGCGCCGCGCCGGATGCGATCTGGATTTCGCCGTCAGCGACCGGGCGATCGATCTGGCGCGCGAGGTGGCCGATCTTCTAGGGGCCGCCTATGTGGCTATGGATGAAGCGCATGACGTGGGGCGCGTGGTGGTGCGCCTGCACGGTCGGACGCATCATATCGATTTTGCCGGCTATCGTGCCGCCGATATCGACAGCGATCTGCGGGCGCGCGATTTTACCGTCAATGCTATGGCCGTGGCCGTCGAGCCCAACGGGCTGGGGGCCTTTCTCGATCCGACCGGAGGGCGCGACGATCTGTCCCTCGGACTGCTGCGGGCGGCCTATGCCGGGGCCTTTTTCGATGACCCGGTGCGCATATTGCGCGGCGTGCGCCTGCGCGGCAGCCTGGGGCTGATGTGGACGGCCGAGACCGAGGCCCTGGCGCAAGAGGCGCTGGCCGGGTTGGGCAACGTATCGCCGGAGCGGGCACGCGACGAGCTGGCCCAGATACTCGATCTGGACGATGCGGCCGGGACGCTGCGTTATGCGGCCACATTGGGAGTGCCGGGTATGGTGATCCCGGATTTGTCCGATGCGAACCGGCTGGAGCGAGGGATCTCCCTGGTCGAGGCGCTGGTGGAAACTCGGGCTCGTCTGGAGAGCGATTCCGATCTGGGGCGCTACAGCCGGGCGCTGGCGGCGCACCTGAATGCGCCGATGCCCGGCGGCCGACCGCTGCGGATCTCGCTATGGTTGGCGGCAATGCTGGTGGGCGTCGATGGGCCGGAGAGGGCGGGCAAGATCGCGCGGGGCCTGCGCCTGAGCGCTGCGGAGGTACGCCATGTCGGGCGGGCGGTTGGCGCTCGAGAGCATCTGGCCGCCGCCGACCGTGGGGCGGGCTGTGATACGCTGTGGGCGCACCGCTATTTTCGGCGGGCGGGCGCTGCCGGTGTGTGTGGTGCGCTTTTGGCTCTGGCAGACGATGTCATCGAATCTGTAGAGGCGGCCTGTCTGCTGAGTGCCTGGTTCGAGGCGCATGAGCGACTGGTCGACCCGCCGCTGCTGCTGAACGGACGCGAGGTGATGGATCTGCTGGGCGTGGCCCAGGGGCCGATGGTGGGGCGTTTGCTGGACGCGTTGCGCGAGGCACAGGTGACGGGAGATGTCTCTACACGGCAAGAGGCGGAGCGTTTTCTGCGGGCGATAGCTCGGTATGACTGAGGATAATCGATCGAGGCAAGGGGCGGTAGCAAGCGATGGAAGTGCAGGTTGGCGCGGCCAAGGTGGCCAAATACGCCACAAGCGAGAGCGGGGATACACTGGAGATTATCGAGCGACCCCATGGCGGCATCTCAATGGTGATGGTAGACGGCCAGCGCAGTGGCCGTTCGGCCAAGATCATCAGCAATATTGCGGCGCGCAAGGCCATCTCGTTGCTGGGCGAGGGGGTACGTGATGGGGCGGCGATTCGCGCGACTCATGATTACCTGCGCACCCATCGCGGAGGGCAGGTATCGGCCGAGTTGCAGGTGGTGTCGGTTGATCTGGTCAGTCGCACGCTGGTCATCTCGCGTAACAGCCGCTGCCCGACGTTGACGGTGCAGGAAGGTGAGCTCCGCGTGCTGGACGAATCCAGCGAGCCCATCGGGATCTATCCCAATACCAAGCCGGTGATCACCGAGCTGCCCCTGACCGCCGGGACCTATGTCGTGGCCTATACCGACGGACTGAATCTGGCCGAGCAGGCGGCAGACGGAGGGGCGTTCATCTATCGATCGGTGCTGGACGCGGCAGCGGCCGGCGCACCGGCCCAGGTTCTGGCCGATACGCTGCTGAACGATGCGCTACAGGCAGAGAAGGGTCGCCCACGAGACGATATCAGCGTCCTGGTGGTAGCCGTTCTGCCGAACGGGAGCGAATCGGGCATCCGGCGCTTTTCGGCGCGACTGCCGGTACGATGACGGTGTCGCACGTTGACGATTTCATCGGCGCCGGGCTGTGTGTGCGGGAAGGCTTTCCACCCGTCCTTTAGCTTCCCTCTCCAGAGGTCATGGCCGGAGCAGAGCTTGCCGCGGGCGCTTTGGCGGGTTGCCGTCGACCGTTGATCAGCCGGATAAAGGTCGGTAGCAGGGCCATGAGCAGCACCAGTCGCGAGACGTGCATGGCCGTGACCAGTCGCACATCGGCGCCCATTTCGCCGGCGATGATGATCATCGTCTCGGCGCCGCCCGGCGCGCAACCTACCACACAGGTAATCAGGTCCAGAGAGCTGACCTGAGCCAGGAACCAGCCCAGTCCCAACCCTGCAGCGATCAAAGAGACCGTCATCAATCCGCCCACCAGCGCGTAGGGTTTGAAGGTGCGTAGCGTCGATCGGGTGACGGTGGCGCCCACGCCCGTGCCTACGACCCAGCGGGCGAAAAGCTGCCAGGTGGCCGGCAGTTCGGGCACATTCAGCCAGAGAGGGTTCAGGATGGCGGCGACCGTCATGCCGGCCAGCAGTTCACCGGCGGGCACTTTGTAGCGGGCGGCCAGGGTCCCGGCGATCAGCCCCACCGCCAGTACGGCCGCCAGGCCCACCGCCGGAGCCTGCGCGGTGGCGCCATCCGGGAGGGGCGCCGCTGAGGTTGCGCCGCCAAAGGTGGCCGAGATAAAGGGCGGCATGAAGAGGATCACACTGATGAGCCGAAAGAGCTGCATGCTGGCGACAACGGGCGAATCTCCCTCCAGCTCTTCCGCCAGAGAGACCATGGCGGCCAGAGCGCCGGGCGCCGCCCCACAGAGCGCCGTCGGCAGGGGCATGCGCGCCAGGCGATTGATGGCCCATCCCGTAATCAATCCCAGTGCCATCATAAAGATCACCATGATGCTCACCGGCAAGAGCGCACCGGCCACGGCATGTAACGTATCGGTGGTTACCGACGCGCCGATCGTGAGCCCCAGGATGATCCGGGCGGCGGAGCGCAGCCAGGGAGGGCTGGCGGCGACGGGCCCGTTCAACAGGTTGGCGATGGCGGTGGCGAGCATGGCGCCGGTAAAGGCGCCGCCGGGAATACGCAAAACTTGGCCGAGCGCGACGCCTGCAGCGCCGATCAAGAGGGTCAGGCAGGCCTTGCGCGACAATCCGAGATGAGACATGGGGACTCCCGTAGCATGAGGATGACAACGTTGACAACATTCTGATTATACCACAGCGGCAGATGGTGTCCAGCGAGTGCGTGACAACTCTGCCGCTTCAGGGCCACATCTTCCTGTACCGCCACATCATCGAATCGAGCGTCATCATCGGGCAGGACGGCGTCTGCCCGCGCAGTCGGTCTCGGACGGTGAATATGAGACACCGTGATGTG
This sequence comes from Anaerolineae bacterium, assembly GCA_050942995.1. Classification (GTDB taxonomy): domain Bacteria; phylum Chloroflexota; class Anaerolineae; order UBA1429; family UBA1429; genus JBMNOI01. The sequence goes on from JBMNOI010000039.1 coordinate 6,538, forward strand.
CGAATGAGGGGGCCGTATGAACAAGCGACACAGACCGGCGCCGGAACCGATCAAGGGGCGTATCGCTGTGGTAGGCGTGTGCGCGTCGGGCAAAAGTGCGCTGGTCTGGCGGCTGAGCGATCGGGGCTATGATGCGCGCCATTGTGGCCAGGAGCATTCGTACGTGCCCGACATGTGGCAGCGCCTTTCTCGTCCCGAGGTGCTCGTCTATCTGGACGCCTCTCTGGCGATCATCCGGACACGGCGGGCGGTGAACTATGGCGAGGAGTATATCGAGATGCAGCGCCGTCGGCTGGCCCATGCCCGACAGCACGCCCATGTGCGGGTCGATACCGATCCTCTGAGCGAAGAGGAGGTGCTGGATCGGGTGGTGGAGGCCCTGGACGATCTGGGCGTGACGCCGCAGAGAGAACCGGAGCCCGACTGAACGCGTCGTTATGTTTAGCATGGTCGGGCGACTGTTTGACAGCCCCCGGTCGCTGCGCTATAATTCCGCTTCGGGTATGGTCTTGTGCAGCACCGTGCGCTTTTGCGAACATTGCCCGCCCGGGCGAAGGCGAGACGTTCCGGTTACACCAGAGCAATCGCATTGTGAAATGGCTGATCGTGCAGCCCAATCGCCCTCCAGGAAGCGGCTTTTTCGTTGTGCTAAATGCGTTTGTTCTGCCGGTTTTACACCCCGTAGGGGGGTTTTTATTTGTCCCGAATCATGCTGGCATATGAGGAGAATCTATGCGGCCGCGAGACATTCGGTTGCTGGTATTGATCGCGCTGGTGGCGATATTCGCCGCCTGGGTGGCGTGGCCTGCGAACCCGGGCATCCATCTGCGTATAGGGCAGTTCGAGTTCAGTCGCTCTATCGACATGTTGCTGGGGCTCGATCTGCGCGGCGGGATGTCGGTGTTGCTGGAGGCCGACCTGCCCGAGGATCAGGTCATCGACGCCGACTCGATGGCGACGGCTCGCGCCATCGTCGAGAGTCGGGTGAACGCGTTGGGCGTGACCGAGCCTGTCGTACAGGCGGCGGGTGCGCGACGTATTCAGGTCGAGCTTCCGGGCATCGAGGACCCCGAGACGGCGATCGAGACGCTCAAGGGAACCGGTCTGCTCGAGTGGGTGGATACGGGTACAGAGGTCCTCCCCCCCGGCACACAGATCGTGACCGACTTTGGCCTGTCGGACGAGGAGCGTGCCGCTCTGCCTGAGGAGACGGTGGTCTATTCCACCGTGATGACGGGAAGGAACCTTCGCGACGCGACGGTCGAGTTCGATCCACAGACCGGCGCACCGGTCATCGCCTTCGAGCTGGACTCTGAGGGAGCCCGCATCTTTGGCGAGCACACCGCAAACAATGTCAATCGCATCCTGGCCATCGTCCTGGATAAAGAGATTCTGTCGAGCCCGCGTATCAGCGGCGCGATTCCCGACGGACGCGGGGTCATCACCGGCCAGTTCGCGCTGGAAGAGGCCCGCAGCCTGGTGACTCAGCTTCGGTACGGCGCGCTGCCCATCCCTTTGCGCGTGGTGGATACTCGCGCGGTAGGCCCTACGCTGGGGCAGGAATCGGTGGAGAGAAGTGTGCGCGCCGGCGCGGTGGGGTTGATCGTCGTGTTTTTGTTCATGCTCATCTACTATCGCCTACCCGGTGCGCTGGCCGATGTGGCCCTCGTCATCTATGCGCTGGTGACGCTGGCGCTGTTCAAGCTTATCCCGGTGACCCTTACGCTGCCCGGCATCGCCGGATTCCTGCTTTCGGTGGGGATGGCGGTGGACGCCAACATTCTCATCTTTGAGCGGATGCGGGAAGAGTTGCGTCAGGGGCGCTCGCTGGAGCGGGCCGGTGAGCATGGCTTCCGCCGGGCGTGGACGTCCATTCTGGATTCAAACCTCTCTACCTGGCTCATCTGCCTGGTGCTGTGGATGTTTGGGAACAGCTTTGGCGCCAGCATGGTCAAGGGGTTTGCCATTACGCTGGCCCTGGGTGTGGCGGTCAGCATGTTCACCGCCGTGCTGGTGACCCGCACGTTCGTGCGCGCCGTTTTTGCGCTGGCCGGTGACAAGATCCGGGACAAAAAGTGGCTGTTGGGTGTCTGAGCGACGAAAGGGTGATCACGGGGAGGACCGATGTTTAATCTCGTACAACAGCGCCGCTGGTATTTCACCGTTTCGTCCATTCTGATGGTGGCGAGTATCCTGACGATGATCTATTCCACCATCACCCTGGGCACGCCCCTTCGGCTGGGCATCGATTTTACCAGTGGTTCGATTCTCGAACTCGAGTTCGAGCGCGCCGTTTTGCCGGAAGAGGCGCGCGAGGTCGTGGCCGAGGCGGGGTTCTCCGAGGCCACAGTGCAAACGGTGGGCGACGAACAGACGGTAGCGATTCGTGCCCGCAGCATGGAGGTCGAGGACAAAGAGGCCCTGCGCGCCGCACTGGAGGCGCGGTTTGGCCCGGCGAGTGAGCTGCGCTTTGAGAGCGTAGGCCCCATCATCGGCCGGGAGACGACGCGGGCGGCCGTTCTGGCCATCGCCGCGGCGTCGGTGGTCATCCTGTTCTTTATCGCCATCGCCTTCCGGCACATCCCCAATGCTATGCGCTATGGCATGTGTGCCGTGGCCAAGGTGTTGCACGATGTCGTGTTCCTGCTCGGCCTGGTGAGCCTCCTGGGGGTGGTGGCCCATTGGGAGGCCGACGCCCTGTTCCTTACGGCCGTAATCACCGTCATCGGCTTTTCGGTGGAGGACGTGATCGTGGTGTTCGATCGCATCCGCGAAAATATCGGTCGACGGCGGGGCGAGGATTACGAGACGATCGTCAACCGCAGCCTGCTGGAGACCCTGCACCGCTCGCTGGCCACGCAGCTCAACGCCATCTTTGTGATGGTGGCGATCATCCTGTTTGGCGGCGCCACTATGCGCGAGTTTATCGCCGTGATGCTCATCGGTATGGTGATGGGCACCTATTCGTCGCTGTTCGTGGCGGTGCCCCTGTTGGTTTCGTGGGAGCGAGGCGAGTTGCGACGCCTGTTCAGGCGATCGTCGCGGGCGGATGTGACGGCCTGATCTCGAGCGGCAGGCCGATCTCGAACCAGAACGTTTCATCATAATAATATCATCCGGGCGAGAGGAGAGATGATCATGTCGGAGGAGACGAACCGTTTTGCCCCTGCGCTGTACCGTCGCGAGGGCACAGAGGACGCCCGCCGCCGCCAGATCGTCGAGGTGTTGCAGGCCGCGCTGGACGCCGTAGATCCCGCCGAGGCGGTGCGACGCTACCTCTCCTGCCGGGGCCATGTCCTCATCGTGGGCGAACGGCGCTATGACCTGGCGCAATTCGCCCGCGTGTTCGTTGTAGGAGCGGGCAAGGCCAGCGCCCCCATGGCTCAGGCTGTGGAAGACATTCTGGGCGACCGCATCGTCGCCGGGCATGTCAATGTCAAGTATGAGCATGTGGCGCCCACCCGTATCGTGCAGGTGCACGAGGCCGGGCACCCGATTCCCGATGAGGCCGGCGTGGCCGGCGCAGAGCAGATCGTCGATCTGCTGCAGGAGGCGGGAGAGGATGATCTGGTGCTGTGCCTGATATCGGGGGGCGGCTCGGCTTTGATGACACTGCCCGTCGAGGGGGTGACGCTGGCCGAGATGCAAGAGCTCACCGATGCGCTGTTGCGACGCGGCGCTACCATTAACGAGATCAACACCATTCGCAAGCACCTGGATCGCCTCAAGGGCGGCAATCTGGCGCGGCTGGCGCATCCGGCGCAGGTGATCTCGCTCATTCTCTCGGATGTGGTGGGCAATCCGCTGGACGTCATCGCCTCGGGGCCCACGGTGCCCGATACCAGCACCTACGTCGACGCCTGGAATCTGTTAGAGCGCTACGGCCTGGTGGACGATGCTCCCGAGTCGATTGTGGCACATATGCGGCGCGGCGTCGAAGGAGAGATCGGCGATACTCCCAAAGCGGGTGATCCCATCTTTGAGAACACGCAGAATGTGGTGGTGGCCAGCAACGACATCGCCGCGGCGGCCGCCGAACGGGCGGCGCGTGAACTGGGCTATCATACGCTGGTGCTCTCGACCTATATCGAGGGAGAGGCGCGCGAGGTGGCCAAAGTATTCGCCGCCCTGGCCAAAGAGACGCTGGCCTCGGATCGGCCCGTGCCCCGGCCGGCGTGCCTCATCGCCGGCGGCGAGACGACGGTGACCATTCGTGGTGAGGGCAAGGGCGGACGCAACCAGGAGATGGCCCTGATGGCGGCTATGTGCCTGCGCGATCTGGACGATGTGGCCGTGGTGTGCCTGGCGACCGACGGCAACGACGGCCCCACCGACGCCGCCGGTGCGCTGGCCGACGGCAGCACGGTGGCCCGCGCTCAGGCTCTGGGGCTGGATGCCTGGGAGCATCTGCAGAACAACGACTCGTACCCGTTCTTTGCCGCGCTGGATGATCTGTTGCTGACCGGCCCGACCAACACGAACGTAAACGATCTGACCTTTGTGTTTGCCTGGTGAGATCGAGAACGCCTCGATGTGCCTCTGGAAGGCGCTCCGGGCGACGAGTAAGGAACAGCCCCCGCTATATGCCGGGGGCTGTTTGGTTTTCCGCTATCGACGGACGATATCAGTGCAGGGCTGCCTCAGCCTGAAGCTGAGCTTCGGCCAGAACATCCTCGGCGTTCAACCCCTCGTTGATGACCCGATTCACCGCCACCATGGTCAGCTCACCGATGCGCTCGAGCTGAGGCGGCAGCTCGGCGGGGATGACGAGCATTTCGGCGGGTAGCTCCCGGGCGACCGCGGCGGCGTTGGCACCTACGGCATGTTCGTATGCCGCCGATTGAACCATCGAGCGGCGCGGCGGGATGCGCTGCCCGGCGGCCTCCCAACGCTCCGAGAGGAAGCGGATCAGCAAGAGTGCTTCCTCAGGATGCGGAGAGGAGGCGGTAATGTAATAGCCCTCGATTTCGGCCAGACCCAGGTGGGTGTGTTCGCGGGGCAGCGTCAGCATATACCAGCTATCGACCCATCGGTAAGGGGTGTCCAGGCCGCCACGGTTCGAGTACCAGCCCAACCACAGGCCGCAATGTCCTCGTGTCGCCGCCTCGTAGACACCGCCCTGTGGAAAGGCAAGTCTCAGCCGGTCACGATCCGGGGCCACGCCGTAACGCTGAAACAGATCGGCATACCAGCGAACCGCCTCGACGGTGGCCGGATCGTCCAATGTGGCCCTTGTGGGGGCATTGATATCGTCTACGATGCTGCCGCCGAACAGATAGATCAGGACGAGGGGGTCCATACTTTCGGGCGTGGTGCAAAAACCAAACAACCGCTGCGTCGCGTCGCCGGGCAGCCCCTCGGGATAGTTCAGTGCGTTCGCAAGGCCCAGCATGTCGAACATGCCCCAATTCTCGTCGGGCAGGGGGACGTTCAGCGCCTGAACCTGATTCATATTTACATAAGCAACCAGGGTGTCGGTGCCGGCGGGTACTCCGAATTGCTGACCGCGAATGCGCAGCCCCTCCCAGGTGCCGCGGAAATAGTCGTCGCGGATATCGCCCCAGTCACCCAGTTGTACATCATCCAGCGGTCTGAGCAACCCCTGAGCCGCCAGGCTCAGCGCAGAACGCTCGTCGCGAAACAGGTCGATCTGGCCGTTGCGCACCAGCCCCGCGATCTGATCGCCGTAGCGTTGCACGGCCTGGGCCTCGACCGTAATCCAGGGATATTCTTCCTCGAACTCGTCCAGCAGGGTGTCCATCTCGACGGTATGCTGGCGATAGGCAAAGCGCAGAACCACCGGATCGGGAGTCGGGGGTCGGAGGAATCCCGGCAGGCAGCCGGTGAGAATCAGGCCGGAGAGGAGCAGAGCGAGCACGCAGAAGGATAACGACCGTTTCGGGGGCTTGCTCATCATGGCATCTCCTTCATCGCATGAGGGCCGTTGTCGAATGCGACGATAACAGCTTAACCTTCTTCAGCCTGAACGTCAAGCGATGAATCGGCATCAAGTTTTACAGCGTCTGTCCGATATGCTAGAATGCCCACCAGATGCCGACGGAGCGGGATTTGCCCGCCTCCGATGACGATGGGAGGATCGCAGATGAACAAAAAGACGGTGAAGGATGTCTCGTGGTCGGGCAAGCGGGCGCTGGTGCGCTGTGACTTTAATGTCCCGCTGGATGACCGACTCCAAATCACGGACGACATTCGCATCCGCGCGGCGTTGCCTACGATCCAGTATTTGCTGGAGCAGGGCGCGGCCGTCATTCTCTGTTCGCATCTGGGGCGGCCCAAGGGCCAGCCGGTCGATTCTATGCGCCTGACGCCGGTGGCGGCGCGATTGCAGGAGCTGTTGGGCGTGCCGGTGAAAAAGCTGGACGATTGCGTGGGGCCCGAGGTCGAGTCCGCAGTGGCCGCCATGCAGCCGGGCGATGTGGTGCTGCTGGAGAACCTGCGATTCCACGCTGAAGAAGAAAAGAACGACGCCGACTTTGCCCGCAAGCTGGCCGGTCTGGCCGACGTATACGTGAACGACGCGTTTGGCACCGCCCACCGCGCCCATGCTTCGACGGCGGGCGTGGCCGATCATCTACCGGCGGTGGCCGGATTCCTGCTGGAAAAAGAGATTGAATTTCTGGGCAACGCCGTAGAGAACCCCAGGCGGCCCCTTGTGGCCATTATGGGGGGCGCCAAGATATCGGACAAGATCACCGTTATCGAAAATCTTCTGAAAAAGGCCGACAGTCTCTTGATCGGTGGGGGCATGGCGAACACCTTTTTCAAAGCCCGGGGCTATGAGATGGGCGATTCGCTGGTGGAGGAGAACAGCCTGCAGCAGGCGGCCGATCTCATGAACTCGGCCGGCGACAAGCTGGTGCTGCCCGTGGATGTGGTGGTGGCCGACGCCTTTTCTGCCGACGCGCAGAAAAAGGTGGTGCCGGTAGATGGCGTCGAGCCGGGATGGCGTGTGCTCGATATCGGGCCCGAGACGGCCAGGCTCTTCTCGGACAAGGTGGCCGGGGCGGGCACGGTGGTCTGGAACGGCCCGATGGGGGTGTTCGAACTGGCGCCCTTTGCCGAGGGCACCTTTGCCGTGGCGCGGGCCCTGGCCGACTCGAACGCCATCACCGTGATCGGTGGCGGTGATTCGGCGGCGGCGGTAGAGCAGGCCGGCCTGGTCGACCGTATCACGCACGTGTCGACCGGCGGCGGCGCCTCGCTAGAGTTCCTGGAAGGGCGAGAGCTGCCCGGACTGGCCGTACTGGACGACAAATAGACCGCCCGTTTGCTCTGAGCGCTTATGACAGGCGGCATCCGACATGGATTGGATGGATGATCGATGGCAGATAGAATCCGGCGATTGGCCGTTCTGACCAGCGGAGAAGACAGCCCCGGCTTTAATGCCTGCATCCGCGCCGTGGTGCGCATGGCTTTGCACTATGGCTGGGAGCCGTGGGGCGTGCGTTTTGGCTACAAAGGGCTGCTCGAGGGCAACTTTGTGCCGCTGGACTCGCGTTCGGTGAGCCATATCATCGATCGTGGCGGCACGTTTCTGGGAGCCTTGCGCAGCGACGAGTTCAAGACCCCTGCCGGATTACGAGATGCCCTGCGCCAGATCAACGATCGGGCCGTCGACGCTTTGGTCGTCATCGGTGGAGACGGCACCATGCGCGGCGCTCAGACCCTGCACGAGGCAGGGGTGCCGGTGATCGGCGTGCCGGGCACTATCGAAAACGATGTGTGCGGCACAGATGTGGCCATCGGGGTGGATACCGCGCTCAATACGGTGTTGGATGCCATCGACCGCATCAAAGACACCGCGTCATCGCACCAGCAGGCCTTTCTGGTCGAGGTGATGGGCAAAAAGTCGGGCTATCTGGCGCTCATGGCCGGCATTGCCGGTGGCGCCGAGATGGTCTGTATCCCTGAGGTGCCCTTTACCCTGCAGGATGTGGCCGACGAGGTGGCCGACTCGTATACGCGGGGCAAGCGACACTGTATCATTGTCGTATCCGAGGGGGCAACCCCTCACGCGACCGAGATCACCCGCTATCTGGAAGAGCGCCAGGAAGAAACCGGTTTCAACGTACGCCTGAGCCTTTTGGGGTATATCCAGCGGGGGGGCTCTCCTACGGCACGAGATCGCCATCTGGCGACGTGTCTGGGCGCTGCAGCCGTCGATGTGCTATACAACGGGACGCAGGGTGTGGCGATGGGCATGATCGACGGCAAGATCGTCAACACGCCGCTGGACGAGGTCGTCGCTTGTACCCGGGGCATCGATGAGGCTTATCTGGAGATGGCCCGTATGCTGGCGCGCTAGAGCGTGTCTTGAAACAGGTTTCCGAGTGGCCTTGCAATGTCCGGTGTTATCCGAGATAAGCGAGCCCTGTCGAACAAGACAGGGCTCGTTCTATATCTGCTCTGACTCTTGCCCGCGATACAGTTCGGCGGCCGGTGAAGCGGTTCTCCAGGTTCCAGGTGTTCTGGCCGTGTCGGAGCAGGACGATCTTTTGCATGAGATGACTCTGACGCTGTGGATAAAAACGAGCCCCCTGATCGAATGGATGCAAGGGGCTCGTCTCTCGCCTGATGAAGGACCCTACTTTTTGCTCTGAGCCTGAGCGGCCACGGCGGCGGCGGCTTTGGCGGCGGCTTCGGGATCGCCGAGATAATAGTTGCGGATGGGCTTGAGATCCTCGTCCAGCTCGTAGACCAACGGGATACCGGTGGGGATATTCAGCTTTACGATATCCTCGTCAGAGATGTTGTCCAGATACTTGACCAGAGCACGGAGACTGTTGCCGTGAGCGGCGATGATGACGCGTCGGCCGGCCTTGACCTGCGGCGCGATGGTCTCGTGCCAGTAGGGCAGCATCCGCTCTACCGTATCCTTGAGGCACTCGGTCAGGGGCAGTTGCTCCGGCGTGAGGTCGGCGTAGCGCCGATCCTTGCCCGGATGACGTTCGTCATCCTCAGTGAGCGGGGGCGGCGGGATATCATAGCTGCGCCGCCAGATCAGCACCTGCTCCGGGCTGTGTTTCTCGGCCGTTTCGGCCTTGTTCAGGCCCTGTAGCGCCCCATAGTGCCGCTCGTTCAGTCGCCACGAGCGATACACCGGGATCCACATGAGGTCCATCTTGTCCATGATAATCCACAGCGTGCGGATGGCGCGCTTGAGTACCGAGGTGTAGGCGACATCAAAGGTATAACCCTCTTCCGCCAGCAGCCGGGCGGCCTCGGTGGCCTCCTGAACGCCCTGTTCACTGAGGTCCACATCGGTCCAGCCGGTGAAGCGGTTCTCCAGGTTCCAGGTGCTCTGGCCGTGTCTGACTAATACGAGCTTGTACATGGGACGACTCCATTACATCCAGATGATGGTCAATTCCAATTCCTCGGACCATTTTGCTTCATATGGGGAGGCGGGTCAAGTTATGAGATAAAGCGGCCGTTGTCGCTGCGGCATGCGGACGATTGGTCGAGGTGGGTGGATATGGTATAATCTGAACCCGTACCCTAACGTATGATCTTTTATGATGTGATACAATATGTCGATAATCACTGCTCGAGATCTGGCCAAATTCTACGGGGCACAGGATGTATTCTCCGGCATTAGTTTCGAGATTGCCCGGGGCGACCGCGTGGGGCTGGTCGGCCCCAACGGCGCCGGTAAAACGACTCTTTTGCGCATCTTGCTCGGACTGGACGAGCCCACCGATGGCGTCGTCGAGCAGGCTCGCAATCTGCGCATGGCTTATTTGCCGCAAAAGGCCGAGTTCTCCAGCCGCCAAACAGTGTACGGCGAGATGCTTCATCTGTTCGATGACCTGAGGCGACAGCAGGCACAGTTGCTGGATCTGGCCGAGAGCCTGGCTACGGCGCAGGATGCCGAGGCCGCCATGGCGCGTTATGCCGAGGCCGAGCTGCGCTTTGAACTGGCCGGTGGATACGAGTACGAGAACCGCATCGCTCAGGTGCTCAGCGGGTTGGGGTTCGATCGGAGCATGTACGAGTGGCCCATCTCGGTGCTCAGCGGCGGACAGGTGACCCGCGCGCTCCTGGCGCGGTTGTTGCTCCAGGAACCCGACCTGCTGGTGCTGGACGAGCCCACCAATTATCTCGACCTGGCGGCGCTGGAGTGGCTGGAGGGCTATTTGCAGTCGTGGTCGCACAGCCTGCTGGTGGTCTCGCATGACCGCTACTTTTTGGATCGAGTGGTTTCGCGGGTGTGGGATCTGAACCATGGTCGACTGGAGACCTATCGCGGCAACTATTCGGCCTATGTCGTGCAACGTCAGGATCGGGCGTTGCGGCGACAGCGCGAGTATGAAGCGCAGCAAGAGCTCATCGCCCGCACAGAAGAGTTTGTGCGTCGCTACAAGGCCGGGCAACGCAGCCGTGAGGCCAGGGGGCGAGAGACGCGGTTGAACCGCATGGAGCGCATCGAGCGCCCCGAAGCCGAGCGGCGTTTACGGTTGCGGCTTTCGACGAGCTTGCGCTCCGGCGACAATGTGTTGCAAAGTGATGGGGCCCTGATCGGTTACGCTTCGCGGCCGGAGGCCGAGCTCGGCGTGGACGGGGCGAATGCCGACGCGACAGATGAACGCCATGTGCTGTTCTACACAGGCGAGTTTCTGATACGCCGGGGGCAGCGAGTGGCCCTTCTGGGGGCCAACGGGTCGGGGAAGACGACCTTTCTCAAAGCCGTCCTGGGCGAGATGGAACCGCTGGAGGGGCATATCCGCACAGGGGCCAGTGTGCGCATCGGCTATTTGCCGCAGAATCGGGACTGGCTCGATCCGTCGTACACGGTGCTGGAGCAGGTGATGGCAGAGAGCGATCTCTCGATCGCCGAGGCGCGTCACCTGCTGGGGCGATTCCTTTTCTCCGGTGACGACGTCTTTAAATCCATCGGCGCCCTCTCGGGTGGCGAGCTGGCGCGGGTGGCTCTGGCCATTCTGACCGTACGCGGCGCCAACCTGCTGGTGCTGGACGAGCCTACCACGCACCTGGACGTCGTCTCGCAAGAAGTATTGCAAGATGTCCTGAAGAACTTTGGCGGCACCATCCTCTTTGTCTCGCACGATCGTTACCTCATCGACGAACTGGCCACCGATGTGTGGTTTATCCGTGACGGTATGATGGAGCAGTTCGAGGGGAACTATTCGGCCTATGCCGAGGCCCGGCAGCAGATGGCGGCGTCCGAGCCTGTCGAAGCCGAGAAGCAGACCTCTGTGGACGAGGAGCGTCGTCGGCGACGGCGAGAGCAATTGGCCGCCCGTCGACGTGCCGAGCGGCTCGAGACAGTCGAGCGCGAGATCGAGGCGCTGGAACAGCGCCTGGAAGAGATGGCGGCGCATATCGAAAGGGCCAGCGCGGCGCAGGACGCGGGACGCGTGCACGAACTGGGGCAGGAATACGATGAGCTGGAGCGCGCTCTAAGCGATTACATCGCCGAGTGGGAGCAACTGGCCGAGGAGGTCGCAGCGGTCGATGGGGTGGGCGATGGCTGAGTCGACGGGAAAGCCCTACGTCATCGGTTTGACGGGGAACATTGCGACGGGCAAGAGCACGGTGGCGGCCATGCTGGAACGTCTGGGCGCGTGCGCCATCGACGCCGATCGGCTGGCTCATCGGGTCATGTGCGCCGGCACCCGGGTGAACGCCCTGATCGCCGAACGGTTCGGCGCGGATGTACTGACCCCGGATGGTGAGATCGACCGGCGTCGCCTGGGAGCGATCGTGTTTGCCGACCCCGTCGCCCTGCGCGACCTGGAGCGCATCGTACACCCGGCCGTGATCGACGAAACGTTGCGCTGCCTGCAGGCGTGCGACAGGCCGGTGGCGGTGATCGAGGCCATCAAGCTGCTAGAGGCCGGGATGCAACGGTACTGCCGGGCGATCTGGGTGGTCACCAGTCCACGAGAGGTGCAGGTCGAGCGGCTGATGCGCACTCGTGGCTTGAGCGAGGCCGAGGCCAACCTGCGTATCGATGCCCAGCCACCGCAAGAGGAAAAAGTGGCGCGGGCCGATGTAGTGATTGAAAACACCTCCGATCTGGAGGGTACCTGGGTCCAGGTCGTGCGGGCCTGGAATGATATTCCGGATGCAGAGCCGGCGCCCATCGACGCCACGTGGGCGGACCGGCAGGAGGGATAGTCGAGGTGCTGAGGGCACTGGGCGCATTTATAGAGCGTCACCCCCGGCTGGCCGCCTGGGTGGTGATGGCCTTGGGAATGGTGATTATGGCAGCCTGGCAGGCCAGCGGCAGGGGCCTGGAGCCGGGACAGATGGCGGCGCTGTTGGGGGCCAGCGTGGGGCTGGCCGGCGTATGCGCCTGGATCATCGGATGGGAGTGATGCGACCGGAAACGGTGCGAAAGGCGGCAGCATGACGGAGCAGGATGTGTCTGGCAGACCGCTGCGGATTCTGATCATGGCGGCCGAGATGGTGCCCTATGTCAAGACGGGCCAGGTGGCCGATGTCATCGCGTCCCTCGCCGCGGCGCTCCGGCGCCTGGGCCATGATGCGCGCGTGGCCCTTCCGCGATACAGCCATATCGACATCGAGCGAGCGGGGCTGCGGCGGATTATCGAGGGATTGCAGGTGCCGATGGACCCTCGCGCCCTGCACGGAGATGTCTATATCGGGACGGCGCCATCGGGCGTGCCGGTTTACTTTATCGACAACCCGCGCTATTTTGGACAGGAGAGCTTGAGCACCTACATCGAGGATGCCGAGCCCTTTGTCTTTTACTGCCGTGCCACCACCGAGATGCTCAAACGCCCCGAGATCGACTGGCAGCCCGATCTGGTCCACTGTCATGATTGGCAGACGGCTCTGGTGCCCAACTGGCTGGCGACGATCTATGGCGATGACCCGAGCCTGGAACAGGTGGCCTCTGTGTTCACCATCCATCGCCTGTCTCATCAGGGGATATTCGGCTATCGTGTGCTGGAGGCGGCCGGTCTGGAGGAGTACGGGTATCTGACCCACGCCGCCATCAGCGATCTGGATGAGATGGTGGACTTGCTGGCCAGAGGCATATACTACGCCGATGCCATCACCACCGTGAGCGAGACTTATGCCCGCGAGATTCAAACGCCCGAATATGGCGAGCGGCTGGACCCGTTGCTGCGAGATCTCAGCGGGCGGTTGTTCGGCATTCTGAACGGCATCGACGACGAGGCGTATAATCCGGCGGACGACGGGCGGATCACCGCCCGCTTTGACGCGGATTCGCTGGAGGCGCGGGCGGCGAACAAAACCGCCCTGCAACGTATGCTGGGGCTGGCGGTGGCCCCCGATGCCCCACTCATCGGCATGGTCTCGCGGCTGACCGATATCAAAGGGTTCGACCTGTTGACCGATATGCTGGATGTCGCCATGGAGAACCTGAATATCCAGTTGGCCATCCTGGGGGTGGGCGATCCGCGCTATCATGAACTGCTCGGCGACTATGCCCGTCGCTATCCCGGCCGCATCGGCCTGCAACTGACCTTTAACGATGCGATCGAGCGACACATCTATGCCGGCAGCGACATGTTTCTCATGCCCTCGCGGGTCGAGCCCTGTGGCCTGGGGCATATGCTGGCCATGCGTTATGGCAGTGTACCCATTGTGCACGCGACGGGCGGCCTGGCCGATACGGTGACCGATTTCGATCCGACCGGTGGGACGGGGCACGGCTTTTCTTTTGTGCGATACGACGCCATGGCGCTCTACACCACTCTGGTACGCGCCGTCGAAGCCTACCGGTACCGATCGGCGTGGCAGGAGCTACAGCGTCGATGCATGAGCCGGGATTTCTCCTGGGGCACATCCGCGGCAAAATATGTCGAGGTCTATCGCTGGGCGCTGGACCGGCACCTGCATCACGAGAGACCGTCATTCGAGTAAGCGTCGAGTCGTATAACGTGACATGGCTCGGCCGATCGACTGAACAGTTGCCGCAGCACATCCTGTTCGCCGGACGACCCGCTCCGCCGCGCCCGAGCGCAGAGTTCATTAGCCTGACGGGGGCAAAAAGGCCTTATGGCCAAACCGACCGTTTTACAGTTCATCGTACTTGTAACGCTATTATCGTCAGGAATTTTGATGCTGGGCCGGATGCGCGGCCGGCTCTTTGACTGTGGCGTCGGGTGGGGCGGTGTCGACGGATGGCCCGGCTGCGTCATCCTCACCCCCTCCGATCCCCTCTCTTCCGTCACCTACGGCCATCTCATCGCCCACACCGCTGCCGACTCCCACACGGCTCCCGCCCCTGGTGGCGATCGACGCAGGGCACGGTGGCGTCGATCTGGGAGCTCCTGTGCTGAATGCTCGTGGTGAGGTGATCATATCCGAGGCCGAGATCAACCTGGCGCTGACTCTGCGATTGCGCGACCTGCTGGATGCCCGCGGGTACCGCGTGGTACTCACCCGTGACGATGACCGGGCGGTGAATGAGGCGGGGGAGGATGCGAACGGAGACGGACGGGTAACCCATCTGGATGAGCTGCAGGCGCGCATCGACCTGGTAAACGAGGCCGGCGCCGATCTGTTTCTATCCATACATCAGAACGCCTATCTTCGGCGCAATGGGCGACCGGACCCCTCTGTGGGCGGTACGGTGACGCTCTACTGCGCCCATCGTTCGTTCAGTGACCTGAACCTGCGCTTTGCCGAGGCGGTGCAGGGGGCGCTGGTCGAGGCGTTCAATGAACTGGGGCATGACGTGCACGATCGTGGAGTGCAGGAGGATCTATCTCTGGTGAGCTATGGCGGCATCAGCTCCGACTATCATCTTGTGTTGCTGGGGCCGCAGGGCGATCGAATTGTGCGGCCCAGCGAGATGCCCGCCGTACTGAGCGAGACGCTCTTTGTCACGCATATGGGAGAAGTCGAACTGGCGCAGGACCCTGCCGTGCTGGATCGTCTGGCGCGGGCCTATGCGGATGCAGTGGATGCCTATTTTGCGGGAACGACCGGGCCGTCGACGGCCGGCCTGACGGACTAGGCGTGCTTGAAAACCGGGTTGCCGCCCGTGGAAAGACCGCACCCGGTACGCCGGGGGAGCCTGAATGGTATGTAGACCATCCGGCTTTAAGCACGTCCCGGGTGCGTCGCCCCCGCCGCTCAGGCCCTGGGATTGCCCCGCCGTGATACATCGGTATCGAGCATGAGGGTAACCGGGCCATGATTGTGGATTTCGACCATCATCATGGCGCCGAACCGGCCGGTATCCACGCGGCGCACGCCCTGCTCTTGCAAGAGCGCACAGAATCGCTCGACCAGTGGCTCGGCGATCTCGGGTGCAGCGGCCTGAGAAAAGCTGGGCCTCCGGCCACGGCGGGCGTTACCGTACAGGGTGAACTGTGAGACCACCAGCGCCTCGCCCTCTGTATCCAGCAGCGAGCGATTAAAACGACCCTCATCATCCTCAAAGATGCGCAGGTGGGCGATCTTTTGAGCCAGCCAGGCGGCATCGTCCTCCGTATCCTCCTGACGCACACCCAGCAAGATGACCAGGCCGGGGCCGATCTCGCCGATGCGCTCATCATTTACGGTGACGGAACCTTTTGTGACACGCTGAATCAGGGCTCTCATAGCACTCCTTCAGTGGGGTAGATCGGTGTTCGACAAGTGATCGGCGAAATGGCAACGTGAACCGGACGGTATTGAAGGGATATCGCCCCCACTCATCACATCCTTCCCAGACCCTGCGAAAATCGCCGGATAACGGCGCGGTCCGCAGACTTTTCCTCTTGCGACCCGAGACGTAATCTGGTATAGTGTAAATACCACGCAGAGGGGTGGTGGTAATGGTTAAACTGATCATGACGTGGAATATCCGGGAAGGCAAAGAGACCGAGTACCTGGAGTTTCTGACCAGGGACTTTACGCGGTCCATCATGAATATGGGTATCCAGCCCACGGATGCCTGGTACGCCGTGTGGGGGCAGGGCCCTCAGGTGCTGGCCGGCGGTGTTGCCGATGACCTGGATGCGATGAAACAGGCGTTGAACAGCGACGAGTGGAAAGAGTTTATCGAAAAGCTTCAAGAGCTCGTCGTTGAGTTCAAATACAAAGTCGTCGAGTACGCCGGAGGATTTCAGATCTAGCACGACCGGCCGATTATGGACGGACCGAGCGCTGTATTACAGCGCTCGGTCCGTTGTTTTTTCTCCAGTTTATCGCGGCAACGGCCGCCGGCGCTAGTCGGATGATTCTGACTTGGCCGGTGCCGATTTGCTTTCAGACGCTTCACCCTTGGACTCGTTGCGCTCTGACTTGGGCATGAGCGACGAGGTGTCGCTGCGATTATCGGTGACGTAGAATCCCGAACCCTTGAAGATGATCCCTACCGGCTGAATGACGCGGCGTACGAACCCCTCGCACTCTGGGCAGGTCGTGAGCGGGTCCTCAGAAAAGTGCTGGAAGCGATCGAACTGGATGCCACACTCTTCGCATTTGTATCTGTAGGTCGGCATTGTTGGGGATACCTCCTCACTTACAATATTGCGGGTGAATGGCAGTGAGCCGTTTGTCCCATCCAGAGTGATGATTATTTACACCCAAGGCCGGATTATAATCCAAACCACAGGTTGAAGCAAATGTAAATGCCACCTCCGGCGGCGCATTTGTCTAAAGGGGCAGGGCACGCGACAGGCGCATCCATTCCTCGATGCTCAGCGTCTGAGGGCGGCGATCCGGCGCGATTTCGGCGGCAGACAGGCTGGCCAGCACCTCTTCGCGCGAGAGATGCAGGCCATGAGTGAGGCTATTATGAAGCTGCTTTCGTTTTTGCGCAAACCCGGCGTTCACCACACGGAAAAAGCGCCCGCGCTCGTCTTCGGGCACCATGGCCTGAGGATAGACGGCGATATCGAGTACGGCCGAGTCGACTTTGGGCCGGGGGTAAAAGGCACCGGCGGGCACACGCAGTGCGATGCGAGGCCTGCCGTATACCTGCACGCTCACCGCCAGCAGGCTCATCTGTCCGGGCTGCTCGACGATGCGCCGGGCGACCTCGCGCTGTACCATGAGCACCATGCGCGTGGGCCGTGCCCGAGCCTCCAGCATGTGGCGCAACACGGCCGAGGTGATATAGTAGGGCAGATTGGCCACCACCTTGTAGGGAGGCGGCATCTCGTCGGAACCACGACCTGTTGCGGCCAGCAGCGCGTCGACCGGGTCCGTCTCCAGGATGTCGGCCTCGATGATATGGACATTATCGCGCCCGGCCAGCGTGTCTTGCAACACGGCCACCATGCGACGGTCCAGCTCGACCGCCACCACCTGCGCGGCGCGATCGGCCAGCAGGCCGGTGAGCAGCCCAACACCCGGCCCCACCTCCAGCACCACATCATCGGCCCTCACGTCACCGATCGCGACGATACGCTCCAGAGTATGCGTGTCCGTGATGAAATTCTGTCCCAATCCTTTCGACGGACGGATCTGGTGGCGACGGAGGATCTCGTGGACGTCCATGGTGGCGATCTATTCTCTCTCTCTGGGCGTGTTGGGGAGGATCCAAGGAATGTTTCGCGTCGATGGCACCGGGGTCAACAGGTATACATCCACCCATCGATTCCAGAGCACCAGGTTATGATCGTCATAGCACAAATCGATGCGTCGTCCCTTGATCGCTCCGCCTGTATCCAGCGCCGTACCCACGCCGTAACCGGGCACATACATGGGTTGATGCAGGTTGATGACGTTCGGGTCCACTGCGATTACGCCATAGCGGGCGCGTATGCCGGTGCGGGTGATACCATAAGTCGGATGATCCATCGGCTTGCCGGCCGTGGGCGCATTGTATGATGTGGCCAGCATGCGTATCTTGCGCCAGTACTCCATGGTGCCGGCGGGCGTCTCGATCTGGCGCACGACGATGCGGGTGCCGTAGGCATAGACGCGGTCAATCGGCTCGTGCGCGATCCATTCGGCCTCGACGGCCCGCTCTACCTCGCGATCGTTCTCATAGCGCACGCGTATCTGGCGCCGCTGAGCGCCCTCGCGTCCCCAGTGCTTGACGGTGGTCAGGTCGATCTCGAGCTCGGGATCGGCCTCCCAGCGTGTCTGATAGGGGATGGGCGTCTCTTCGATATAGTGCTCTTCTTGCACGCGCACGACAGAGACATACATCTCGCTGGAGATGGGCGTCGAGGGGTCGGGGGTGACATAATCTTCGCCCGACAAGGTCACATTCTCGGCCTCGAGCAGATCCTGGACGGTTTTGTGGCGGGTACGCATGGCGCGCACCGTACCGCCGATATCCAATGTGATCGGCTTGGCCCGATCGATAAAGATGCTGAGCCCCGGCGTGATGACCGTATCATAGGCGGGAAAGACCTCGTCGCCCACATAGATGACGATGCCGCGATCGTGCAACGCCTCGCCCACCGTGCGGGCGGTGGTGTGTGTGCTGAGCGTCACGGCGCCATCCTGTACCGTAATCGGTACCGAACGACGCACCGTCAACCGCACGGGGCTGCGGAGCTCCTCGACGAGCCGACGCATGCTCAATCCACGGGTGATGGCCGGTTGGAATAGGGGGGTATCCAGATCGCAGGGTTCACCCTGCATGAGGTATTCATCGTGATCCAGCTGCACGATATCGGCATCGGCCAGAGCATCGTCTACCCGGGTGGCCAGAGTGCGCGCCTGGGTCACACTGCCGTCGTGGACGACGGCCACATGGCGGGCGATGGTAATCTCGATCGGTTCTCCCTGTAGCAGGGCCTCAGGCTCGGGCGCATGCAACGAATCTTCGGGATACAGATCGATTCGCGCCTCGCGCAACACGCCCTCGGCTGTGCGCTGATGGGTACGAATTCGGAATGCTATGCCGTTGATGTTGAGGTGCACGGTATGCTGAGTGGCGGCATAGATCACCCCCATCAGTATCAGCATCGCCCCCAACGTCAGCATGACCAGCGCCTTCCAACTCGGTAGGAGCGCGCTCAGGGCACTGAGCCACGCTCGAATCGCATTGGAAAGCCGTAAACTAGTACGCTGATGACTCAAGAGGACACTATCCTTTACTGGTTTCGGTCAGTATCGCACGCGCGACGGCTTCGCCGGCCATACGTCCCGTAGTAAAGGCAATTTGCAGGTTATATCCGTCGGTATCCCCGGCCACATCCATAATCTCACCGGCAAAGTATAGCTCATCTACGAGACGAGAGGCCATTGTGCGGGGGGCGATCTCGCTGCAATCCACCCCGCCCAGGGTGACCATTGCCTCGGCCATGGGCCGTGTGCCGCTCACCGTCATGCTGAACCCTTTGAGTAAGCGCCTTATGGTGTGGCGTTGTTTGGCCGACAAAGTGCTGGTGCGCCGGTCGGCCGGTACGCCGCTTTGTGCGATAATGACCTCGGCGAACGAATTGGGCACGAGCGAACGCAGCCAGGTGCGCACTGTTGCCCGGCCCATGGCCGCGAGGCGCTGCCGGAGGTCATCATCCAGCGTGGCCTCATCCATATGCGGCCTCGTATCCAGAATCAGGCGTGTGGGTCCTTCGCCATCTTTTTCCAAATGCATACTGAGAGACAGAATGACCGGACCGGACACGCCGAAATGGGTGAAGAGCAGATCTCCTGTGGCCTCGACCAGCCGCCGCTCTCCCCGATAGAGGGCGACCCGCACATCGCGCAAGGTCAACCCCTGAAGCGATCGTATGGCCGGATCGTCGACTACTAGAGGCACCAGCCCCGGACGAATGGGCGCAATCCGATGGCCCAGGCGCTGTGCCAGGCGATATCCATCTCCTGTAGAGCCGGTATGAGGATAGGATGTGCCGCCGGTGGCCAGAATGACCTGTCGCGCCTCGATGGTCGTCTCGCCCGAACGGACCCCGCGCACATGCCCATCCTCGACGATGATCTCGTCGACAGGCGAGTTATACCGGAACCGAACGCCTCCCTCCAGGCAATAGTCGCGCAGAGCGTCGACGATATGCTGGGCGTTGGCCGAAGCGGGGAAGACACGTCCATCGGGCTCGGTTATGGTTGGGATGCCGCGAGCCTCAAAAAACGCGATGAGGTCCTGAACAAAAAAGCGGGCAAAGGCGTTGCGCAGAAAAGGGTCGGCAGGAGTGAGGTGCTCGATGAATCCGGCGACATCACGGGTGTTGGTGAGGTTGCAGCGCCCGTTCCCGGTGATGCGTAGCTTGTTTCCCGGTCGTTT
Organism: Anaerolineae bacterium; assembly: GCA_050942995.1. GTDB lineage: Bacteria > Chloroflexota > Anaerolineae > UBA1429 > UBA1429 > JBMNOI01. The sequence continues at coordinate 26,714 of JBMNOI010000039.1, forward strand.
CGTCTTTTCTAGCAGGAGGACATGAGCGCCCATCTCGGCGGCCCGACCGGCTGCCATCAGCCCGGCGGCTCCTCCCCCTATGACCAAAACCCGATCCTGCATAACTCGTCTCTACGAAAGGGTGAGATGAACGAGAGGCAGGCCACGATCACCCATTTCATCAGGCACAGAAATGTCGTGCACCCTCTGTTGTTGCGCTTGCCCGTAGTGCCCCCTGATCGTGGGCTCGGGCCAGGCTGCCTCGCGTCGCCCGGAGGTAACCGCTTACCGCTGCTTCCTCCCGGACCTGACGGGGTTCACGGGCCTTCGCCGCGCGAGACCCAACCGTCAACGCCCCGTATCAGGGTCATCCTACAGGGAGACACACCGCGAGAGGGAATTCGACCCCGCTATAGCGGATTGCGGGTACAGGGCACCGCTAGCTCCCCGTCTAGCACGACGAAGCCATGTTACTATGGAACGGCCATTCTGTCAAAGAAACAAGGCCGATACGGAACGCACGTCTGAGACGGCCTTCTTCTTCTTTGACAGCCCCTTGCCGGACTCGTATAATGGCTGCGAATCTAATATAACCCTCCGAATCATGCAGCCTACAGGGACCGGGTCATCCCCATGGAAGCATGATCGCTGATCACCCAGGGTGACCTGACGGTGCGTCTGGAAACGGACGTGCCCCCCGTGTTTGGAAAGGAGGTGGCCTCGATCGACTTGCCGTGGGCCGGCGTCTCCTTTCCGCGTCTGGAGGTGCCGGCTTTTTGCTTACCTGCCTCCCGGTGGCGTGGAATGGGTGTCGTGCCCTACTATCGTCATTCGTCCCAGTCTATCCGCTCTACGGAGGCAGTGATGAAGCGTTGGAGCATCTTCTTTGCACTATTTCTGGTCATCGCGCTGGTGGGTTGCCAGATGGCGCCCGCAAGCCCAACTGCGGCTGTCGAGGTATCTGACGAGCCCTCGCCGACGCCTGTGGTGATCGTGGTGACGGCCACCCCCGGCCCACCCACGCCCACCCTCGAGCCCACACCGCTCCCCGGCTCGACCCTCGATGTCGTCGGTCTTGACGAGAGCATCACGCTGTCGATCGACGACCTGTCTCAAATGGACGTGGTCGAGGGCTATGGCGGAATCAAGAGTTCGACGGGCAAGATCACTCCGCCTGCGATGTATCGCGGCGTCTCGCTGCTGGAGCTCTGCCAGGCTGTCGGTCCGTGCGACGAATCGGTGGCGGTGAATGTGGTCGCCAAAGACGGCTATGCCATCACCTTCTCTTACGACCAGATCGCGAACGGGACATTCACCACATTTGACCCGATCACAGGTGAGGAGATCAGTTACGATCAGCCGCTCGTAGCCTCTGTGGTGTTCGAGCGGGAGGGTGAGTCACTCTCGGAGGAGAACGAGGGCACGTTGCGGCTGGCTATCCTCAGCCCCGAGTCGGATCAGGTGACCGATGGGCACTGGTCGGTCAAGTGGGTGCGCCAGGTCGTCGTCAAACAAGCGGTTGTCGAGTGGAGCCTCCATCTGGAGGGCGCCCAGACGTTCCTGATGGATCGCAACACCTTCGAGTCAGGCGCCTCCCCCAGCTGTCACCAGACTAAATGGGAGGACGATGAAGGCCGTGTGTGGACCGGTATCCCGCTCTACTACCTGGCAGGCTTTGTGGATGACGAGAACCGACACGAGGGCGGGGCGTTCAATGACGAGCTGGCCCGTGACGGCTATACCATCGATGTGGTGGCGGCCGATGGGTACAAGGTTACCTTTGACAGCCAGCATGTGGCTCGTAACAAAGATATTATCCTGGCCTATTTGGTTGATGACCAACCACTGAGTGAGGATCATTTCCCCTTGCGTTTGGTGGGGCCGGATCTCATGCCGAACGAGAGGGTAGGACAGGTGGCCCAGATCGTGCTGAGCCTGGAACCCCTGCCTGCTGATACGTCTGAGGCTACAGAGGAGCCTGCAGAGGAGCCTGCTGAGGCAACCGAGCCGGTAGAGGCGCCCGAGATGGAGGCCGGTACGCTGCACCTGTATGGCGCTGTGAGCACGCCTCTCGCCCTGACTCAGGCGGACCTGGAGCAGATTGGCGTGGAGACACTTACGGTGGAGCATCCGAAGAAGGGCGCCATCGAAATGGAGGGTGTCCGCCTGAGCGAGCTGACGGCCCGCGCAGGGGTCGAAGCGGGCGCTGCCCGGGTCGTCTTTACCTCGGGTGACGGCTACAAGGTCGAAGTCGGCTGGTCTGACCTGGAAGCCTGCGCCGACTGTCTGGTCACCATGGAGGATGAGAGCTTTAATCTGGTGATGCCGGGCATGGAGACCAGCACATGGTCCAAGGATGTGCGTCTCATCGAGGTCAAATCGTCCTGACCGGGGAACAGGGCAGAGCCATCTTTCGAGAGGCTCTGGCCGAGTGGATGAACTACGGGGGAAGCGCACGGTTTGTATGCGCTCCCCATGGGCGGTCCGGGTACTTCCGCGACCCGGGCCGTCCTGACCACAGAACGAGACTTGCCGGGGTGATTATCGCTCCGGCAAGCCCCCATGCCAGATGCAAGGAAGGACCCCATGCGCTCTTCTCAGGCCCTATCCGCAATATTCGTTATTTTGCTCATCGCCACTC
>JBMNOI010000040.1:0-28946 GCA_050942995.1 Anaerolineae bacterium
GAAAAGCAGGGCCTGCATCTGCTCACCTGGGAGAGCCCCGATTACCCCCAACTGCTTCGGGCCATCGACCACCCGCCTCCGCTGCTCTACGTGCGAGGCGAGATTACGCCCGCTGACGAATGGGCGGTGGCCGTCGTGGGCACACGCCATGCCAGCGTCTATGGCAAAGAGGTTGCCCGACGATTGGCCGAGGGATTGGCGCGCAACCATATCACGGTGGTGAGCGGACTGGCGCTGGGCATCGACGGCATCGCCCATCAGGCGGCGCTGGAGGCAGGGGGCCGCACGTTGGCCGTGCTGGGCTGCGGGCTGGATACCATCTATCCTTACCGCCATCGCGATCTTGCCGCCCGTATCTGTCAGGCAGGCGCCCTGATCTCGGACTATCCGCTGGGAACCCGTCCTGAAGCAGGCAACTTTCCGCCGCGCAACCGTATCATCAGCGGCCTCAGCCTCGGCACCCTGGTGATCGAGGCGGGAGAACGCAGCGGCGCGCTCATCACGGTGCGTTATGCGCTGGAACAGGGGCGCGAGACTTTTGCCGTGCCCGGAAACGTCCATCATCGAAACAGCGCGGGCACCAATACCCTGATTCAACGTGGAGAGGCCAAGCTTGTCACCCGAGTCGAGGATATCCTCGAAGAGCTGAACCTCCGACAGGTAGCGCAACAGAGTGAGGTGCGCGAGATCGTGCCCGATACGCCCGAGGAGCGGACGCTTCTGGCGCATATCGGGGTCGACCCCGTGCACATCGACGACCTGGTGCGCCATTCGGGGCTGCCCACCGCGACCGTCTCCAGCACATTGTCGCTGATGGAGCTCAAGGGCATGGTGCGGCGGGTGGATAATATGGGTTATATACTGGCCCATTAGAGCGTGGAAAGGAATGATACAGTATGTGTCCGATGGATTTGAGTGATGTTCATGTCACCATTCTGGCAGGAGGCAGCGGCACCCGTCTCTGGCCGCGCAGCCGGAAGGAGACACCCAAGCAATTACTCAATCTGGTGGGTGAGCGGTCCATGCTCCAGCAGACGGTGGATCGCGTTCTGCCTCTGGTCCCCCCCGAGCGGATCTATATCCTCACCGGCTCCGACTATGCCGGCCCCATCGCCGAACAACTCCCCGATTTGCCGGTGAACAACATCTTTACCGAGCCCTCGCCTCGTGGTACGGCGCCCTGTCTGGGGCTGGCCGCCATGCGCCTGCGCCGTCAGGAGCCGGGTGATAGCGTGATGGTCTCTCTGCACGCCGATCACGCCATCCTGGATGAGGAGAGCTTTCGGCAGGCGTTATGCGCTGCCGTCGAGACGGCGCGCCAGGGATTCCTCGTGACCGTCGGTATCGTGCCCGACCACCCTGCCACCGGATTCGGCTACATCGAGCGTGCCGACCCGCTAAAGAGCTATCAAGGGATGAGCGTCTATCGCGTGTCGCGCTTTACCGAAAAGCCGCCTCAGGAACAGGCTCGGGAATTCGTCGATAGCGGTCGATTTTACTGGAACGCCGGGTATTTTGCCTGGACGCTGGACCGCATCCTGGACGAGTTTGGCCGCCTGCTGCCCGATACCCTCACCTGTCTAGAGTCCATGACCGCCACGTCCGCTCAACCGGGCGATTGGCGGGAATACTGGGAACAGATCCCGCCCAACACCATCGATGTGGGCATTATGGAGCGGAGCACCGAGGTGGCCGTCGTCCCCTGTGATATGGGCTGGAACGATATCGGCTCATGGGCCGCTCTGGCGGATATCCTGCCCCACGATAATGATCGCAACGTCATCATGGGGCAGACTCAGCATGTGGGCGTGGACACCCTGGGATCGTTGATCTACAGCAACCGTCTCGTGGCCACCATCGGGCTGGAGGATTTCGTCATCGTGGATACCGATGACGCCCTGCTGGTCCTGCCCAAAGATCGGGCGCAGGATGTGAGCACACTGGTCAAAGAGCTGCGCGAACGCGGGCTCGAAAACTATCTCTAAGGTATGCTTGATCGAGGACGGCTCGCCTGCTATGCCCGACGCCACCGCACGCATCTACAGCGGCTCATTATTTGGATACGCCCCGGGACACAGGCCGGGTGAACTATCGGCTTACTCACTGAACGTCTAAACACGAATCGGCATCCGTCGGCGGTTGCGTCTGTAACCGCTGACCCACCCAACTACATCGTCAGGGAGAACCACCTTGCAAGCAGAGATCGTCACCATCGGCACCGAGTTGCTTCTCGGCGAAATCGTAGACACCAATTCGGCATGGATCGCCCAGAAGCTGATGACCATCGGGCTCAACCTCTACTATACCACCACCGTGGGCGATAATCTGGCGCGCATCACCCAGGTGCTGAGCACCAGTTTGGAGCGCTCGGACGTCGTCATCACCACCGGCGGACTGGGCCCCACCGTCGATGATATGACCCGTGACGCCGTCGCCGCCGCCACCGGCCGCGAACTGTATCTGGACGAGGAACTGGTGGAGGAGATCGCCTCTCACTTTAATCGCCGCGGCCATCGCATGACCGATAATAACCGCAAGCAGGCGCTCATGCCCACCGGCGCGCGCATCATCCACAACCCTATGGGGACGGCGCCCTCATTCGCCGTCGAGCACAACGGTCACATCATTATCTGCCTGCCGGGTGTTCCTCATGAGATGCAATATCTGATGGAGAACGAGGTGATACCCTATCTGTGCGAGCGCTTTAACCTGCACAGCATCATCAAGAGCCGCGTGGTGCGCACCTGTGGCATCGGTGAAAGCGCCATCGATGCCCGCATCGGCGACCTTATGGCCCTCTCCAATCCCACCGTGGGCACCCGTGCGCATTTCGGTCAGACCGATATCCGCATCACCGTCAAGGCCGATAGCGAGGCCGAGGCCGAGGCCCTCATCGCGCCTGTAGAGGCCGATATTCGCGCCCGCTTGGGCGAGTATGTGTTCGGCATCGACACGCAGACCCTAAGCGATGTGGTCACCGAGACTCTCGTCGCCAAAGGGCTGCGCCTGGCTGTGGTCGAGACGGTGACACAGGGGCACATGGCGCAACAACTGGGTGGAGCAAGCTGTGGCGCGAATGCATTTGCCGGTGGCGTCAACCTGCCCACGATGGAGGCGCTGGTGAGCACCATGGGGATCCCGGACGACCTGATCTCCACCCACGGCTACCCCTGCCAGCAGGTGGCCGACGCCGCCGCAAAGGCCGTTTGCCGGGCGCATAACGCCGACCTGGGCCTGGCGATTATCGGGCCGGTCGATATGGCCGCCCCCGATGCCCCTGCCGTACACTATGCCATCGCCACCCCCGACGGCATACTCTGCGGTGAACCCCGACGCGGGCGAACCGGTCCGTCGGGGCGTGGGTGGCTCATCAACCTGGGGCTGGATATGGTGCGCCGCTACCTGATGGGCTATCCGCTGAACAGCTAACGACACCGATCTGCAAACAGAACCGCCGTGAAAGAGCGTTCTTTCACGGCGGTTTTTCTGTTCACATCCCTCATCCCGTCAGCAATCGACGACTCAACTCGTTATGTCGCGCAACCTGCGCCGCCACATCCACCCCCACCAGGGCGCCGTCCTCCACGACCATGCGGCCGTTGATCATCGAGAAATCGACCGTCGCAGGGGCGCAAAAGAGCAGCGCTGCCGGTGGATCTTGCAGCGCCCCGGCATGAGCCAGCCCGTCCAGCCGTATACCGATCAGGTCGGCGGCCATTCCGGGAGCCAGAGCGCCGATATCATCTCGCCCCAGGACCGCCGCGCCGCCCCGCGTCGCTATCTCGAGCGCCTCGCGCGCCGTCAGCGCCTCGGGGCCTTCGACCACCCGCTGCAACAACATGGCCAGACGGGCCTCGGCCAGCAGGTGAGCGGAGTCGTTGCTGGCGCTGCCGTCCACCGCCACCCCCACCTTGACTCCGGCATCCAGATACCGGCGCACGGGGGCGATCCCCGATCCCAAACGCATATTGCTGCTCGGGCAGTGTGCCACGCCGGTGCCGGTCTCGGCCAGCATAGCGATATCGGCATCGTTGAGCCAGATGGCGTGCGCCCACCACACATCGGGCCCCACCCAGCCCAAATGCCACATATACTCGGTGGGGCGCATCCCCACTCGCTCCAGACAGTACGCCTCTTCATCCTGCGTCTCGGCTACATGGGTATGCAGGCGCACACCGTAGGAACGGGCCAGTTCGGCCGAGGCCCGAATCAGCGACTCGCTCACGTTAAAGGGCGCCGCAGGCGCCAGGGCGATGCGGATCATGCCATAGCGCTCGGGCTCGTGATAGGCCTCGATGACCCGGCGCGAGTCGCGCAGCACCGTCTCTTCATCTTCCACCAGATCGTCCGGGGGCAGCCCTCCCTGAGACTCGCCCATCGACATGCTGCCCCGGCATGGATGAAAACGCACACTCAAATCCCGCGCCGCCCGAATCGTATCATCCAGCCTGATGCCGTTGGGGTAGAGGTAGAGCTGGTCGGTCGTTGTCGTACAGCCGGAGAGCAGCATCTCGCACAGCACGGTGCGGGCGCTTTCATAGACCGCCTCGGGGGTCAATCGCGCCCAGATGGGGTAGAGGCCGGTGAGCCAATCGAACAGGCCGGCGTTCTGCATGGCCGGCAGCGCCCGCGTCAATGACTGGAAAAAGTGATGGTGTGTGTTCACCAGCCCCGGCATGACCAGGTGCCGCCCCGCGTCGATCACGCGATCGGCCTTATCCGGCAGCTCATCCGACGGCCCCACCGCTTCGATGACCCCGTCACGAATCCATATCGCCCCGTTCTCCAGCTCGCGCCGCTCGTCATCCATCGTCAGCAGCCAGCGCGCATTGCGAATCAGAACCGTTCCCATCGCTTTACGTCCCCCTCATCCGTTCTGACATCCCGGCGGATGTGTCTTTCACAATGCGCCCGTCGCGCATCTCGATGCAACGCAAAGCCGCCTCGGCCAGATGATGCTCATGGGTCACCAGAATCACCGTCTTGCCCGCCCGATGCTCTTCGGCAAACAGATTCACGATCTGCACGCCCGTCGCCGAATCCAGATTCCCCGTCGGCTCGTCGGCCACCAGGATCGGCGGATTGTTGACCAGCGCGCGGGCCAGGGCCACCCGTTGCCTCTCCCCTCCCGAGAGTTCGGAGGGCAGCTTGTCGGCATGAGCCGCCATCCCCACCCGTTCCAGAGCCTCCCGCGCCGCCGCCGGATCGGGTCGGCTCCACAGCCGACGAAGCTGCACCGGCAGGGCCACATTCTCCAGCACCGTCAATGTGGGCAACAACTGGAAGAACTGGAACACGACGCCGACGGTACTCCCCCGCCAGCGTGCCAGAGCGTTCTCATCCAGAGTGTCCACCCGCCGGTCGCCCACCCAGACTTCGCCCGCAGTCGGTCGGTCGATGCCGGCTATGAGGTTCAACAGAGTGGACTTGCCGCTGCCCGAAGGCCCGATGATGGCGACAAATTCACCCTCCTCAATGCAGAGCGAAACGTTACGCAACGCGTAAAAGATCTGCCCTCCCACGTCGTACGTTCGCGTCACCTTCAGTAGCCGGACCAGCGCACCATTCTCCACCGCATAGCCTCCCCGTCAGATCTCGCATATTCTAACATACGTTTGCACCGGCTGAAACATCCGGCGCGAGAGGCGTCATGCATGATGGGCCATCCGGCCATATATTGTGAATCATCTCCGGCTCACATCCCGCCTCCTCCGCATGACAGGCCGGGCCCCTGTGAGTATACTTTTGCAAAATATCGAAGGAGGCGCTGGTGAGACCGGAAGATTACTATGATGTCACGCCACGCATTGTCCCGGCCGACCGCGAGACCCTCATCGAGATTCGGCCTCTGTACGAACATGTGCGCTTTCGCAACGATGCCGGGTATCGGGTCACCTGCTATCCGCTGGAGGAATATGCCCTCCGCAGCGGCTGGCCCGAGGGCGCCGACGTCATCCTGAGACCGACAGACGGCGCGCTGCGCCTCTCGCGTTATTTCGAGAACGAGCAGGAACACCTGCTCCATGTGGAAGAGATCGTCGAGGGCGCCGCCGACCGCACCATCGGCGAGTTCCGCATCTACTCGCTGACCGACGATCTCTACCGGCGCCGCCCCTACAAGGGCGATCTGCATATCCACAGCTACCGCTCCGACGGCCGCGAATCGCCCGGCTATGTGGCGGCCGCCGCTCGGGGCATCGGCCTGGACTTTATGGCCGTCACCGATCACCACCTCTACGCCCCTTCGCTGGAGGCGCAACAGGCCTTTGACGGGGTCAAGATCGACCTGCGCATCTATCCGGGCGAAGAGGTGCACCCACCCGGCAACCCGGTCCATATGATCAACTTTGGCGGGCGATTCAGCCTGAACGAGATGTTCTCCGGCAACACCTATTGGGCCGAGGTACAGGCTCTGCAGGATCGCCTGGGGCCGTTGTCACCGGGTGTCGATCCGTACCAGTACGCCTCCTGTTGCTGGTGCTTCGATCGTATCCGACAGGCCGGCGGTCTGGGTATCTTTTGCCATCCCTACTGGTTCACCCAACGCCGCTATGCTCCGTCGGGCGCCCTGACCGGCCACCTTTTCCAAGAACAGCCCTACGATGCCTTTGAGCTGCTGGGCGGTTATTTTACCCACGAGGAAGATTCCAACACGCTACAGGTGGCCCGCTATCACGATGAACGGGCTCGGGGCCGACAGATCCCCATCGTGGGAGTGAGCGACGCCCACGGTTGCGAGCGCGGTGAGCTGTTTGGCTGGTTCTACACCATCGTCTTTGCGCCGTCGACCGATCTGCCCGATCTCATTACCAGCATCAAGGATCTCTATTCGGTCGCCGTGGCCGCCCTGCCCGGCGAGACGGTGCGGGCGTACGGGCCATTTCGTTACGTCAAGTACGCCCTGTTTCTGTTGCGCGAGGCGCTGCCGCTACACGACGCTCTCTGTGTAGAAGAGAGCCGCCTGATGCGAGAGCACCTGGCCGGAGACGCCACGGCGGCGGATCGTCTGGCCGACCTGTCGGGCCGCACGGCGGCCCTGCTAGAACGCTGCTGGGGGCGCGTCGCATCCTGACGTTCGTCTTTGCCCGAATGCCGGCCCCGCACTATACTGAACTGAATGGACCACAGGAGGAGCGATATAGATGGGTCACCAATCAGATACCCTGGATGAGAGCCTGACCAGAGCCAGCCTGGCCTATCGTGAACTGCGTCTGGATGAGGCCGAGGCGGCCTATCAGGCCGTCGCCGATCTCGATCCCGATAACTATCAGGCCTATCTAGGCCTGGCCCGCACCTATACGCGCATGCGCCTGCCAGACAAAGCTCGGGCGGCCGCCGAACGCTGCATCGAGATCGATAGGGGGCGCCATGAGGGCTATGCCGCCCTGGGAGTGCTCCTCTTTCTAATCGACGAGAACCAGGAGGCCTCGGAAATGTTGCAGGAGGCCATCCGCATCGCCCCCGAAGACCCCGAAGCGCACATCACCCTGGCGCAGGTATGGGCCGATATGGCCGATAACGAGCGCTCTCAGAACGAGCTCAACATCGCCTACCGGGCGATCGAGTGGATCGAAAACGAAGAGGAACGCCGCGCCATGTTTGCCCTTTACTGGCACGGGGCCACCTATCAGCGCATCGCTCAGGGCAAGAACCATGAGGCCAGAGAGGCCGCGCAAGAGGCCATCGCCTTGCAGGACGCCAACCCCTATGCCGCCTGCCTGGCCTATTCGAACCTAGGCATTCTCGAGGCTCGCGAGCGCAATTATGATCGGGCCATCGAGTACCTGGGACAGGCCTACGAGATGAACCCGTTCTTTTACCGCGCCGGCAGCGCGCTGGGACGTCTGTACATCATGCGCAACCAACCGGCCCGCGCCGTCGAGGTTCTGGGTGACGTGCTGGAAAAGACACCCGCCGACGAGCAGACCGGCACCCGCTACGCCTATGCTCTTGCCCTCAACCGGGCGGGCCAGCGGGAAGAGGCGCGGGAACAGTATGGCCTGGCGCTGGAGGGCGGTCTGCGAGGCTTTGACAAGCTCATGGCGCGCTGGCAGACGCTGTGGCTTACCCCCACCATCCGCAATATCATCGTGCTCGCCGCAGTCGCCGCCGTGGTCGCCTGGCTGGTTCTGGTGCAGCCTTCGGCCAATACCATAACGTTTGTCGGATTGATGGCGCTCATCGTCATTCTGCAACGCGTCTTTGGGCGCCGCAGAGGCTAGCTCCGCTTCGCATAGATTGTTTACGTGGTGGTGGAGGCTGTAGTCTCCACCACTCCAACATAGGCGCCCTGTTCGGGATCACCCGTCGTTACCCGATATGCCCCGGTCGATGTGGGCGACTCGTTTTTTGAACATGTCCTGACCCGTTCCTGCCTGTCCGGCCCGAATGCCGGACTGTTTTTATTGCAGATCGATGCCTTTCGAGCAAGATTTGAGTCGGTTTCTTGCAGCAGCAGCAGCCGTATGTTATACTGCGATTCATGGGTATCTGATCGTTCCATCCTCGTTTGGGCAGGAGGTTCTCATGACGAGACGAACCATTGTGACCGCATTCCTGGTACTGACGCTGCTGGGAGCATCTGCGATAGGCGCCGTGGGGGTCGGCGCTGATGCGCCCACCGATGCGGGCGCCAATGCGGGCGCCAATGCGCCTGCATCGGCATCTGGGGAATCCGTCTCTCACACCGTTCGATGGGGAGAGACGCTGACTTCCATCGCCTGGAGATACGGCGTCACGGTGCAAGAGATCGTCGACGCCAACAATCTGCACAGTCCGAATCTGATCTACGCCGGCCAGCGCCTGATCATCCCCATCCCCTCTACCCTCTACACCAAACACACTGTCCAACGAGGAGAGACCCTATACAGCATCGCGGCGGCCTACGGCGTCAATGTGTGGGACATCGCCCGACTGAACGGCATATGGAATATCAACCTCATCTTTGTCGGCCAGAAACTGCTCATCCCCGGCAAGGATAAACTGCCACCGACGACTCCTACGCCCCCCCCGCCGATCGGTGTCCCAAGCGTGCAGGAAGAGATCATCATCAGCAGCCCGTCGCTCAACGATGAGGTAACCAGCCCGGTCACCGTCACCGGTTGGGGACGCGGCTTTGAGAACACGCTGGCCGTCGATATCCTCAACGAGAACGGTCAGGTGATCGCTCAGGGGAATGCGATGATTGACGCCGAGGTGGGCGAGATCGGCCCCTTTACCGGCACCATCGAGTTCGATGCGCCGGCCACCACGCAGCCGGGACGTATTTCGGTATACGCCATCAGCCCGCGCGACGGCGCCATCGAACACCTGAACTCGGTCACTGTGACCCTGATGGGCAAACCGTAACCCCTTTCACCGTCATCCGGACAATCCGAGATGCCACGGGCGCAGGCGTGTGATGAGATCACGCCTGCGCCCTGTTCTATCCGGCAGGGTGCGCCCGGCCCGGCGCGTGCATCGCCGCCGGGTGAAAAAACGTCACCGGCTCGCCACGCTTTTGCCTCTGCCTCATGATTGTGTTACCATGGGCGGCGATGAATCCGCCGCCGGCGTATCCATCTCGGACATTGCCTGTTCCCTGTGGGTGCGCTTCTGGCGAATGAGACGAACCCGACCGGTTCGCCAACCTCTTTGCCCCGAAAGCGAGCGATACGTTGATCGATTTGACCTGGGAGCCGATCCAGCGAGGACTCTTTCATCCGCGCCCCTGGGTGCGTGGCCTGACGGTGCTGGGCATATGTCTGGCGCTGGGTATCCCGGTGGGGGCCATCATCGGCCTGTTGGGCGGTGTGTACGGTAGCGCCGCGCTCATCGCTCTGGTCACCGGCTATCTGATGCTGCGCAGCATCACGGTGGGCATCATGGTCCTCATCGGCATCATCTTTTTGCTGCCCTTTGCCGCGCTGCCTATCAATATCGGATTCTCGCCCACCTTTTTGGATCTGGCGCTGCTCGCCGTGTTCTTTGTCTGGGTCAGTCGCCTGGTTACCAGGCGGGCAGGAGAGTTTATCGCCGCATCGCCCACCGGCTTTGTGCTGGCCTTTGTCATGCTGGCCATGGTGTCGTTCGTCGCCGGACTGAGCCATGCGCCCCTGACCAGTAACGTGCTGCGACACTTTGCCGAGATTCTGCTCAGCATCCTGCTCTTTTTGCTGGTCATCAACAATGTGCGAACCCGTCACCAGCTCAGGTGGATCGTCATCGTCCTCATGGTCGCCGGATTTGCCACGGCCCTCATCGGGATCGGCCTCTACATCCTGCCCACGACACTGAGCACCCGCCTTCTCTCGGCTCTCCAGGTCGTGCGGTATCCGGCCGGTGACGTCCTGCGCTTCATCGAAGACAATCCCGAGCTCCCCCAACGGGCCATCGCAACGTCGGTGGATCCCAATGTGCTGGGCGGTACGCTGATCTTTGTCACGACCGTGACCGTCGCGCAGATGCTTTGCGACCGGCCGCTACTCCCCCGCCGCTGGCTGATTCTCATGGCGTTCACCATGGGGATTTGCATGGTGCTGACATTTTCCCGCGGCTCCTTTGTGGGACTGGGCTTTGCCCTGTTCCTTCTTGCAGCCCTGAAATATCGGCGTATCTTTTGGATTGGTCTGATATTTCTGGCGATCATGATGCTGCTCCCGCCCACCCAGGCCTATGTGGACCACTTTTTCCGGGGCGTGCGGGTTGAAGATCAGGCCACTCAGATGCGCCTCGGTGAATATCAGGACTCGCTAACCCTCATCTCGCGCTATCCCTGGTTCGGCGTCGGCTTTGCCGGCACTCCGGATATCGATACCTATCTGGGGGTATCCAGCGTCTATCTGCTCATCGCGGAAGAGATGGGGCTCGTGGGGCTCAGCGCTTTTCTGGGGGCGATTCTCGCCTTTTTCGTGCGCTTTGCGCGCTCTCGCCGTGCTCTCCAGGCCGACCCGGAACTGGAGCCGATCTATCTGGGCACATCGCTGGCCGTGGCCGGCGCCATGATCGGCGGCATCTTTGACCATTATCTGTTCAACCTCAAATTCCCCCATTCCTCATCCCTCCTCTGGCTCGTGGTGGGGCTGGCCGTAACCAGCACCCTCCTGGCCGGGAGATCCAAGAGAGATCGCCCCGCAACCGGGGAACAAGCCTGAAAGGATAAGGGGCGATTCGGAATGATGACTGACTCTGGTCCGTCCCTGAATCGCCAGCAACAAAGTATCACCAGAGCAAACGCATTTGGAGCTTTGCATTCGCATGGCTGCATCTTTGCCCTCACCCGGTACCCGAGAGGTGTACTCACCGCTACGACTACCACCCTCTCCCACACGTGTGGGAGAGGGTCGCCGGCGTTAGCGACGTGCCCGTCACCGGCGGTGGGGTGAGGGCGATGCGGGATCCATAAACACCCCTCTCTAGAGTCAAATGCGATTGCCCTGAAAGCACAGGGGCTGCGTCAAATTCGCACGACAACCACCTTCCGAAGGTGACGAATGCAAATCGTGTGCTTTCCGCTTGATCCGTTCGCTCCTGGCAGAAACCTTCGGAAGGGAACCGGACAATAACACAGCCCTGAAAGAAGCCCCCCCCCTACGTTGACACATCCGATGGGGCATGGTAGTATTGATACGGTGATGGGGCTCACCGGCGGCCGACGAACGGAGCCGCAAACCGTCTATGTCAGACTGATGGCCTCCGCCTGAGCGTTCAGGTAGAGGTCATTTTTTGTCGCCATCCGGTGGACGGGCCGTCGGCGGCATTTCTCTGACTATGGACGTGCCCGAAGGGGCGCTGATTCTGGCATCCGCCGCTGAAAGCTGACATGGGCGTGGCCAAAGCACGTCGCAAAAGAGCGGAGGCTTGGATGGTCGTCAATATATGCACATTGATCAGAAAGTAGCCCTTTCTTTATGGAGTGGTATCTTGCCATGCCGATATAATTCTGGTAAGATATGCTACCGAAATAATACTGACGCGGCTGTGACCCACAAATGACGCCGGCGGATGGTGTTCAGGGGGACGTCTCATCGAGGCGTCCAGGCCGTCCAGCCGGCCCTATTATGGCCCGCGCTTTCACCTTCTGAACAGATATCGATGACGCCACGGAAGGAGCACCGAACGAGTGAGAACCGGACGAGTAGCCCGTGTAATGGGGGTTGTGGTGGACGCTCAGTTCACCGTAGGCGACCTGCCCAGCATCAGTAGCGCCCTCTTGATTCAGCGGCCCGGCGAGCCTGACCTTGTGCTCGAGGTACAGGAGCACGTCGACCCCCGAACCGTGCGCTGCATCGCCATGTCGTCCACATCCGGCCTGAAACGTGGCGTTCAAGTGGTCGATACGGGTGCGCCGATCCAGGTGCCGGTCGGTGAAAGCACCCTGGGCCGTATGTTCAACGTCCTCGGTCAGCCCATCGATGAGGGGCCTTCTCTGGATGATGCAGACCGGCGCCCCATCCACCTGCAGGCGCCCTCTCTAAGCCGGCAAAGGCTCTCCAGTGATATTCTGGTGACCGGGCTCAAGGTCATCGACCTGCTTACCCCCTACGGTCAGGGTGCCAAGATCGGCCTGTTCGGCGGCGCCGGAGTGGGCAAGACCATGCTGGTGATCGAGCTCATCCGGCACAGCACCAGCACACAGCGCGGCCTGGCCGTGTTTGCCGGTGTGGGCGAGCGCACCCGAGAGGGTAACGACCTCTGGGAGAGCATGAAGCAAAGCGGCGTGCTCTCCAACAGCGTCCTCGTCTTTGGGCAGATGAACGAGCCGCCCGGAGCGCGCCTCCGCACCCCCCTGACGGCCCTTACCATGGCGCAATATTTCCGCGATGAGATGGAGCGAGATGTCTTGCTCTTTATCGACAACGTCTATCGCTACGTCCAGGCCGGCGCCGAGGTATCGGCCCTTCTGGGTCGCGTACCCAGCGCCGTAGGCTATCAGCCCACCCTCGCTACCGAGATGGGCGAGCTACAGGAGCGCATCTCGACGACGGTAGAGGGCGCCATTACCTCGGTACAGGCCATCTATATCCCGGCTGACGACATCACCGACCCGGGTGTTGTGGCCGCATTCGGCCATCTGGATGCCATCACCGTGTTGACGCGCCGCCTGTCCAGCCAGGGCTTTTTCCCGGCGGTGGATCCGCTGGCCTCGTCGTCCAAGATGCTGGAGGCCCGCTATGTGGGCGAACGCCATGTAAACATTGCCAACGGGGTGCGAGAGGTGCTGGCCAGCTATGAGGCGCTGCAGGATATCATCTCGATCCTGGGAACAGAGGAGCTTTCCGAAGAGGACCGCCTCGTCGTTCGCCGGGCCCGACGCCTGCAACGGTTCCTGACCCAACCCTTTTTCTCCACCGAGCAGTTTACCGGCATTCCGGGACAGTTCGTCCCCCTGGAAGAGACGCTCCGGGGCTTTGAAGAGATCCTGGAGGGTCTGCACGACGATCTGCCCGAGCAGGCCTTCTACATGGTGGGCACTATCGACGATGCGGTAGAAAAGGCCAAGACGCTATGAGTGACGCCTCCGCAACGCCGGCCGACCGGGTCGACCTGTTCATCACTACGCCAGAGAATGTACTCTACCAGGGCCCCGCGCATTGGGTGCAGGTGCCTCTGCACGATGGGCTCATCGGCATCTGGCCGGGGCATTCTCCGCTCGTGGGCGCCCTTAGCCGGGGAACCATCCAGTACCATACCGATGAGGGCACACAGACCATCCCGGTACGCGCGGGCATTCTGCGGGTCGATGAAGAGCGCTGCTTTGTGCTGGTAGGAGCGCTGGCCGACGAACAGGAGTCATCCTGGTCCCCTCAGTCGGACACGTTGGCGGATGAGCTCGAGCGGGCGCTTTACGAGGCGTTGCCCGAGGAAGAAATCGAAGCATTGCAGGAGGAGGAGTAGCATGTCTCCCCTGTTACAGATCATCATCTGGTTTGTCATTGGAGCCGGTTGCGGGTGTGCGCACCTGTTGTGGCTGCGCCGCTCGCTGAATCGCGTCGATGCGGAAAAGCCCCGCACAATACGTCGGTTTGCCCTGGGTATGCCACTCCGGTTGTTGGCCGTGGCGCCATTTCTGATACTGGCCGCACGGCAAGGATTGCCCGCCTCAGTCGGGTTCATCCTCGGATCGGTGATCGGCCGCTGGGCATTGTACCTGGGCACCGGCATGTATCGCATACCGGCCACCTGGCCAAACGAACAAGGATAGACAGTGGGCGTCGAGGGTGTCTTTCCACGGACGGTATTTTATCTCAACGGGATCCCCATTCGGGATACCGTATTCCAAACATGGATCATCAACGGACTGCTGATCGTTTTTGCCATCTGGGCATCATTCAAATACCGCGTGTTCGAGCCCAAAACGTGGCAGCTCGGCGTCGAATATCTCGTCGAGTACATCGAAGGGTTGATCCGCGATCTGTCCGGACGGGCCATACCCGAGCTGGTGCCCTATCTCGGCACCATGATCGTCTATATCGTCATCGCCAACCTGGTCGGCCTGGTTCCCCTGTTCCTCGCTCCCACTCGCGATCTAAACACGACGGCGGCTCTGTCGCTGGTTTCGCTGGGGTCGACACAATACTATGGCATCAGGGCGCGAGGTCTCAAAGCTTATCTGCGCAGCTATATCGAGCCGGTGATCATTATGCTGCCGCTTAACATACTGGGCGACCTTTCTCGTGTACTTTCGATGTCGCTACGTCTCTTCGGTAATGTGCTGGCCGGCGAGATTATCGGCGCCGTCATGTTCACCCTTGTCCCGGTGCTCTCGCCCTTGCCCTTGAACCTGCTGAGCATGATCACCGGCGTGTTACAGGCCCTGGTGTTTACCGTGTTGACTCTCGTGTTCGTTGTGGATGCCATAGGTGAAGTCCAATCCACCGACGAGCGAGAACAAACTCTGGAAACATAAGCCCACATTTTATTAGAAGGAGTGATACATCCATGCAGCCAGAACAGCAGTTGCAATTTGCAATCGTGACGACCATCGTCGTCGGGGCCGCCATCGTGCTGGGAACTATCCCCGCCACACTCATGGAGGGCCGCGCCGTGGTGCGGGCCTTTGATAATATGGCCCGCCAGCCTAGCGTCGCCGACCGCATTCGCGGCATCCTATTCGTGGTGTTGGCTATCCTTGAATCAACGGCTATCTATGTTCTGCTGATCTGCCTGATTCTGCTATTCGCCAACCCCTTCTCGGAACTCTTTGGGATATAGGGGGAAGATGAATGCTGCAGATTGACTGGCCCTCCCTGGGCTGGCAGGTGTTCAACTTTGTTGCATTGTTGCTCATCCTGAACTTTTTCCTGTTCAGGCCTCTGCGCAAGAAGCTGAACGAGCGCGGAGAGATCATCGCCGAGACTCTGCAGCGAGCCCGCGATCAAGAGGCCGAAGCCGAGCAGTTGCGCTCTGAATGGGAGGAGCGCATGCGAGGAATCGAGCAGCAAGCAGAAGAGATCATTTACCAGGCCCAACAGGAGGCGCTGCAAAAAGGCGCCGCCTTACTTGAGGAAACTCGCAAGCGGCTGGACCGTCTGACGGAGGAAATGCGTTCAGACCTGCGCCGCCAGCGTGATGAGGTGATCGCCCAACACTATGACGATATCATGGATACGGTGATCGACCTCTCCGGTAATGTGATACAGTCGGTGACGACGCGGCGAACACACGATGATCTGGTGACCAACTTTGCCGCCAGTATCTTTCAGATGCCGCAAGCCGAGATCGAGCAATATCGCCGGGCCATGGCCGGCCGCACACCGACGGCCTTTGTTGCTACCCCGGTCGCATTAACGGCCGATCAAACCAAGACACTGGCCGATACACTCTCGTCCCTTATCGATCGTCACGTCGAGTTGCAGATGCAGATCGATCCGACGCTCATCGCCGGTATCCAGGTGCGCCTGGCCGACCGACTGATCGATAACAGTGTGCGCCAGCAACTCAGCCGCGTGCGCGCACGCGTGTATCAGGAACTGATCAGCCGTATGGGAGCAGATGCCTGACATGACCGACACCAATACCCGGGAGAATCGCCCCATCGAGGGTGGCGGACAGCGTCCGTCACCCATCACCAAGACCCCAGCCGATCGGCTGCCCTTTACGCTGGCCGAGCGGGCCAGCGATATCGACGGGTTGCCTTCGGAGCTGATGCAGCAACTCGAGTTGCGCCCATCCGAATCGTTACGCGACATTCTGAACACGATCGTGGAAAAGAGTCGCGATATCCGGCCGGGCCTCTCGGTTCGAGACGTGGGGACCGTACGACAGGTAGGGGACGGCGTGGCCTCTGTATGGGGCCTGCCCGACGCCACCATGGACGAGCTGCTCGAATTCTCGAACGGCACCATGGGCCTGGTGATGAACCTGGAGACCGATTGGATCGACTGCGTGCTCCTGGGTATGGATGAAGGCATTCAGGGAGGCGACATCGTATGGCCTACCGGCCGGCGCATCACGATTCCCGTGGGCGATCGTATGCTCGGTCGGGTAGTCGATCCGTTGGGCCGCCCGCTGGATGGGCGCGGTCGCATCTTTGTGGACGAGCGCCGTTTCATCGAGCGCGAGGCTCCCGGAGTCGTCGACCGGCAGGAGGTGAACGAGCCCCTGCACACCGGCATCAAGGCGATCGACGCCATCATCCCCATCGGGCGGGGACAGCGCGAGCTGATCATCGGTGATCGCCAGACGGGCAAGACCAGCATCGCCCTGGATACCATCATCAATCAGAAGGATGAGGACGTCCTCTGTGTGTATGTGAGCATCGGACAGCGCAAGAGCGCTGCGCTGCGCACCATCCGCACGCTGGAAGAAGCCGGAGCAATGGAGCATACCGTCGTCGTCATGGCCTCCCCCGACGATCCACCCGCCCTTCTCTATCTGGCGCCCTATGCCGGATGCACCATCGCCGAGGCGTTTCTCGATCACGGCCGTGATGTCCTCATCATCTACGATGACCTGACACGGCACGCCGATGCCTATCGTGAGCTCTCATTGCTGCTCCGCCGCCCCCCCGGCCGCGAGGCCTATCCCGGCGACATCTTTTATCTGCACTCGCGTCTGCTCGAACGCGCTTGCCGTTTGAGCGACGAACGCGGAGGCGGCAGTATCACGGCGCTGCCCATCGTCGAAACACGGCGCGGCAACATCACCGCCTACATTCCGACGAACTTGATCTCGATCACCGACGGGCAGATCTATCTGAACCCCGATTTGTTCAACCAGAACATCAGGCCGGCCGTGGATGTCGGTCTGTCGGTCTCGCGCGTAGGTGGCGCGGCGCAGACATCCATCATGCGCAAGGTCAGCGGCCAGCTCAAGCTTACTCTCGCCCAATACGAGGAGGTGGCCCACTTTGCCCGGTTCGGCGCCGAGATCGATCGTGCCACCCGGCAGCAGATCACCCGCGGCCTGCGTCTGCGCGAGGCACTGAAACAGCCGCCCTATTCGCCGCTCTCTCTGGCGCAACAGATTCTCATTCTGTACGCCGCCGGCCAGGGATATCTGGACGAGCTCCCCCTGGAGCAGGTGTCCATCTTTGAAGAGCAGCTATGGGCCTATGCCCAGCGCGAGTACCGCGGCATTATCCGACGCATCGAAGAGCAGCGCGAACTGGATGACGATCTGGCCCAGCAGATAGATCAGATGATCCAGGAGTTTGCGCAGAGCATGAGTTGATATGGAAGACATTGAACGCATCAAAGAACGCCTGGAGAATATTCAGAGCGTAGAACCGATCATTACCTCGTTGCGCACCATTGCCGCGGGAGGCTGGCGCACGGCCCTGCGCCACCAGGAGTCGGCCACATCGTTCGCCGATAATCTGGCAGAGGTTCTGGCCGTGCTCTTGCCCCATGTGTCAGAAGAGGCGCTGGCACGCGCGCGCATCTCTCGCGATAACCGCCCGCCGCGTCGGGCGCTGATGCTGGTGATGGCTTCCGAACGGGGGCTGTGTGGCGCCTTTAACGACACGGTGCTGGAAGGCGCCGAACGTCTCATCGCCCAGCAACAGCTCCAGTCCGATGAAGTGCTGGTGGCCACCCTGGGCAAGCGCGCCGAAACCCATTTCCTGCGTCAGGGGCGAGATCTCTACATGTCTTACCCCCTGCCCATCACCCGTGTGCCCTCTCTGGGGCTGGTGCGCGAACTGGGAGAGGCTCTGGTCGATAGCCTGATGGCCGGCGAGTTTGATGCTATTTTCGCCGTCTACTCCCCTTATAAAGCGGCAACCACCGCCGAGCCCATCTCCCAGCGCTGGCTCCCCATCGACGCCTCGATGCTTCCGTCGCGCTATGAGGGCTGGACGGAACCCATCATCGAGACCGAGGTCGGTGTCCTGTTCGAACGCGCCCTGGAAGAGTGGACCTTTGCCCGGCTCTATCAGTTCGTCATCGAGTCCGCCTCCAGCGAACAGTCGGCGCGTTTTCGGGCCATGGACGCCGCCAGCAGCAACCTGAGCCGCATCATCGAGGAACTGACCCTCACCTACCACACCGCGCGTCAGCACGCCATCACCATGGAGATGCTGGATCTGGTGGCCGGATCGGGCATCCTGCGAGGCCCCGCCAGCCGTCGCGGTCACTGATCGCTCCTTCCGTCGATCCGGCCCGCCGTATCGGTGCGGGCGGGATCGACGTCGCTTTTTCTCCTCAGAATCTCGTCATCCCCCCTCCTCGGCGCACATGCCCGTACAGGCTCTTGCCGAATCGCCGTTGACGCCGCAGAGGCCGCATCCTATACTGCAGGCACGGACAGGGCGTTTACGATACTGGCCCCAACATGAAGGAGGTTGCCATGAAGATCGGATTCGTCAGCGCCATTTTGCCCGACCGCTCATTGGAAGAGGTGCTTGCCTTTGCCGCGCAAGAGGGTTTTCAGACCGTCGAGCTGATGTGCTGGCCCGTGGGCCAGGCTGAGCGACGCTACGCCGGAGTGACCCATATCGATGTGACCGGGTTCGATGCCGCCCGGGCCCGTCAGGTGCACGGCCTTTTAGAGCGCTACGGCGTCACCATCTCGGGACTGGGTTACTACCCCAACCCGCTGGTGGCCGACCTCGACGAGCGTCGCCGCTACACCGATCACCTTCGCAAGGTGATGGACGCCGCCGCTCTGCTGGGCGTAAAGGTGGTCAACACCTTTATCGGTCGCGACCACACCCGCCCCATCGAGGCACAGTGGGATGTCTTCATGGAGGTATGGGAGCCTCTGATCGATTATGCCCGGCAACGCGACCTTCAGGTGGGCATCGAGAACTGTCCCATGCTCTTTACCCTGGACGAGTGGCCCGGCGGCACGAATCTGGCCGTATCGCCCGCCGTGTGGCGCAAAATGTTCGAGTTGATCCCCTATCCCGGATTCGGCCTGAACTATGATCCCTCGCACATGATCATCCAGCACATGGACGAGATCGCCCCCATCTATGACTTTGCCGATCGCCTGGTCCATATCCATGCCAAAGATCAGATGATCGATCTGCGCAAGCGCAACGATGTGGGCGTGTGGGGTCTGGGCTGGTATATCCCCAAGCTACCCGGCCTGGGCGATGTGCGCTGGGATCGCTTTTTCGCCGCCCTCACCGAGGTGCGCTATAACGGGGCGGTATGTATCGAGGTAGAGGATCGTGCGTACGAAGACTCGCTGGAATCGCGTCACCGCGCCCTGATCCAGAGCAAACGCTATCTGGATCAGTTTCAGGCCTGGGCCTGAACAAATATCGACCGCCCCAAGCTCGCAAGTACCCGGGCGTCGAGGGGGGAATCCGAATATCACACAAGCGGCCGCCGATAAGGCGGCCGCCCGTCACCATGCAGCAGGCACCCGGAGGAAGCGCCATGAGCGACCGTCGCAGCATCTTTACTCGCGCCGTTCACGCCGGCGAGCGAGCCCCTTGCCCCGATTTCCGCCCCGTCTCAACGCCCATCTATCACTCGGTGGGATACGTCTATGACAGCATGGGCGATGTGGACGACATATTCGCCGGTACGCGAGAGGGTTATGTCTACCAGCGCTACGGGAGCCCGACTGTAACGGCCTTTGAACGCGCCATCGCCGACCTGGAAGAGGCCGATGACGCCGTATCATACGGATCGGGTATGGCCGCAATACATGCCGCGATTCTGGGCGCCGGAGCCAGGGCGGGCCACACACTGATCTCGGCCGCCGATGTATACGGCGCCACCTATGCGCTGCAAGACGAGCTGCTATCGGGGATGGGGATCCGCACCCGCTTTGTGGACATTACCGACCTGGCGGCGGTCGCCCGCGCCGTACAGGAGGAGCGCCCCGTCGCCCTGATCTGTGAGGCCACCTCCAATCCGCTGGTCAGGGTGGCCGATCTGCCCGCTCTGGCCGACATCGCCCATGACGCCGGAGCCGCCCTGATCGTAGACACCACCTTTGCCACGCCCTATCTCCTGCGTCCCCTCTCCTGCGGCGCCGACTATGCCGTCCATTCAGCCACCAAGTACCTTTCAGGCCACGGCGACGTAATGGCCGGTGTAGTGGCCTGCTCGGCCGAGCGCGCCCGGGATCTGCGCCTGCACCAGAGGTTGCTGGGCGCCAATCTCGGCCCACAGGAGGCATGGCTGGCTCTGCGCGGCCTCAAAACATTCCCGCTACGCATGCGCCAGCAGTGCGATAACGCCATGATCGTCGCCCGGCGACTGGAAGAACATCCCCGCATAGAGCGGGTGAATTATCCCGGGCTGGAGACCCACCCCCAGCATGCCCTCGCCGAGCGTCTTTTTCAGGGGCGCGGCTATGGCGCCATGATGAGCTTTGCCCTGCGAGATGCCGGCCGGGACGACGTATTCCGCTTTATGGAGAGGCTGCGCATGGTACAGCCCGCCACCACACTGGGCGACGTCTACAGTCTGGTGCTCTATCCTGCACAGTCCTCACATCGCGCGGTGCCGCCCCAGGTGCGTGAAGCGCTGGGCATCGGCGCCGGGCTGGTGCGGCTGAGCGTCGGGATCGAGGAGGCCGGTGACATCGTTGCCGATCTGCTCCAGGCGCTGGAGGCCCTCTCCTGAGTCGGACACAAACCGTTTCCGCGCCGAGCTCACGATCTCTCGACGCGGAAACGTGTCTTTCGCCGCCGTCCTCGTGATTGCTCCGCCCCCCGATCCGGGGTTATAATGGATATGATTTGTATCGTCAGACAGGAGGTTTTGCCACGTGAATCGTCGGCACAGAGGGATGGTCGCGCTGGCCGCCGTGCCGTTGATCGGCATCGCCGCGCCACGTTACCTGTGGTTTCGACGTGGCCGATTGCCCTCTGAATGCCGCCAGAACACCATCACATCGAAGGGTGGTATTCCCCTCTCAACGACCTGCATCGCTCGAGGGCGCCCGCATGCCATCATCGTCGCCCACGGGTTCCTCAAGTGTACACGCACACCGGGCATCCTCTGGATGATGCAGCAGTTGGCCGATCGATTCGACGTTCACGCGCTGGACTTTGCCGGACATGGAGAAAGCGGCGGCGCCTCGGCCATGGATTTCGCCGCAGCAGGGCAGGATCTGGCCTGTCTGGTGGAGCATGTGCGCCGTCAGGGCTACCGTCGCGTGGCCGTGGTCGGGTATTCGATGGGAGCCGCTGCGGCCATGTACGCCGCCGCCCATGGTGTGCCGCTCGACGCCGTGGTCAGCGTCTGCGGCCCGGTGCGCCCGCCCGAATCTCTGGGCCAGAGGCCCCGTTCGACCGCCCTCTGGCGCTGGTGGGCGGCGCTCATGGGGACGCGACTGGACGAAACATTACGTCCCGGTCCGTGGCCCCTTGAATATGTGGATCGTGTGGCGCCCACACCCCTTCTCATCGTACATCACGAGATGGACACCCTCATCCGGCGCACCGATTCCGAGGCCCTCTATGCAAAGGCGCGTCCGCCCAAAGATTATCTCTCCGTCCCGGGAGCGCTGCATGCCATCCCGCCGGCCTCGGGCGATGCCGTCATCGCCTGGTTGGAACAGCGCCTGGCGCATACGGATCCGCTATAAGAGAATGATCGAAACAGGAGGTCGATCCATATGTCGATAGAGGACAAGGTCATATTGATCACGGGTGCCACAGGCTGGCTGGGCCGTGAGGTCGCCCCGGCAATCGCCCGCACCGGAGCACGGCTGGCGATCACCGGGCGCAACCAAAAGACGCTGCAAGAGGTCGCCGACTCGGTGAACGCCCCGGATGAGCGGCTGCTCGTTCATCCGGCCAACCTGGCCGACCCCGCCGAGGTGCAAACGCTGATGGACGCCATCACCGCGCGCTGGGAGGGCGTCGACATTCTGCTCAACCTCGCCGGAGGATGGGCCGGGGGCAAGCGCGTCGCCGAGACGTCCGAGGACGAATGGACCAACATGCTGGATCGAAATCTGCGCACGGCCTTTCTCATCAATCGCGCCGTGTTGCCCTATATGGTCGAAAAAGGATGGGGGCGCATCGTCAACATGGGCTCCCGCGCCGTAGAAAATCCCGGCCCGCGGCAGGTCGCCTACAATGTAGCCAAAGCGGGCGTCGTCGCGCTGACCCGCTCGATCGCCGCAGAGTATCGCCGCAACGGCGTGGCCGCCAACGCCATCCTGCCGGCCGTTATCGATACTCCGCCCAACCGGGAGGGCAGGCCCGACGCCGACTATTCCCAGTGGGTGCCGCCCGGCGACCTGACCGCCCTGCTCCTCTTCCTCTGCAGTGAGAAGGCGGGCAGCCTCAACGGCGCCTCTATTGCGGTACACGGGCAGCTATAGCGGCGACATGGATGAAAGAGAGCGGGGATGATATCCCCGCTCTGTTCAGGATCGTGTTCGGATTCGTCGCCCGCGTTCGTTCGTACCTTAAATCCTCGCCGGGACGGGGCCGAAGGACGAGCGCGCACAACGCACGCTTCAAACACACGCCGCCTAAAACAGCGTCCGTTGCCCCGGCGGCTCGTTCGGGCCGCCCCGATACAGGCGCGTATCGTGCATGGGGCTGAACTCGGTAAAGATCGTGCTGTCCTCATCGCCCTGCGACAGCCGCTCGACCGCCCCCCGTGTATCGCCGTCCAGATTGTCGGCATAGTGCAATACCATGGCCTCGATCGTCATGGGCACCGTCGGCGAGCCATGCTCCAGCCGCCCGTGATGCGCCAGCACCGCATGCACCACCCGCAGGCGCAATTCGGGATCGAACCCCGGCAACGAGTCGATGGCCTTCTCCACCATCGAAGCGCCCATATACAGATGGGTCCACAACGAGCCCTCCGGCGTCAGATCGAAACTCACCGGATCATAGGCCCGAATCTTGCCCAGATCGTGCAGCAGCGCCACGGTAACGGCCAGATCCCGATCCAGCTCCTCATACAGGCCGCAGGCGGTCTGCACCAGACGCACCACACTCAATGTATGCTCCAGCAACCCGCCCACACAGGCGTGATGGAAGGTTTTGGCCGCCGGCGCCTGCACATACGCCCGATAGGTCGCCTCATCGCCGAGGATGGTGTCCAAAAGCGCGCGAAGATGCGGATTCTGCACACTCTCCCACACCTGAAGCAGCTCTTCCTCCATTTCCTCCTGAGGACGTCGGGCAGTGGGTAGATAGGCCGCAAGATCGGTCAGTTCCGTTGGAGTGATCCGCTCCAGCGTAATCTGTAGCTGTCCGCGAAACTCGCTTACCCGCCCCGATACCTCCACCCCTTTGCCCACCACCAGGCTATCGGTCACATATCCGGGAGGATCGAACATCACGCCCGGTAGCGAACCGGTGCGATCGGCCAGGGTGACGCGTAGAATCGTATCACCGGCACGGGTCATCGAGACCACTTTCTCGCGAAGTAAAAAAGCCTGCTTGCGAACAGACTCGTTCAGACGAAGCTGGGCGATAGTCATACGTGCGGACATCCTCTCTCTCCGGTTTGATATCGGCGTGCCCCGCGCCGGTACTCCACAGGGCATATTCATTATAGCACAACACGCCCACACCCCAATCACCTCGCCCCGACGATCGGAAGGGCCAGGTCGTGCAGAACTCTAACTTCCCTCTTCCGAAGGGGATGCCCGACCATTGCGTCTGGTTGACCCGCTCTGTATCCTCTTTTAGAATGGCCTCACGATAGGTGTGGATGCTATCTCATCGCAGGGTGCAGAAAGGGACACAACCGCATGATGCGAATGACCGACATCATCGCCAGGAAGCGAGACGGCCGGGCCCTCTCGCGAGAAGAGATCGAATTTTTCGTGCGCGGCTTTGTATCGGGCGAGATACCCGACTATCAGGCCGCCGCGTGGGCGATGGCCGTGCTTTTGCGTGGCATGACGCCGCAAGAGACGATCGACCTCACCATGGCGATGGTTCATTCCGGCGAAACCCTGGACCTGAGCGGTGTCGCGCCGATCGTTGTGGACAAGCACTCTACCGGCGGCGTGGGCGATAAAACCACCCTGGCCATAGCGCCCATGGTCTCGGCCGCCGGCCTGACGGTGGTCAAGATGTCGGGACGGGGCCTGGGCTATTCGGGCGGCACGCTGGACAAGCTGGAATCGATCCCCGGGTTCAACATCTCGTTACCGCTGGATCGCATCCTGGATATTGCGCGGAAGCATGGCATCGTCGTGGCCGGACAAACGGCCGATCTGGTGCCTGCCGACGGAAAGTTGTATGCCCTGCGCGATGTCACCGCCACCGTGCCCGGCCTGCCCCTCATCGCCAGTTCGATCATGAGCAAAAAGATCGCCGGAGGCGCTCAGGCGATGGTGCTGGACGTCAAAGTCGGACAGGGCGCCTTTATGGAGACGTTGGATCAGGCCCGCGAGCTGGCCGAGCTCATGATCCGCATCGGTCAGGGTGTGGGGCGGCGGGTAACCGCCGTGCTGTCCGATATGAACCAGCCTCTGGGAGCCGCCGTCGGCAACGCGCTGGAGGTGATGGAGGCCATCGGAACGCTCCGCGGACGGGGTCCGACTGACTTTTTCCGGCATTGCCTGGCAGTGGGCGCCGAGATGCTGGTGTTGGGGGGGATCGCCCCCACACCACAGCAGGCCGAGATCATGCTGTTGCGCACCATCGAGGACGGCAGCGCTCTGGAGAGATTCCGTGAATGGCTCCGCGCGCAGGGAGGAGAGCCCCGCGCGGCCGATGATCCCAACCTTTTGCCCCGGGCGCCCATCGTCGAATCGGTAGCGGCGCCGCGCAGCGGCCATATCGCCGGGATCGACGCCCGCGAGGTGGGGTTGACGGCAGTCGCTCTGGGTGCGGGAAGGGAACACAAAGAAGATCCTGTCGATCATGCCGTGGGCATCGTCCTGAGCGCCAAAGTGGGCGCTCACGTGCACGAGGGGGAAACGCTGTTCACCATCCATGCCCGCACAAAGGAGAGCGCCGCCGAGGCGCGAGAGCGCATGCTGGCAGCATACACCTGGTCCGATGATCCCGTCGAATCCCCCCCCTTGATCTATGACGTCATCCGCAGCGAGTAGGGTCACACAGTAGCCCACAAAGAGCGGCCCGGAAAGACTCTCCCCGGGCCGCTGTGTATCGATCCCAAACCTACCATGTCGCCTTGAGGTGCTCCTCGACGATCCGGGCATAGACATCGGCCGTCTGTCGGGCGATATGGGCCCAGTTGAACTGCCGCTGCACGGCATGTAGCGCATTCTCCACGCGTTGTGCCGTCCATTCCGGGTGCTGTAACGTGTGGACAATGCCCCACGCGCACGATTCAGGATCGCCGGGGTATATGGTGATGCCGGTCTCGGCGTGGCGTACCACCTCGCACAGCCCGCCGACTTCGCTCACCACAACGGGCGCGCCCGCCGCCATGGCCTCCAGCGCCACAATGCCAAAGGGCTCGTAGAGACTGGGGAAAACGGCGCAATCGGCCACCTTGTAAAGACGATTACGGTCATCCTCTTCGATAAACCCCGGCAAGACCACCTTGTTCGAGAGCCCCATCTCGTGCACCAGGTTGCGCAGCCGCTCCAGTTCGGGGCCTTTGCCGGCGATGATAAAGCGCGCCTGGGGGACACTCTCCAGCACCCGGGGCGCCGAGCGGATCAGCACCTCGATCCCCTTCTCATACACTACACGGCCGACATAGAGGATGATCTTTTCGTCAGGTTGTGCCCATCGAGCGCGAAACCCGTTCAGGTCGACGCCGTCCAGCGATTGGAACGGCGTGGGATCGACCCCATTCGGGATGACGTCGATCTTGTCCGGCGGCGTGCTAAAGTAATTCTGCAACTCGTCGGCCATATAATAGGTGCAACAGATCACCCGCCACGCCTCGTAAGTCAATTGCCATTCGGCATCGTTGATCCGTTGCGCCTGCTCGCCGGCCAGATGGCCGCGCCCCCGCCCGCGCTCTGTCGCGTGAATGGTCGCCAGCAGCGGCAAACGGTGCCGATGCTTGAGAGAGATCGCTGCGAAGGAAGTGAGCCAATCATGATTGTGAATCAGATCGAAAGGACCATCCTGCACGATGATATGATCGCAAGCGCGTTCGAGTGCACGGTTGGTCTGCATCGCCTCGGTATAGAAATCGGGAAACGGGCCCGGATGAGTGGGCACACGATGCACCCGCAGCCCCCCATAGCTCTCGACCTTACCGGCGCCGGCACGCAATGGAGTGACGATATCGATCCCCACATCGAGTCGGGTTAGCTCGGGTATCAGCTCGGCGACATGCTTGCCCAGCCCTCCCACAACATGAGGCGGATATTCCCAGCTCAGCATCAGGACGCGCATGCACTCCTCCTATCCGTTCTTCCATCGCGTTTTGCGGCGATTATAACCGGCTATTCCCCCGCTGGCAAGCATCTTCAGAGAGAGAGGAGCGGTTGTATTTGCCCATCGGGGCGGTCGACATTAGAATGAGTGAGTGCATTCGTCGTTCATACAGAAAATCCCAAAAATACCCGTAAGGAGTCGTCATGACGGATCGAGCTGCTTTAATCCAGGCCCTTCAGGATGCCGCAGTAGGCCGTGAGGTCGCCTGCGCCGATGCGCACGAGATCGCCGCACAGTTCGGCCTCACCCCGCAGGAGCTGGGAGAGACCGTCAATAACGCGACCGATCTGCGCTTTTTCCGTTGCCAGCTCGGACTGTTCGGCTATGGTCTCAAGTCCGAGGGCAAGAGCAAAATCGTCCTCAAGGCCGCCCATGTCCCTGAAGAGATCGCCGCCGATCTCCAGGCGCGTGCCGCTGAAGGGCAAATCAGCTGCGCCGACGTCTGGATGGTCGCCGCCCGACACAAATACCCGCGGCTGGGCATCGGCAACATCGTCGAGGCGCTGGGCCTGCGCGTGCGCCCTTGCCAGATCGGCTGCTTCTGACCGCACGAGGAGATGTTATGCCCGTTATTCTGAAATCGCCCCAGGAGATCGAGCGGATGCGCCGGGCAGGGCGCATCAACGCACTGGCCCTGCAAGCGGTCAGTGAGGCTGTGCGCCCCGGCGTCACGACCGCCGAGTTAGATCGCATCGCCGCCAAAGTGCTGCGCGAACATGGCGCCAAACCCGCTTTCCTGGGACAAGAGACCGACATCGCAGCCGGACATCCCTATCCGGCGACCATCACCACCAGCATCAACTCAGAGCTGGTACATGGCATACCCGGGAAACGTCGGCTGCGTGAGGGAGATATCATTAGTGTAGATTGCGGCACGATATATGAGGGGTTTGTGGCCGATTCGGCCATCACACTGCCGGTGGGCAAGATATCGGATGAGGCGCAGCACCTTATCGAGGTAACGCGTCGCGCCCTCGAATTGGGCATCGCCGCGTGCCGCGTGGGCAATCGGCTGGGCGACGTCTCGGCCACCATCCAGGAGTGGGTCGAGTCTCAGGGGTTGCACGTCGTCATCGAATACACCGGCCACGGTGTGGGGCGTGAGATGTGGGAAGATCCCCAGATCCCCAACTGGGGGAAACGTGACCGGGGCATCCCGTTACGAGCCGGCATGACCTTTGCCCTCGAGCCTATGGTGACGGTCGGCCCACCCGTTCTCCATACACTGGCTGATCGCTGGACGGTAGCCACCGTAGACGGCAGTCTCTGCGCTCATTTCGAGCACACCATCGCCGTCACCGAGGGCGACCCCGAGATTCTCACCAGCTAAGACCCGACTACCGACCATGCCCCATCGCCAACCCGGAGGTTCACCATGATCGTTCGCTCCGCCGATAAACAGCCCATGGATGTTCAGCCCGGCACCGTGCGCACCGTGCTCAGTCACGGCGAGCGTCTCATGATCGCCGAGTTCGATCTCACCCGTGGCGCGCAGATCGCCCCTCATCGGCATCCTCATGAACAGATCAGCTACGTGTTGAGCGGCGCCATCCGCTATACCATCGGGGACGACACCTTCGAGCTCGCCGCCGGTGAGAGCTGCCTCGTTCCTCCCGATGCGCTCCATACCGTAGAGGTTCTGGTCGATTCAAAAGTGCTGGATGTGTTCGCCCCACCCCGCGAGGATTTTCTGGGATAACCCATCCGGCAGAGATCTAAAAGATAAACGCCCCGGAACGATTGTTCCGGGGCGTTTTCCTATGCCGTCTTTTGATTAGTACTTGTTTCCCATGACTGTGTGACTAACCGAGATAGCGGGTTACATTGCAAGTTCAGCGCAGAAAGGATGCGAGTTTGTGTTGCGATATAGATGCTGAGATGAGTGCTGCATTGCGTTCAACGATGGTTGCCGTGATGTCGCCAGATCGTCAGTGTATTGCGGTATCAGTGTTGTATGGATGTCGCTGTGACGATTGCGTTGATGTGTCTAGAGTATCGCTGTGATGTCTGCTACGATGACTGTTATGATGCGTCCGGGATGCCTGTTGCCTTATTGCCTTGTTTGCCGTGTCGATTGAACGATGTGCCGGATGCCTGGGCGATGTGCTCTCGATGACGGTGACGTTGTGACGGGACGTCTGCTGCAATGAGTCTGTGATGATACCACCATGCGAGGGCGATGCCTGGTGCGTTGTGCCTCGATGACGGCGAC
>JBMNOI010000041.1:0-28902 GCA_050942995.1 Anaerolineae bacterium
CGCGCTTTTCGACGGCCTCATAGATGGCTTCGGCGTCCTGTCGGGTTGTGGCCAGCGGCTTCTCCTGAATCACACAGGGAGTGCCTGCCTCCAGTGCGGCTATGACCGGCTCGCGGTGCAGGGCATCGGGCGTTGCGACGATGACGAGATCGGGGTGTTGACGGCGCAACATCTCGACATAATCATCATAGGCCTGAACCCCATACACCGCCGCCAGACGCTCGGCCGCGTCGAGGCGCACGTCGGCCACGGCCAGCAGGGTGGCATCCGGATGGGCCTGCAATGTGGCGGCATGCTGGCTGCCCAGGATGCCCGCACCGATGATGGCTGCTTTGATGGTTTCGGTCATGGAATGCCTCCTCTGTTGTGGGGCCGAATCTCGCTCGGGGGTATTCTAGCGACGTGCGCCGGCAGGTCAAGGGATTCGTGCGAGAAAGGGGATGCTATTCGGACGAAAGCACAGGGGGGACATGTTCCGGGATTGGACGAGCCGAATAAAGCGACGTATAATCTAATATTCACTTGTCCAGGTTCTATATGTCTTTAAGGGGTGGCTGGAATAGCATGAAATCCGTTCTGCACGGCACATGGATCACAGATCCCGACGGCCAGGCGGATAAAGTATTCTTTGTCTGGGCCGAACGTATCGCCCAATTCTCACCGGCGACGGGGCGAGCCCGCGTTCAGCGACATCCCTGGGCGGCTACGGCGATCGAAGTGGCGCAGATGCTCAACGCGGCAGTGCCCGATGCCGGATGGGAGCGCAATCAGCGGCTCACGCGGGTGGCACTGCTTCCATCGGGGCCTCATTCTCCGGTCGTTCCCCGATGGCTGGTCAGTGGGGTCGGTGAGGATGTGGCCGAGCTCGAGCTCAGGCCGTGGCGCCTCGAGGGGCTGGGCGTGCCGTTGATGGAGATGCTACGCTTGTTGGTGACGCTGCCTCTGGTGCGACACGAGATGGATTCAGAGCATCATCTGGGCATCGATCTGCGCTACTGGGCGATGGTGGCCAAGTTCGCGCTGGAGCTTCTCGCCCGTGAACGCTTCCTGCCGGGGTTGCGCGCCGTCGACGGCCACATGTCGGCCGTCTGGCTGCCGGTGCTGGATGCCCCGGAAGATCAATCACGCTTTACGTCGCTGGCCAAAGGTATGCCGCCCATCTGCCGCGCGCTGTTTCGTGAACGGGGACGTATCGACCCGGATCGGGCGCCTCAGGGGCAGATCGTATTGCAGAGCTTTTTAGAGCATCTGATGGATGGCGCCGTGCGCGATTGGGGCGGCGAGATACATAAACCGGGCGATGCGATCTCGATCGAGCGGGCGTTACGGCAGTCGAGTTCGGCCGGTGTGACGCGGGCGTGGTGGCAGGCGCTCTGGAATGATGACCGGCGCATCCGTATATCGACCACCCGCCAGAGCGAGCTGACGAGGCTCTACCAGGCATGGCAGAGCTGGACCTATCAGAATCGTCGCGAGGCGGGCGATTCGTTCCGCATCTGTTTCCGATTGGAACCCCCCGACGTACGCGAAGATACCCTGTCATCGGCGCAGCAGTGGCGTTTGCGCTATTTCTTGCAGGCGATCGACGATCCGAGCCTGCTGGTGCCCGCCCGCGAGGTGTGGCGCGAGCAGGGCGATGTGCTGAGCTATCTCAACCGCCGGTTCGATCAGCCGCAGGAGAAGCTGCTGGCCGGGCTGGGGGTGGCTGCGCGCCTTTCTCCCGCCATCCGCCGCAGTCTGCGCACCGAGAGCCCGGAGATGACGGTCCTTTCGGATCAAGAGGCCTTTACCTTTTTGCGCGAGACGGCGCGCCTTCTCGAATCGGCCGGCTTTGGCGTAATGGTTCCGCCGTGGTGGAACAAGCCGGATGCCCGCCTGCGCGTCAAGGCCCAGCTCAGAGGAATCCCCGAGATGACAGGCACGGGTATGCTGGGCATGAGCGATCTGGTGGCATATGATTGGGAGCTGGCCCTGGGCGATGAGATCCTGACCCGAGACGAGTTCGAGCGCCTGGCCGCCCTCAAGACGCCTCTGGTGAAGGTGCGTGGGCGCTGGGTGTTGCTCCAGCCCGATCAGGTAGAGGCGGCCATCGCCTTTTGGGAGAAGCAACGCACTGGGGGAGAGCTGGCGCTGAGCGACGCATTGAGCCTGGCGTTGGGCGTCAAGACCGATCTGGATGGCCTGCCGGTGGCTGATATCGAGATGGACGACTGGCTCTCAGGCCTTATCGAATCGCTCACCCGGGGAGACGAGCTGGAACTTTTGGATCCCCCCGAAGGGTTTGTCGGGGAATTGCGCCCCTACCAAGTGCGGGGGTTCTCATGGCTGGCATTTTTGCGACGATGGGGCTTTGGCGCCTGTCTGGCCGATGATATGGGACTGGGCAAGACGATCCAGGCTATCGCGCTCTTGCTACACGAGCAGGCTCGAGATGCAAAGGCGGGACCTTCGCTGATCATCTGCCCGACATCGCTGGTGGGTAACTGGCGACGTGAGGTGGGACGTTTTGCGCCGTCTCTGCGGGTGGTGGTGCATCACGGGAGCGGACGCGCCGAGGGCGCCGAGTTTGTCAAGCAGAGCCTGGAGAGCGACCTGGTAATCAGCACCTATGGCCTGGTGCGTCGTGATATCGAGGATTTGGGCAAGGTCAATTGGGCCAATATCATCCTGGATGAGGCCCAGAACATCAAGAATCCGGTGACCAAGCAGGCCCGCGCCGTTCGCCGCCTGAAGGGAGGCTTTCGGGTGGCGCTGACGGGCACGCCGATCGAGAACCGCCTGTCCGAGTTGTGGTCGATCATGTCGTTTCTCAACCCGGGCTATCTGGGCTCGCTGGAGAGCTTTCGGCGCACCTTTGCCCTGCCTATCGAGCGCTATCAGGATCCCGATGCATCGGAGAACCTGCGTCGATTGGTGCTGCCCTTTATCCTGCGTCGTGTCAAAACCGACCCGCAGGTTATCCAGGACCTTCCGGAAAAATTCGAGTACAAGGTATACTGTAACCTGACCCGTGAGCAGGCCACGTTGTATGAGGCGATCGTGCGCGACGCCATGACCGAGATCGAGCAGGTCGAGGGCGTCGAGCAAGAGATCAAGCGGCGCGGCCTGATCCTCTCCATGCTGACGCGACTCAAGCAGGTGTGTAACCATCCCACCCTCTTCCTGGGCGACGGATCCGAGACATCGCGACGCTCGGGCAAGCTGAACCGCCTGAGTGAGATGCTGGAAGAGATCCTGGAGGTGGGCGATCGGGCGCTGATCTTTACCCAATTCGCGCAGATGGGGTTTTTGCTGCAACGGCACCTGCAGGATGTATTCAATCAAGAAGTGCTCTTTTTTCATGGAGGCACGTCACAGGAACAGCGAGATCGCATGTTGATGCGCTTTCAGGAGGATCCTCATGCGCCGGCTATTTTCGTCCTGTCGCTCAAGGCCGGCGGCATTGGCCTGAACCTCATGCGCGCCAACCACGTGTTCCATTACGATCGCTGGTGGAATCCGGCGGTGGAGAATCAGGCCACCGACCGAGCGTATCGCATCGGCCAGACGCGCGATGTCCAGGTGCACAAGTTTATCTGCCTGGGAACACTGGAGGAGCGCATCGATATGCTGATCGAGAGCAAGCGCACGCTGGCCGAGAGCATTGTGGGCCAGGGTGAGGGATGGCTTACCGAGCTAAGTACGGACGAACTGCACGATCTGATCTCGCTGCGATCCGAAGCGATCGAAACAGAGTGACGGAATCGTCCGGGAGAATAGACATAGATGGGCATCAACAATTACTGGGGATATGACGACAACGATCCGATCCCCACGCACGAGGGCCTCAAGCCCAAGAACGCCGAGATCACACGAAGCTGGTGGGCGAGACAGTGGTTGCGGGCACTGACCCAGTGGATGAGCCCGACCCGGCTGGCGAGCGGGCGCGCCTATGCGCGGCAGGGGCAGGTGCTCGACCTTGAGGTGCAGGTGGGGCTGGTGCTGGCCCGGGTACAGGGAACGCGTCCGCAACCCTACCGGGTGCGCATTGAGATCAGTACGTTTACTGAGGAAGAATGGACTCGGGTTATAGACTCGATGGCGGCGCAGGCGATCTATGCCGCCCAGTTGCTCAACGGCGAGATGCCGCATGATATCGACGACGTCTTTTCTGCCGTGGGCGTCTCTCTATTTCCCAATGTGCGCAGCGTGTTGACCACGCAGTGCAACTGTCCTAAGAAAACGAACCCCTGCAAGCACGTTGCCGCGGTGAACTTTATTCTGGGCGAACGGATGGATGAGGACCCCTTTATCCTGTTTCTGCTGCGCGGTCGCAGTAAAGAGCAGATTATGGCGTCTTTGCGTGCCCGACGGGCCGAGCACCATCCTTTCGGTGCGTCCTATGTGGCGGCTCCTGTCGTCGAGTCGCGGGGCGATATGCCTCTGGACGAGTGCATCGAGTCGTTTTGGGAGATGGGTCCTGAGCTAGAGGATCTGCAAATTCGGGTGAGACCGCCGGATGTCGAGCGCGAGATTATCAAGCTATTGGGCGATCCGTCGTTTATCGAGGACGACGCCCTGCACAAGCAGCTTCAAGCGCTTTACGGTGTGGTGTCACAACAGGCGCTGGATATTGCCTTTGAACAGTCGGATGCTGCCGATGACGAGGATGTGACCCCTGACTCCTCTCTGGAGGATTGACTCTGCTCCGGTCACCCTCCGGCGCACCAGCATGCGCTGTGGGCGAGGCCTGGAGCGCGAGAGCCTGCCGTCGGTCGGTCCGTCCCGAATCCCAACGCGATGGTCTCGGGGAGTGGTCGGACGGCCGGCGCACCCGAACTCGTACACGACCGCATGGCCGCCTCACCCATCGCCGGTAATGCGTCCATACCCCGTGACTGTCGGGGCTGCTCGTGAGCGGCCCCTGCGAGAGGATTGTGATGCGTTGTACTCAAGCGGGGTGCCTGCGCGGCGCTCCCACCGCCCGAGAGCGACTTTGCGATCCGGACAGGCAGCCCCCGGGCCTGACGCGTTTGCCTTGTGGGGTGCGGCTGGACAGGGAGCCGATTCTCGCCCATAATAGCGTATGCTGTGCATCGTCGCACCATGCCAAAACAATCAGGAGGGACACAATGACGACGTTTGGTGTCATCGTCGGCAACCGCGGATTTTTCCCGGCGGAACTTGCTCAGAGTGGACGCAAGACCATCCTCAAGGTGTTGGAGGAGGAAGGGATCAATGCCGTCGCGCTGGATGAGAACGCCACGCGCTATGGCTCGGTCGTAACCTATGAGGACTCGAAGAAGTGTGCCGAGCTGTTCAAGGCTCATCGGGAAGAGATCGACGGCATTCTGGTCACACTGCCCAACTTTGGTGAGGAGCGGGGGGTGGCCGATGCCATTCGTCTCGCCGGCCTGGACGTGCCTGTGCTGGTGCATGCTTTCCCCGATGACCTCGACAAGATGAGCATCGCCACACGCCGCGATAGCTTTTGCGGCAAGATGTCGCTGTGCAACAACCTGACCCAGTATGGCATTCCTTACAGCCTGACCGAGTTGCACACTGTGGACCCTGAATCCGATTCGTTCCGCAAGGATCTGCGCAATTTTGCCGCCGTTTGCCGTGTGGTCAAGGGGCTGCGCCGGGCTCGATTCGGGCAGATGGGCGCTCGTCCGGCGGCTTTTAACACCGTGCGTTACAGTGAAAAGCTACTGGAGCGGGCGGGCATCTCGGTCGAACCGCTCGACCTGTCCGAGGTCTTTGGTCGCGCCTGGAAGCTGGCCGATGATGACGACGCAGTGGTGGCCAAGCTCGCCGAGATCAAAGACTATGTTCAGACTCGTGGCATCTCGGAGGATGCGCTACTCAAGATGGCCAAGGTTGCCGTCGTGATAGAGGCGTGGATCGCCGAGTACGAGCTGGTGGGCACGGCGGTCCAGTGCTGGACGTCCATAGAAGAGTTCTACGGCGTCGTTCCGTGCGCGGTGATGAGCATGCTCAGCAACAAGCTCCTGCCTTCTGCCTGCGAGACGGATATCACCGGGTTGGTCGGCATGTATGCCATGGTGCTGGCCTCGGGAGAGCCCAGCGCTCTGTTGGACTGGAACAACAACTATGGCACCGATCCGGACAAGGCGGTCATATTCCACTGCAGCAACCTGCCACAAGACTTTTTCGGTGGCGGCGCCGTAATGGATTATCAGGAGATCATCGCCGGTTCGGTGGGCAAAGAGAACACGTTCGGCACGCTGGTGGGGCGGGTCAAGCCCGGCCCGATCACCTATTGCCGTGTCTCGACAGACGACGAGTTCGGGCGCATTCGCGTGTATCTGGGCGAGGCCGAACTGACCGACGACCCGGTCGATACCTTTGGCGGCTATGGCGTGGTTCGGA
This sequence comes from Anaerolineae bacterium, assembly GCA_050942995.1. Classification (GTDB taxonomy): domain Bacteria; phylum Chloroflexota; class Anaerolineae; order UBA1429; family UBA1429; genus JBMNOI01. The sequence goes on from JBMNOI010000041.1 coordinate 6,373, forward strand.
TCCCTCAATTCCAGGATCTGTTGCACTATATCTGCGAAGAGGGCTTTGAGCACCACGTAGCGGCCAACCGCTCGCAAGTGGCCGATGTGCTCTACGAGGCCTTTACCAAGTACCTGGATTGGGACGTTTACTACCATCGGGGCTAGGCCGGGGCCTGTTCCGGTGGGGTATTCCCCGCGATAAGGAGCCGAGAAAAAAAGAGCCCCCTCCATCGAGGGGGCTCTTTTATGTGTGCTCAAGTGAGGTAGGGGATCGACGATATCACTTTCTGTTCAGCAGGTTCCCCAGGCCCTTGCCCATATCTGCGACCGACTCTTTCGAGTCGGTGGCGCCGCCACCTAGAATGCCGTCGATCTGAGATGCGATGGGCGCCGGCAATCGTTGCTTGAGGTATCCGAGCACCGTATCTACGGCCTTCCTGGCTTGTTCTTCGGAGATCCCGCTTTTCTGCGCGACCAGCTCGATCAGCTCATTCATCATACTCCCCTTCCATATGCGACACCACGATCTTTTCTCGAGATCCTGGTGCCCCGTCGGGTTTCATCACCGGTACCCTTTTATTATACACGAGTACGCTGCGAGATTCTACCCTCATTGTGTCGAGTCGTCACGAGGCGACGGGGTTTCGTCGTAGATGCCGTGGTTGGGGTGTTGGGCGGTCGTCTGAACGTGCCGATAGAGACGATCACCTTTTCGGGGTGAGACGCATCGAGGATGTGGCGGCAAAAGAGCAGAGCCCCCTCAGGCGAGGGGGCTCTGTCAGACGTCTATCAGGGCCGACTAGAAGCCAAAGAGCGAGATGCCGGCGATGAGGGGCGCAAACACTGTCGCGCTCAGCGACATCACCGTAATCAGGGTGTTCAGCGAGGGACCGGCGGTATCCTTGAAGGGATCGCCCACCGTATCGCCGACCACAGCGGCCTTGTGCGCCTCGGTGCCCTTGCCACCATACGCGCCGTCCTCGATATACTTTTTGGCATTGTCCCACAGGCCGCCCGAGTTGGCCATGAACAGGGCAAAGATGATGCCGGTAATGATCGAGCCGGCCAGGAAGCCACCCAGAGCCTCTTTGCCAAGGATCAGCCCGACGGCGAGGGGCGTAAGCAGGCTCAGCACGGCCGGCAGAATCAGCTCCATCAGCGCGCCCTGCGCGGCAATATCGACGCAGCGCGAGCTATCGGGCTTGGCGTTGCCTTCCCTCAGTCCGGGGATCTCTTCGAACTGACGGCGGATTTCGTTCACCATCACAAAGGCGTTACGGCCCACAGAGATGATGAGCAGCGCCGAGAGGAGAGGCGGCATCATAGCGCCCAGGAACACACCTACGAGTACGGTGGGCGAGCGCAGATCCAGGCTGTTCAGCCCCACCGACTCGGCATAAGCGGCGAACAGAGCCAGCACCGTCAGTGCGGCGGCGCCGATGGCAAAGCCCTTGGTGATGGCCTTGGCCGTATTTCCGGCGGCGTCCATGCGGTCGCACACGCGGATCGTTTCTTCGTCTTCCCCACCGGCCTGCGCGCAGCCCTTGGCGTTATCCACGATGGGACCGTACGCGTCAGAGCTGAGGATCATACCGGTGATGGCCAGCATACCCACCGCGGCGATGGACACGCCATAGGTGCCGGCGATGCCGTAATGCTCCGCCAGGAACCAGGATGCGACCATGGCGGCGCAGATACCGAGGATCGAAGGAACGATGCTCAGCAGGCCATATGAAAAGCCGTCCAGAATAAGGATAGCCGGGCCGGTCTGAGCCGAGCGGGCCGTCTGCTGGACAGCCTTTTGATCGATGTCGGTGAAATGGTCAGAGGTAAAGCCGATGACGATACCGGCCAGCAAGCCCGCCAGCGCGGGGAAGAACACGCCCCAGGGGCTGTGTACCTGCATGGCAAAGACGACCGCCAGGGTCATGCCCGCCATCAATATGGTGGTGACGATGGTGCCCGTGTTCAGCGCGCGACCCGGGTTATCGTTCTCGCCGGTGCGCACGAATATCGTACCGATGAGCGAGGAGAGGATTCCCGCGGCGCTCAGGACGAGGGGCAGGATGACGTACGTCTCGCCAAACTCGGCGCTGTAGAGCACGTGGCCAAGGATCATCACGGCGACCACACTGGCCACGTACGAGTCAAAGATGTCGGCGCCCATACCGGCCACGTCACCCACATTATCGCCCACGTTATCGGCGATCACGGCGGGGTTGCGCGGATCGTCCTCTTCAAGGCCGAACTCGACCTTGCCCACCAGGTCGGCGCCGATGTCGGCCGTCTTGGTGTAGATGCCGCCACCGGCCTTGGCCAGCAGGGCCAGCGCACTGGCTCCAAAGCTAAAAGCCAGAACCACTTCGGTATCCCGGAAGATCATGTACAGGCCTGTCATGCCGATGAGGGCAAACCCCACCGTAGCCAGCCCCATTACCGATCCGGCGTAGAAGGCAATCGGGAAGGCTTTTTGCAGCCCATCACGGGCGGCCCATGCAACGCGCGCATTGGCTCGTGTGGCGATGTACATACCGGCATAAGCGGCTGCTGCCGCACAGATCGAACCGATCAGATACGCGATGGCACCCTGCCAGCTGATGGCAATGAACATGATGATGGTAAAGATAGCCACCAGCACGCCGAGTACCTGGAACAGGCGCTTTAGATACGTTGCGGCGCCGTCCTGGATGGCCCCGGAGAACTCGTTCATCGCGGCGTTGCTACTTTCCTGGGACAGAACCCATCTATAAAAGTATGCAGCGACAGCGATGGAGATAACTCCGGAGACAAGAGCAACGATTTCCCAAGCCATGTGTTCTGCCTCCTACTAAAGTGGTGGATAAAAAGTGTATCGTCGTACACATGCCGAACGACCGGCATATGCGCACGATCTCGCCATAATGCACCTGGAGGCAACCGGAACCGTCAACAGCGCCACATTTGCCAGAGCAACCGCATCCCAGATCGACGAAACTCTCCTCGGGTCATCGGAGGATTGTCAAAGATACAATCACCCTGCCATATCTGCCGTATGTATAGCGGTCACGCCCGCAACTTTACGGGCCCGGGTTGCACAAAATAAGCATTAACGCCCATACCTCGGCAGTATGCTATCATACGGATATTTCTCCAAAAGTCAAAGCTGTGGCAGCGTCGGAAAGATGGTCGCAGATCGGGTGCCGATCACTTCTCTTGCAGACGGGATGATCGGCCGTTTTGCGGTTGCTCCAGACCGATTGACAGGACGTACCATCTGACGCCATAATAACGCTGAAAAACGCAAATGATATCCCGGGTCTCGTGGCGAAAGAGAAGCGAGGTTGCCATGCCAAAGGGTGCCGTTGAAGATACCCGCGTGATCACCGCCTCGGCGCATCTACGCGAGATGCTGCACGAGATCGAAGTCGGCCTGGCCGATCTGCGGGGGCGGCGCGAGGGAGTGCTGGATTTGCTGCGGCGGCGTGACGAGATCGAAGCCGAGTTGGCGCGTCTACTCGATCGTGGGGTCGACCTGCGTGCCGAGCGTTCGCGTCTCGAGACGGTCGATAATGTGATGCGGCGCCGTGCCCGGGCGATCCTACGTGAGCTGCTGGGCACGGGGGGGCTGCCCGCCGCCCGGCGCGAACAGGACCCGCCTTCCGAGCATTGGTGGTGGTATCTGGACCGCTATGTGGCCGGATCCGTTCAGCAGCGGGCTATCCGTATCGGCGCGGTGCTGGTGGGGGCGCTGCTGTTGCTGGTGCTGGTGAATACTGTGATGCATCGCTTCTTCGGGGTGAGCCCGGAGGAGCGCGAGGCGCATGCGCTCGTCTCTCAAGCGGAACAACACCTTTTGCACGGCGAGTATGATGAGGCGCTGTCTTTTTATCAGAGCGCTGTTGAGGCGGTTCCCGACCTGGTCGAGCCGCGCATAAGAATGGGCGTGCTCTATGAGGTACAGGGGCGATTTGCCGAGGCGCAGGAATCGCTGCGCCTCGTCCGCGAGATCGCCGAGGATGACGCGGCCTATTACGTTCTGCTGGCCCGCGCCTACGAGATGGTGGGCCTCCTCGAACCGGCTCTGGCCGCCGCAGATCAGGCTGTGGCGCTATCTCCCGATTCGGCCGAAGCCTATCTGACGCGGGGTAGCATTCATGAGGGAGCCGATCATTATGAGGAGGCGATAGATGACTTTGAACGTGCTGCGACTCTGGCCGATGCCCAGGGACAGAACGGCCTCTATGTTCTGGCGCGCACGCGCCTGGGCATGCTGATGCAGCGTGGCCCCTCGCCGTTCGAGACGGCGCCCGAAGGAGAGTCCCGGGCTCCCAATCTCTCGTACCGGCGCCGGGCTATGCGCTCTTGAGATCGGCCAGCACCTCTTGTCCCCGCTCGACATCATCGACCTTGAGGATGATGCGCGCTTCGCCGGAGCAGGTGCCGCTGTAGGCGTAACTGTATTCGATGTTTATCCCGGCAGCGGCCAGCGGCTTGAGCACGCGCTCGACAAAGGCCCCCGGCTCGTCGGGCACCAGCACCTGGAGCACGGTCGTGCTGGAGCAGGTCATGCGGGCATCGCGCATGACCTCCAGAGCGCGCTGCGGGTCGTCGACCAGCAGGTGCACGATGCCGAAATCCGACGCATCGACGATATTGTGCGCGATGAGATTGATACGGGCATCGGCCAGCACGTTCAGCAGATAGAGCAGCCTACCCGGTCGATTCTCCAAAAAGGCCGATACCTGCGTGGTCTTGATCATCTTGCCCCCTTTCGATATCTGCTCCGTTGTTTTCTGGTGCGAACCATGGTGCGCTAAGCGTTCTCGCCTCAGTGATCGTACACTTCGCGGCGGTCGATGATTCGCCTGGATTTGCCCATGCTGCGCTCGATGCGGTGTGGCTCCACCAGGCGAATGCGCGTGTGGATACCCAGCATCTCGGCCATCTCGAACTCGGCCTTTTGCTGGAGCCGGCGCAAGCGGCCGATATCATCGGAGAATATATCCTCCGACACCTCGACCCAGATCTCGAGGTCGTCCATGGCGCCTCGTTCGCGATCGACGATGATGAGGTAATGCGGCTGCACGCCTTCTACCTGCAAAAGCACCGTCTCAATCTGTGAGGGGAATACGTTGACGCCGCGTACGATGAGCATGTCGTCGGTACGACCGCTGACGCGTTCCATCCGGATGAAGGTGCGCCCACAGGCGCAGGGCGTCGGGTCCAGCCGGGTGATGTCACCGGTGCGGTAGCGGATGATCGGCAACGCCTCTTTGGTCAGCGTGGTGACGACCAGTTCGCCGTACTCGCCATACGGCAACGGCTCCCCCGTCTCGGGATGGATGATCTCGGCCAGAAAATGGTCTTCGTTGATATGCAGGCCGGTATGACAGGTACACTCGCCGGCCACGCCGGGGCCCATGATCTCGCTCATGCCGTAAGTGTCGATAGACTCGACGCCCAGACGGTTCTGGATTTCGCGGCGCATCCCCTCGGACCAGGGCTCGGCGCCGTGGATGCCCACGCGCAGGTGGGTCTGACGCAGATCTACGCCGATCTCTTCGGCCTGCTCGTCCATAAAGATAGCATAGGACGGTGTACAACAGAACACGGTGGTTTCAAAATCCTGAATGAGCATGATCTGGCGACGGGTGTTTCCCGTCGACATGGGCACTACCGCAGCCCCCAGAAATTCGCTGCCATAGTGCCAGCCCAACCCGCCGGTAAACAGGCCGTATCCCATGGCGATCTGTACGGTGTCATCGCTCGTAATGCCCGCCGCCGCCAGATTGCGGGCGCACACCTCTCGCCATATATCCAGGTCGTCTCGAGTATAGGCGACGACGGTGGGCTTGCCGGTGGTTCCGCTGGAGGCATGGATGCGCGAAAGTTTGTTGCGAGGCACGGCCAGCAGGCCGAAGGGATAGTTGTCGTGAAAGTCGCTTTTGCGCGTAAAGGGTAGGTGGGCCAGGTCGTCCGGCGAGCGGATGTCGGCCGGCCGAATATTGCGGGCACGAAATGCCTGCCGGTAAAAGGGTACGTTCTCGTATACCCTCTCTAGCTGGCGCCGAAGCAGGTCGAGTTGCAGCGCCTCCAGGTCGGATCTCGACATGGTTTCGCGCTCTCTGTTCCAGATCATAGCTGATGTTCCTCCGTCTGTCCTTTTATCCGTGATGCCCGCCGATGTCGGCTCCGAAGCAGGCTTGTATTTACTGTGAATTCTGTTCTCGATATACATCACGCCGGTCGAGGACCCGCCTGGCTTTACCCGTGCTGCGCTCGATGCGGTGCGGCTCGACCAGGCGTACTTGAGCCGAGATTCCCAACGTCTCCTGAATCTCGAGTTCGGCGCGACGCTGCAGATCGGCCAGCGTGCCCAGCGCGTCGGAAAAGAGGCCCTCTGACACCTCGACCCAGATCTCGATGGTATCCATGGCGCCGTCCTCGCGATCGACGATGATGAGATAGTGCGGTTGCACGCCCCTGATCCTGAGCAATACCTCCTCGATCTGTGAGGGGAACACGTTCACGCCGCGCACGATGATCATGTCATCGGTGCGACCGCTGATCTTGGACATGCGCACGCTGGTACGCCCGCAGGCGCAAGGTTCGACATCGAGCCGGGCGATGTCGCCGGTGCGATAGCGGATGACCGGTAGAGCCTCTTTGGTCAGGGTGGTGAACGTCAGCTCGCCGACCTCGCCATAAGGCAACGGCTTCCCCGTCTCGGGATCGATGATCTCGGGCAAAAAGTGATCCTCGGCGATGTGCAGGCCACACTTGTGGGTGCATTCGGCCGATACGCCCGGCCCGATGATCTCGCTCAGGCCATAGATATCCAGAGCGGTGATGCCCATACGCGCCTCGATCTCCTGGCGCATGCCGTCGGACCAGGGCTCTGCCCCGAAAAAGCCCACGCGAAGATGCATATTTTTCCAGTCAATGCCCATCTCCTGGGCGGCCTCGGCCAGAAAGATGGCATAAGAGGGGGTGCAACAGAGCGCTGTGGCGCCGAAATCCTGCATGAGCATGAGCTGGCGCGAGGTGTTGCCGCCGGACATGGGCACAACCATAGCGCCCAGGCGTTCGGCGCCATAGTGCAGGCCCAACCCGCCGGTGAACAGGCCATAGCCGTAGGCATTGTGCACTACATCGCGCCGGGTGACGCCGCCACAGCCCAAGGTGCGCGCCATGACTTCGGCCCAGACGGCGATGTCGTTGGCCGTATAGGCGACGACGGTGGGTTTGCCGGTGGTGCCGCTGGAGCCGTGCACACGCACTACATCATCTGTCGGAACGGCCAGTAGTCCAAAGGGGTACTGGTCGCGAAAGTCGCTTTTACGGGTAAAGGGCAGGTGGGCCATGTCGTCCAGTGAGCGCACATCCTGCGGTGTAATGCCCGCCTGGCGAAACGCCTCACGATAAAAGGGCACGGCCTCGTAAACTCGCGCCACCTGCTTTTGCAGGCGTTCGAGCTGGATGGCCTCCAGTTCGTGACGAGGCGCACATTCCATCTGCCGATTCCAAACCATTGTCCCCTCCCGGAATTTCGTAATTGCTATCATTTTGTTTTGTGGAGGGCTGTATGACCGCTCTCACAGAACATTCAATAGATCGGTTGCGCTCAGGCCATGCCCAGGTAGGCGCGCCGCATGCGCTCAGAAGAAAGCAGCTCGCGAGAGCTTCCCTCGGCCACAATGCGGCCCGTCTCGATGACATATCCCCGATCGGCCACCCGCAAGGCGGCATGGGCGTCCTGCTCGATCAGCAGAACGGTGAGCCCCTGATCGCGCAGCGTGACGAGCAACTGCAGGATCTCGCGCACCAGATTGGGCGCCAGGCCGATCGAGGGCTCATCCAGTAACAGCAATCGGGGCTGTGTCATAAGTGCCCGACCGATGGCCAGCATCTGCTGCTCTCCACCGCTCAGGCTACCGGCTATCTGTTGCCGGCGCTCTTGCAGCCGCGGAAACAGGCTGTAGACATATTCCATGCGACGGCGCACGGCCGGCGTGCCTGCCAGGCGGTTCAGCGGACCTATCAACGCCGCCAGGCTGCGATGATGGATAAAATCACCCACCAGCAGATTGTCGCGGACCGTCATGGGCGATAGGATCTGTCGCCCCTCCGGCACCAGAGCGATGCCGGTCCGGGCGATCTGATGCGCGGGCTGATTCTGGATGGGCGCGCCGTCCCAGCGGATTTCGCCCTGCGAGCAAGGATAAAGGCCGGCTATGGCATTGAGCAGACTGCTTTTACCGGCTCCGTTTGCGCCCAACAGAGTGACGATCTCGCCCGGTTGTACCGTGAGTGATGCCTCTCGGACGGCCTGTACGTGGCCATAATGTACGCTGACGGCGTCGATTTCGAGCATTATTCCTCGTCTGTCCCCAGATATGCGGCGATGACGTCGCGGTTGCGGCGTATTTCCTCAGGGCGTCCCTGGGCCAGTCTGCGGCCCTGATCCAGCACGACCACCCAATCGGCCAGACGCATGACCACCTCCATGTCGTGCTCGACCAGCACGACCGTCACCCCCATCTGCCGGATGCGCTGGATCAACTCGATCAGATCGTTCTTTTCCATGCGGTTGAGGCCCGCGGCCGGCTCGTCGAACAGGAGCGCCGTCGGGTTACAGGCCAGGGCGCGGGCGATGGCCAGCAGGCGTTGCTGCCCAAAGGGCAGGCTGCCGGCCGCCTGTTCGGCGCGGGTACCCAATCCCACCAGATTGAGGTAGTGCAGGGCATCCAGCAATACATCTTCCTCTTCGCGCCGCTCGCGGGGCAGGCGCAAGGCGGCATCGAGCACGCCGGCCTGGCCGCGCGGGTGACAGCCCACCATCACGTTCTCCAGCACCGTCATCTCCTGAAAGACGAATGCCTGCTGAAAGGTGCGCGAGATGCCCAGACGCACACGTTCGTGGGTGGGACGGCCGTTCAGGAGCTTGCCGCGAAAGCGAACCTGTCCGGCGGTGGGGGGCAATGTGCCGGCCACTATGTTCAACAGTGTGGTTTTGCCGGCGCCGTTGGGGCCGATAAGGGCCAGGATTTGCCCCTCTCGCACGCGGAGCGAAACACCGTCCAGCGCAGTAACGCCGCCAAAGTGGCGAGAGATGCGGTCGATTTCGAGGATGGTGGGGCGTTCGATCTCCATACGCTCCTCCTAGCGGCGCCGTACGATGGTGCGCAGCCCGGTCTGCAGCCGTTCGGCGAGGCCGATCCGTCGCCACCACTGCGTCAACGCAGGCGCCAGACCGCGTGGCAAAAAGATCATGATACCGACCAGCAACAGGCCGTAGGCGATGATCTGATGTTCGCCCCCACCATGCCTGGTGAATAGCGGCATGACTTCACGTAACGCCAGGGTGAGCAGGATGACGGCCGCCGTACCAAAGGGCGCGCCCCAGATGCTGGCCATGCCGCCGACCGCCGCCATAAGCACCAGCCGGATGGATGACCCCATATCGGCGGCGCCGGGGCTGATAAAGGTGACATAATGTGCATAGAGGCTTCCGGCGACGCTGGCGTACACGGCGCTGATCGCCAGCGTTTGCAGTTTGTAGCGGCCCACCTCGATCCCCAGGCTCTCGGCGGCGACTTGGCTATCGCGAATGGCACGCAGTGCCCGGCCAAAGCGCGATTCCACCAGATTCAGGGCGATGAGCAAGGAGAGCAGGCAAACGCCCCATACCAGATAATAGTAGGAGAGGTCGGTGCGCAGAACGAGACTTCCCAAAGCCAGCCTCGGAATGCCCGGCAGGCCGGAGGGGCCGCCGGTGACTTCTCGCCACTGGGTGAGGACGATATGGACGATGACGCCGAATGCGAGGGTGCCCATAACCAGATAGTGGCCGCGTAACCGAAAGATAGGCATGCCGATGGAATAGGCGATGAGACCCGTGCCGGCCGCCGTCAGGGGCATGGCCAGCCAGGGAGACCAGCCGTAGCGCGTGGTGAGCACCGCCGAGCCGTAGGCTCCCATTCCGAAAAAGGCGGCCTGGCCCAGGGAGATCTGCCCGGCATAGCCCATGAGCAGGCACAGGCCGATGACGATCATCGTGTTGATGCCGATGAGGATCAGGTTACTCAGCGCGTACGGGCTGGAGAAGACCAGCGGCAAAAGCGCCAGTGGAACGGCCAGGATCAGCACGCCGGCCAGATTGCGACGCCACGAACCGGGGGTACGAAGCAATGGGGCGCTCATACGCGCCTCCTGCGGAGCCTGTCCGCCAGCGGGATGGTGCGTACCAGCAGCACGATGAATAGCACGATATAGGCGATGGCATCTTTGATGCCCGAGGCAAAGATGCTGGCGGCAAAGGCTTCCAGCAGTCCCAGGAGCAATCCACCCACCACGGCGGCCGGGGCGCTGACCAATCCGCCCATGATGGCGACGACGAACCCTTTCAGCCCCAGGGCGACGCCCATGTCGTAGGTGACCAGGGTGAGGGGGGCGATGACGATGCCGGCCACCGCCGAGAGTCCGGCGCCCATGGAATAGGCCAGCAAGGATATGGTCTCGACGTTGATGCCCGCCAGACGGGCGGCCCGGCGGTTGATGGAGCAGGCGCGCACCGACTTGCCCAGCAGGGTATGCTCGAAAAATAGGTAGAGAAGCACCAGCACCAGAGCGGCGGCGCCCATAATCCAGATCCGCTGGCGGCTGAGGACGGCCCCCCATAGCGAGAGGGGGGCGCCGGGCGAAAACTCGGGCAGGGCGTAGGATGCGGTGCCCCACACCAGCAGGGCCAGGCCGCGCACGGCGATGGCCGTCCCGATGGTGATGATGATCAGCGCCACATCGGGGGCACGCCGCGCCGGATGGATGGTGCTGCACTGTATGACGGCGCCGATACCCATCACCAGCAAGACGGCGATAAACGCCGCGACGCCCAACGGCAGCCCGGCCTTGACCAGGACGATGGTCAGCATGGCGCCCAGCATGACGAACTCGCCCTGCGCCAGATTGATGACGCCGGTGATGTTATAGATGGTGATGAGTCCCAGTGCGATCAGCACATAGATGCTGCCCGTACTGAGGCCCGACACGACGAGTTGTAGATAATCGCTCAAACCATATTGTGGCATGGACAGGTTACGCCGTCGCTTTATTGATGATGCTCGTTATCTTGTCGGATTCCTCGATGGTCTCTACTGGCCGGCAGACCAGCTCTCCGGCGGGAAGTAGACCCACTCGCCGTTCTCGATGCGGGCCAGCACGACATCATCGGTGCTCAGGCCCACATGATCCTCGGCAGAAAAGTTGAATGTGCCGTCTACTCCCACAAAGCCGCGGGTATTCTCGATGCCGTCGCGCACGGCGATTCGTTGCTCCTCGAGGTTCAGGCCCTCGGGCAACGTCTCCAGCACGTTCAGGATGATATGCAGTGCATCCCAGGCGTGACCGGCAAAGGTGCAGGGCGGCTTTCCGCTGCTCTCGACATAATCGTGAACAAAGCGCTCCAGCACCTCTTTTTGCGGATCATCGTCATCTAGGTGATCGGCGGCTACCAGCTTGCCCATGGGGAACACCACCCCCTCGACGTTCGAGGCGCCGGCCAGATCGATAAAGGTCTTCATAGCCACACCCGAATTGTGGATGAGAGGCAGATCCACACCCAGCTCGCGATACTGCTTGGTAAAGATGGCCGCCGCAGGGGGGATGGCGGTCACGAGCACCGCTTCGGCATCGCTGGCTTTGATCTTGATGATCTGAGCGGTCATGTCGGTGGCGGTGGCGTCAAAGGTGTCCTCCAGGACGATCTCGATGCCCTCGGCTCGAGCCGTCTCCCGGATGGCCTCGGCGCCATCCTCACCGTATGAGTTATCCACATAGAGATTGGCGATGCGGGTGATGCCTAACGCCTTGGCATACCGTACCTGCCAGGGAGAGGTGTGCTCGTTGCTCTGGGCCACCTTGAACACCCAGTGACGCTCGGCAATCGGGTGGACGATGGCGCCGGAGGAGGCCATGGAGATGTTGGCAACTCCGGCCTCTTGCACCAGGGGAATGATCGCCATACTGTTGGGGCTGCTGGTGGTGCCCACAATGGCGACGGCCCGATCGTCGTTGATGAGCTTGCGTGCCAGGGTGATTGCGATATCCCCATCGCTCTCGGTATCATAGATGAGGATATTGACGGGGTGACGAATCCCGTCGGGGCCGATGATGCCACCCTGGGCGTTGAGTTGCTCCTGAATCATCACGGCGACATCGCGTTCGGGCTCTCCCAGCGACGACGCCGGGCCCGATGCGGCCGTGAGAAAGCCGATGGTATAAGGGGTGCCCAGTTCGGCAGTGGACTCTTCTCCGGTTTGGGCGGAGGATTGAGGTGAACCCTGACAGCCGGAGACGGCCAGCAGGATAGACAGGACGAGCAAGAGGTACAGGCTGCTTGAAAGGCGACGCATGAGTTCCTCTCCAGATAGTGGTGTTCTGGTGGCGGGCCATTGCCGAGAACGATCCGTGCTCCGGTTCCCGAATGCCACTATCACAAGGAACCTCTCCCCCGAGAGGAGCCTCCAGCAGCCTGCCGGCACGATCAGGTGTGGTCACGACATCGTGACCGGTATGAGGTCGCGCCCTTGCGACACCGCGGACAGGAGATGCGGCGCCGCCCACAGGCGAAACGTTGTCCTTATGATATGCGAGAGCGGTGGCGTGTCAACTCTTGGATTGTCGGGTTCGATTACGCACGCTTGACGCGCTTTTGGCACCGGCGTACTATTCCGGTGATTATCCGATATATCCTCAACGATGGGCATGAGCGAATGCCTTGCACCGATCGGACCCTCGACGCCGGCCGCCTTTGCATTTCTCCCTTTCCTCGCGCCAGACCCGACATCTGCTCTCCCGAAATCAACGGGGCGGAGCAGGCGCCGTCACCGCGCATCGGCTCTCGATCACCACTCCGGCATTTACGGGGAAAGGGCTCTTTACCGTCCGTACCTGCACTGATCATGCCCCCGGCAGGGCCGGAAAATGGGGCTGTGGAAGCGCCCTCAAGCGGGCGATATCAGGGGAGGTTCTAATGGCAGGCTCGAGAACAGATGGAAGCCGTCGGATGTTGGATACCTGGTGGGCGCTGCTCATCCAGGGAATAGCGGCCATCATCATCGGAGCGATCGTTTTGCTCACGACCGCGCTCTCCAGCGTGGTTCTGCTGCAGATCCTGGGCTGGTACTGGTTGATCGTCGGTGTATTGCGCGCAGTGGGCGGAGCCGGTGGCGAAACCCGCTCCACGCAACGGCTGGTGATAGGCGGCCTGGGCATCATCGTCGGATTGGCCGCTGTGATCTATCCGCTATGGAGCGCCATTGCTCTGCCGACGGTGATTCTGGTGCTGATCGGCGTCTATGGCATGGTGGAGGGATTATGGTCTCTGTATCGGGCGTACAATCGGAAGCAGGCCATTCTGGGCGTACTCGGCGTGTTGAGCCTGGCGCTGGGTATTCTCCTGATTCTCGCGCCCTCCTCACCCCTGGCCATACTCACCAATACCCTCGGCCTGGTAGCGTTGCTCGGAGGCATCATCGCTGTGGCGCTGGCGTTGTTGCGGCGCAGCAGGGAGCGGACGCCGGGTGATCGTGCCCTGTAGGTGAGCGATACCTTCCCGCTCTGCCTTGCAGGCGGGCATACCGTGCATCATCGATCATTGTTGGGACGGCGTTTCCCCTTCACGCAGCAAGGGGGCTTGTTACCCGCCGCCGGGGCGATAGAAGCGCGTCATCCTTGCGAATATCTACAGCGAGGATGTCGCGCTTTATTGATTCGAGTATTTTTGTTATTTTTTATGTAAATAAATAATTTTCACAATATATAACCAATTTTACTATAACACGATCTGCATAATGATGCTAAATTACCCTAGATCATTCCCATTAATTTAGATGCAAATATATTGACTTTAATTCAATAATATCATACAAAAGCATGTTATTAAAACAGTTAGCAAGCATTTCTTCAAAGGAGACATACCATGCCAAGGCGCTATTCGTTTGTAATTGTCATTATGTCTCTAATATCCGTTTTTTTTCTTTTACATGCTGATTACTTCGGCGATGGGGCGTGTCGGTCGGGAGAGGGAGCCGGAGGACCGGCTGGCGGCATATCCCCATCCGGATACATCGACGGCTACCCCGACCCCCACGCCACTAGACGCCTATCCGGCGCCGGACCCGGAGAGAGTGGATGAGCCGACGCCGCTGCCTTCGATGACCTTTACCCTGGGACCTGATGATATGACGGCAGTTGCGATTGCCCGTGAGTTTCTGTCGCGAACGCCATCTCCCTCCCCCACGGCCGGCCCGCCGACGGCGACGCCACTGCCCCCTTTGCGTGCCGAACTGGACACGCTGCTCTATGGCGTGACGGAGAACGGGATGCCGGTGCTCTATCTCCAGCAATTCGATGCGCGTGGCGAGGCGGTGGGACCCCGGTATGCCGTCGCGGCCCCGGCAGCCTGGCTTACTCAGGGGTATGCCCAATCGATGATCAGAGGATTATGGCCGTCGCCCGACGGACGGAGAGTGGCGGTGAGTTGGTCGTATGGCCTGGGCCTCTTTGTATCGATCTCGATGTTGACTCGGGGCGTATGGATCCTCTGTTGCACAATCGTCATTCGAGTCTACAGATCGAGTTCTTAACCTGGTCTCCCGATGGCCACAGTGTACTGGTGTATGGTTTCGACGGCCCTGAATGGGCCGAGACGCTATGGAGGATCGATCTAGAGACGGGCGAATGTGTCGCCATGCGTCGAAATGTGATGCTGGTACAGAGCGCCTCGTATTCCCCGGATGGCGACGAGTTTGCCTACGCATACAAGGATCCCGCCACCGATATTAGCCGGTTGTTGCTCACTCGAGCCGACGGAACGGACGAGAGGCTGCTGTACCAGGTGGAGGGGTGACACATCCGGCACGTGCGCTGGTCACCGGATGGTGAGTGGATCGCTTTTTCTGTATTTGATTATCCCAGGGTGCGCCTTTTTGATGACGGTGAGATGTGGCTGATCCGACCCGATGGCAGTGATGCGCGGCCTATCGGCACTATGGTCACATCACGTTATTTCCACGCCTCCTTTCATCCGCTATGGGATATCACGGGCGAGCGCCTCTACTTTATCTCCCCGATGTTGGGTGATGTGTCAGGTGTAGAGGGCTATGCGAATCTTGACACGCGCCTGATGGTCTACACACCCGCGACGGGCGATGTGCAGCCGATGGATCTGTCCGAGGGGCAAACGCCGCTGCTCCTCACGCTGGCGCCCGACGGGGAGGAGGTGTCGGCCGTGGCGCTGGACGAGGCACGCGTAGAGTACGATCTGGTCGTGGTCGGGCGGGATGGCAGCGTGCAGCGCCGCTCGCCTGACGGAGAGGTCGCCCGCCTTGTGGCGGAGGACAGGCTCCCGCCCCTGGCCGTTTGGCTGCCACGCCGGGATATGAAGGAGTAAAGGGCGATGACCAACAGATGCCGTCCATACCTGAGCGTGCTCTTCGCATTAGCCTTTATCCTTTTTGGGGCGGATGAGTCGGTGGTCCAGGCCGAGGCCAGAATCGGTCTGCGCCACCCATTGGGGGGGATCCGCGCATCACCTCCTATGTGGATCATCAACGTCCTGACTATAGCAAAGATGGCAGCATGATCGTATATAATGGCGAGATGACTCCGGATTGTGGCTCTTCGTGCCGGCCCTACTGCTACGATGGGCACCCGGGCATCGACTATTCCGTCGCGTATGTTCCCGTTTTCGCTGCGGCAGGTGGGGTAATCATCCAGAGAGAATATATAGGAGGTTATGGCGAAACAGTAAAAATAAGCCATGGTAATGGCTGGGAAACATGGTACGCCCATCTGTCAGCTTATGAGCCGGGCATTGTGGTGGGGATGCAGGTAACTCGAGGACAAAAGATCGCTACCAGTGGGAATACTGGCCAATCTTCAGGCCCGCATCTCCACTTCGAAGTTCGATATAACGGCCAACCCACCGACCCCTTTGGCCGGGCCGGCTCGGGGATCGATCCGTTATACTATTCGATGGGAAGAGCTGCAACCTGTCTCTGGACAGATGGTCAGTGTGGTCATGTAGTCGTCGATGAGAACACCGGTAGATTCCAGACAAACTTTGGCGGCGGAAATACTCACTGTACAGGGTATAGTTACAGCATGTTCTACGTGCCTAATCGTCAGAGCAGCGTTCAATACT
Source organism: Anaerolineae bacterium (assembly GCA_050942995.1). Lineage (GTDB taxonomy): Bacteria > Chloroflexota > Anaerolineae > UBA1429 > UBA1429 > JBMNOI01. The sequence continues at coordinate 22,537 of JBMNOI010000041.1, forward strand.
GGGGATATTGGAATCCCGGCCTGAGACATTCCGGTCCCTATGCTGTTTACGCTCATATCCCCTCGGTAAATGCTACGACAGGTAATGCAGGCTATCGCATACACCATACCAGTGGCATATCTGTCTCTTGGAGATCACAGGCGGCCTATTATAACGAGTGGATATATCTAGGATCGTTCGAATTCGCTGCAGGGACAGGCCACTGGGTCCGGTTGGAAGATTTGACATATGAAGATCAGGCTACCAAAGTGGGGTTTGATGCGATCAGGTTTGTGCAACATCGGATTTACGTGCCTTTCGTTGCTCGAAACACGCTCAATTGAAACCTTCGGTAAGCAAAATCGGAATTGAACATCATTGACACACCGGCTTCTATATGCTAGAATGGCCGCAACCGAAAATGCAAAGGCTGTGATCGGGAATAGTAAGTCGCGTGGCGAGGCTCAGAGAGTCGGGGACAGGTGAGAGCCCGATACCGACGGCGTGACCGAATGGGCCCGGGAGCCGTGCGCCGAACGGGGCGAACGCCCTCAGTAGTCCGCACCGGGAACGCTGCCGTTAAATGAGCGCGGGATATCGGGTGTTGTTCGCCGTTGTCGAAAGCACCCCGTATCTGTCGAGAGAGGTTGGCGCTGAAAGGTGAACCCGTCTCCGGACGGGTTTTCTTTTCGGGACCGCCTAATGCGGGTGGCACCGCGGGAGGATCTATGCAGGCCTCTCGTCCCGCTGTACATCGATCCACGATGGATCGGCGCGCAGCGAGGCGAGAGGCTTTTTTCGTTCACGGATGACAAGCAGGGCGAATGGAGCGGGCGATGGAGGATGGCGACATGGTGATGAGTGAGGTCAGGTTGACGACGGGCGAGCGGCTGGTGCCGGTGGTGCGAGAGTTCGCCGCCGATATCGAGACGCCCATCTCGGTATATCTCAAGATGCGCGGGCTGGGTCCCTCTTTTCTGCTGGAGAGCGTCGAGGGGGGCGAGCGGGTGGCTCGCTACTCCATGATCGGCGCTCAGCCCAAAGCCATCTTGCGCTCCTGGCGCGATCGGGTGGTGATCGAAGAGGAGGGGCGCTGGCGAGAGGTTGTGCCCGAGCAGGGCGATGTGCTGGATGTGTTGCGTGACCAGATGGGACGCTATGGCGAGGTGGTGGCCGGTGACCTGCCCCGCTTTACCGGCGGCGCGGTGGGGTATATGGGCTACGATCTGGTGTGCTCCTTCGAGCGCTTGCCGGATAGAGCTCCCGACACGCTGCGCCTGCCCGATGCGGCCTTTATGCTTTGCGATCGGGTGGTGTTGTACGATCACGTCAAGCATCGGCTGCTGGCCATCGCCCATGCCCGTGAGGGGGATGCCTCGTCTCTGGATGAAGCCGGGGCGGCGCTGGACGAGATGGTGGCCCGGCTGCGCCGGCCTGTCCCCACCCACTTTGTCGCGCCCGATGAGCCGGTCGACGGCGATGTCGTAACCGAGTTCGAGTCGGCGTTCACTCGGGACGCCTATGAGGATGCCGTGCGCGCAGCTAAGGAGTATATCGCTGCGGGCGACATCTTTCAGGTGGTGCTATCACGGCGTGTGCACCGCCGAACCACGGCCTCTCCCTTCAACATCTATCGGGCGCTGCGTCGGATCAATCCTTCGCCTTACATGTTCTATATCGAGCTGCCCGATGGACTGCGTCTCATCGGCTCGTCGCCCGAAGTTCTGGTGCGGCTGGACGGTGGTGTGGTCGAGACGCGCCCGCTGGCCGGCACCCGTCCCCGGGCGGCCGATGCCCGACAGGATGAGGCGCTGGAGCGCGAGTTGCTGGCCGATCCCAAGGAGCGGGCCGAGCATGTGATGCTGGTGGATCTGGCGCGTAACGATGTGGGCCGTGTATGCCGCTATGGCAGCGTGCATACGCCCACCATCATGGAGGTGGAGCGCTACTCTCATGTGATGCACATCGTCTCGGAGGTGCGTGGCGAGCTGGTGCCCAACCGCGACGCCTACGATGTGCTGCGGGCCTGTTTCCCGGCGGGTACCGTGTCGGGGGCGCCCAAGATACGGGCCATGGAGATCATCGATGAATTAGAGCCGGAGGGGCGCGGGCCTTATGCCGGCGCGGTGGGCTATTTCGGCTACTCGGGCAACATGGATACCTGTATCACCATCCGCACCATCGTCATGCAGGGTGATCGAGTATACCTGCAGGCCGGCGCCGGCATTGTGGCCGATTCCGACCCGCAACGCGAGTATGAAGAATCGAACAACAAGCTGAGGGCACTCTCGCAGGCCGTGTTATTGGCCGAACGGGGCGAGATATAAGGGGGATCGAGAGATGATCGTCGTGATCGATAACTATGATTCGTTCACCTACAACCTGGCGCAATATCTGGGCGAGCTGGGCGCCGATCCCTGGGTATTTCGCAACGACCGTATCTCGATGGGCGAACTGCGCAGCATGCAGCCGTCACACATCGTGATCTCGCCGGGGCCGGGCACGCCCGAGCGCAGCGCCGGTATATCCAACGACGTCATCCGCCATTTTCACGGGCGCACACCCATTCTGGGGGTGTGTCTGGGCCACCAATGCATCGGCCATGCTTTCGGAGCCCGGGTGGGTCGGGCGCCACGGCTGATGCACGGCAAGATATCGTCCATTCGCCATCGCGGAGGGCGGTTGTTCAGCGGCATCCCGACGACCTTTGATGCGACGCGCTATCACTCGTTGATCGTGCAAGAGCCGCTACCCGACACGCTGGAGGTGCTGGCGCGTACCGTAGAAGGTGAGATCATGGCCATGCGCCATCGCGCGGCGCCGACCTATGGGGTGCAGTTTCATCCCGAATCGATTTTGACAAGGCATGGCAAGCGACTGTTGTCCAACTTTTTGCAGATGAGTGTTGCCGATATCGAAGAGATGCCGTTGCAGGGGGCGGCGGAGGGCGATCTGCCCGCGATCGAGATGCCCCTCGCCATCGCGCGGACACTGGACGGTGAGCATCTCTCGGCTCCGGAGGCCGAGGCGGTGATGGAGCTCATCATGGAGGGAAAAGCCACGCCGGCACAGATCGGCGCCTACCTGGCGGCGCTTCGGGCCAAGGACGCGACGGTGGACGAGATCGGTGGGTTTGTGCGCGCCATGCGCCGACATGTGACGCCGGTGCGTTCCACGCGCCGGCCGCTGGTGGATACCTGCGGCACCGGCGGCGACGGCGCGCAGAGCTTTAATATCTCGACCACGGCCGCTTTTGTGGTGGCCGGCGCCGGTGTGGCCGTGGCCAAACATGGCAATCGCTCGGTATCCAGCCGATGTGGCAGCGCCGACGTGTTGCAGGCCCTGGGGGTCAAACTGGAACTGACGCCCGACGCCGTGGGGCACTGTATCGATCAGGTGGGTCTGGGCTTTCTTTTCGCTCCGACGCTGCATCCGGCGATGAAACATGCCATCGGCCCACGGCGCGAGATGGGCGTACGTACGGTGTTCAACATCCTGGGGCCGCTGACCAATCCCGCCGGCGCTTCGGTGCAGGTGGTGGGCGTCTACTCCCCCGATCTGGTGGAGACGCTGGCCCGGGTATTGCACGATGTGGGCACCGATGCGGCCTATGTGGTGAGCAGTGCCGACGGACTGGATGAACTGACCACCGCGGGCTCCAATACCGTAGCCTCGCTGCGTGATGGGCGCGTGTCACTCATCGAGCTGGATGCCACCGAGTATGGCCTGCCCCGGGCCGATGCCTCTCGTATTCGCGGGGGAGACGCCGATGAGAACGCCCGCATCGTCAGGCAGGTGCTGTCCGGCGTCTCGGGGCCACCGCGCGATGTCGTCATCCTCAACGCCGGCATGGCGTTGGTGGCGGCGGGGGTGGCCGACGATGCGCATACCGGCCTGGCCATGGCGTCTCAATCCATCGATAGCGGCGCTGCGTTGCGCGTGCTGGAGGATCTGGTCGCCTATACTCAGGGGGCGGCATCATGATCCTGGACGCCATCGTCGCCCGGACCCGCGCCGATCTCGCCGTCCGAATGGCTCAGGCGCCGGCCGATGCGCTGCGTGAGCGGATCGCCACCATGCCCGCAACGGTCGATCTGGTCGGGGCGCTGGGACGGCCTGGGGTCTCGCTCATCGCCGAATGTAAGCGGGCGTCGCCCTCACGAGGGGCACTGAACACGGGACTGAATTCGTCAGAGCTGGCGGTGACCTACGCCGGGGCAGGCGCGGCCGCCATTTCGGTGCTCACCGAGCCGCACTATTTTCGGGGGAGCGCCGATGACCTGATAGCCGCGCGACGCGCACTGGACTCGGCGGGTTTGCGGCGGCCGGTGCTTCGCAAGGATTTTATCATCGCCCCCTACCAGCTGCTGGAGGCGCGCGCCTGGGGCGCCGATGCCGTGTTGCTCATCGCCGCCGTGCTGGATGACCGTATGCTGGCGCGGCTCATGGATGAGGCCGTTTCGCTGGGCCTGACCCCACTGGTCGAGGTGCACGATCGAGAGGAGTTGCAGCGCGTGCTGGCACTGGGCGCCGGGGTGGTCGGCATCAACAATCGCAATCTGCGCGATTTCCGTGTGGATTTGAACACCACCAGGGAGCTGCGCACCTGCGTGTCCGGCGGTGTCATCGTCGTATCCGAGAGCGGGATTCGCGGGCCGGAGGATGTGGCCGAACTCGGGCGTATGGCCGTCGACGCCGCGCTGGTGGGCGAGGCGCTGGTGACGGCGGATGATCCGGCCGCCGCATTGCGGGCCATGGTGGAGGCGGGGCGATGATCTGCGTCAAGATCTGTGGCCTCACCACGGTGGAGGATGCGCGGTGGGCCTGGCGTTGTGGCGCCGACCTGTTGGGGTTTATCCTGGCGCCGGCCAGCCCACGCTACATCCTGCCCGAGGCGGTGGGGGAGATCGTACGGCAGTTGCGGATGGAGGGATGCACGGCGTTATACGTCGGTGTATTCGCAGGTGAGTCGCCGGATCGAGTTATGGGCATAATGGATCATTGTGCGCTGGACGTTGCCCAGTTGCACGGCTGCAAGACGCCGGATGAGGCTCGCAGAGTAAGTGACGCGGGGTATGACGTCATTGTGGCGCGGCGAGTCGCGAAAAAGGTGCCCCGCGACGATCTGGCGCGATACGATGCCTGGGCCTATCTGCTGGATACCGACGACGGGGCCCGGGAGGGTGGCACCGGCAAGAGCTGGCGCTGGGCTCTGCTGAGAGATCTGCCCACGGCGGAACGCCCGGAGCGGCTGATCGTTGCCGGTGGATTGACGCCGGATAATGTGGCCGAAGCGGTCGCTCAGGCGGCGCCGTGGGGTGTGGATGTTTCTTCCGGCGTCGAGAGCGCCCCGGGGCGTAAAGATCCCTCGCGGGTGCAGGCATTCATCGAGAAGGTGAGAACGATAGAGAACAGACGAGGAGATACGTAATGGGAGACATCTATACACCGGGCGCCGACCCTGACGGGCGAGGCTATTTCGGCGCCTATGGCGGGCGATATGTGCCCGAGACGCTGATGGCGCCACTTGCCGAATTGACCGAGGCCTATGCCGAGGCGCGGATCGATCCGGTATACCGGCGTGAGCTGGCCGATCTGCTGCGCGACTATGTGGGGCGTCCCACGCCGCTGACGTATGCCGGCCGCCTCTCCGATGCCCTGGGCGGCGCGAGGATCTGGCTCAAGCGCGAGGATCTGGCCCATACCGGCGCGCACAAGATCAACAACGCCCTGGGGCAGGCGCTGCTGGCCCGTCGCATGGGCAAGCGGCGGCTCATCGCCGAAACCGGGGCCGGGCAACATGGCGTGGCTTCGGCGACGGCCGCGGCGCTGCTGGGACTGGATTGTGTGGTGTATATGGGCGCCGACGATATGGCCCGACAGGCACCCAATGTGCTGCGCATGCGGTTGCTGGGCGCTGAGGTGCGCTGTGTGGATACCGGCAGCCGTACCCTCAAAGATGCGGTGAACGAGGCGCTGCGCGATTGGGCGACCACCGTGGCCGACAGCTACTATCTGCTGGGCTCGGCGCTGGGGCCGCACCCTTATCCTCTCATGGTGCGCGATCTGCAGAGCGTCATCGGTCGTGAGGCCAGGGAACAGATTATGGATCAGGCCGGGCGGCTACCCGACACCTTAGTGGCCTGTGTGGGCGGGGGCTCGAACGCCATCGGTCTGTTCCATGCCTTTTTGAACGATGACGTGCAGATGGTGGGCGTAGAGGCCGGAGGCGAAGGAGTCGAGACCGGCCGCCACGCGGCTCGTTTCGCCGATGCGTTACGCGGGCGCGTCGGCGTGTTACACGGGGTCAAGACCTATGTGTTGCAGGATGAGCACGGGCAGATTATCGATACCTATTCGGTGTCTGCCGGGCTGGACTACCCCTCG
>JBMNOI010000042.1:0-28440 GCA_050942995.1 Anaerolineae bacterium
TCCACAGGCGGGCGCTCATCCTGTCCGTTGGTCGCGCCCACAAGGCGCCGCCCCAGCGCCAGCGCGCCCCGTAGCGGCGCGCTCACCACCCGACCCGTGCCGCGCAACAGCTTGACCAGTCCGGGGCTGGTCTCCAGGAAGAGGCGCGTCGCCAGCTCGACGGCCTCTCCCGCAGGAAAGGCCTGCAACGCCTCTAGGGCCTGCTCGGCCATGACGTGATCCAGCCCGCGCTCGTACAGGGCGGCCCGACGGGCTGCCCTCCGCGACGCCGCCATATCGACCCGCGCCTCCTGGCCGATGCGGGCCAGATCGGCGGCGAACACGTGCCGCTTGATCTCGGCCACATCCAGGTCCGCCAGCAGGCTCATCACATCTCGCCCCTGCGTCACCGACGAGATGGGGATGAGCCGGGGCAGCGCTTCGCCACGGGCCACAGCATCCGATTCGTGCATGCGATACACACCGATCACCTGACGCGGAAAGCCTCCCGGCCCCGAATCGTCCCCGGCGTACAGGTGACGCGCCACCGTCAGGCAATGCGCCTCCACCTCGGCATCATCGGCCACCCGCGAGATGCGATACACAAGGATCGTGGGGCGGCCGCCGATGCCCCCCACCACCTCGGCCATAAAGCGGGTGTTGGACAGATTGTTGTAGACGACGTTGGTAAAGACATAGATGAGGACTTCGGCGGTGCGCAATACCGGCTCGGCGAGTTCGCGGTTGATCATCCGCCCCTCACGGCCGGTATCAAAATCGGGTGTATCGATGAGGAGCAGATTGCGCGGCAGCCGCGCCGTCTGCGCATAGAGGGGTGGCCCCGGCTCGGAGGCGTCGTCGGGGGTGCGCCAGGGCACCGGTCGATCGGGCAGGCGATGAAGCAGCGCCTCGGCCACCTGCGGCCCCGAGAGCACGTCGGGATGGCCGGCCAGCAGCACCCGGCGCGTCAGGCCCGCCCGAAAGCCCACACGGGCCAGCCCGGCATCGGCCAGCATATTCACGAGGGTCGATTTTCCCGTGCTGCCCCCACCACACACCGCCACCAGCAACACCGGCAGATCGAAATCGATGGCCGGCAGGACGTGTCGCTCGAGCCGCTCGCGCCATTCCGGTAGGCCCTGCTCGCCCACCTCGGCGCTCAGCGCCGGCAGTGTGTCGCGCAATATCCTCAGATCGCTGCGCAATGTATAAAAGGTGGAATCGATCACCACTTTCATCCTTATCTGATGCCGCCGCCCAGGCCGATACCCCATGCATTAAACGCATTATAGCACATCCATCGTGTCGAGGCAGTATAGAACGGCCACCGCAGAGGAGACTGCCGGTGGATTTTTCGCTCATATAACGCTATCATATCGGCGTGCACAACCGATGGCGTCAGGCGCATACACCGGCCCGAGTCAGATACCCGGAGGGTCGCCATGCATCGTCACACCCATATGTCGGCAGTCGTTCTACTATCCATCGTCATCCTCACTGCCTGTGTCCGCTCTGCAGAAAGCGTCGCCCCATCGCCGTCTCCCGCCGCCCTGCCGCCTCCGGGTCGGGGGATCAACCTCGGCAACGCCCTCGAAGCATCCTGGGAGGGCGAATGGGATATGGTGCTGCAGGAAGAGTATTTCGAGTTGATCCGCAATGCGGGGTTCGACACGGTGCGCATCCCCATCCGCTGGTCTTCCCACGCCGATTCGCAGCCTCCCTACACCATCGAGCCGGCCTTTTTCGACCGCGTGGACTGGGCCGTCGAGCAGGCCCTCTCTCGCGGGCTGATCGCCGTCATCAATATGCACCACTACGAGGCGCTGATGGCCCGGCCCGATGCGCACCGCGAGCGCTTTTTAGCCATGTGGCGACAGATCGCCGAGCATTATCGCCACCATCCACCGACCCTCTATTTCGAAATCCTCAACGAGCCCAACGGCTACCTTACCCCGAGCCTGTGGAACGAATATCTGCGCGAGGCGCTGGCCGTCATCCGGGAGAGCAATCCGGAGCGTACGGTGGTCATCGGCACCGCCGAGTGGGGGGGATTGCGCGGCCTGAATTCGCTGAGCGTGCCCGAGGATGAGCACCTCATCATGACCTTTCACTACTACGAGCCGTTCCAGTTCACCCACCAGGGCACCGAATGGGTGAACGGCAGCAGCCGCTGGTTGGGCACCAAATGGCGCGGAACCAAACGAGAGAAAGAGGCGGTACGTCGCCACATGGACGCGGCGGCGGCATGGGGACGTGAACACGGTCTGCCCGTATGGATGGGCGAGTTTGGCGCTTACAGCAAGGCCGATCAGAGGTCGCGGGTACGGTGGACATCTTTTGTCGTCCGAGAGGCCGAGGCGCGGGGCATCGCCTGGGCATACTGGGAGTTTGGCGCCGGATTTGGCGTCTATGATCGCGAGGCCGGTCGCTGGCGCGACGACCTGCTGAACGCCCTCATTCCGACGGAATAGCCCTGCGCGATCTCATCGCTCTCGATTCGGAGGAGTCACCACACGCGCATCCGGCCATCGCCGCAGCGCCTCAGCCAAGAGCTCCGGGCGAATGACGATCACCGCCAGCCGATAGCGGCGCCGGTCGACCGCGCGCAGCCCTTCCGTCAGCCCCTGCCCGTGTTCGAATTCGAGGGGCCCTAGCTCATCGATCATCAGCAAATCCGGCGCGTCCGTATTCGCCAGAACGGCGTTGCCCCAGGCGATCGTCTCATCGTCAAAGCTCCAGCGCATACCGAAAGGGTTCGTATCGCCGTCTCTGCGCAACACGGCCAGACGACGCCGCTCCCCATCGGGCAGGCCCACCATGTCGATGCCGACCTTGACGTCTTTTTCGAACACAGCCGGCGACCACACGCCGGCCACCTGCCACCCCTGACTCACGGCCAGGCGCAGCAGTTCATCACACCAGGTGCTTTTGCCCGCTCCACGCTGTCCGGTGACGATCACCCGACAGGGCGTGTGATAGCAGAGGAGGATGCTCTCCAACAGGGCGGAGGGGGAGACGGCCGTCCACTCGGAAGGGCATACGGGCAGCTTGTCGGTGGGCATGGGCATCCTTTCAGGCTCGATCAGATTGTCTGCGACGGGTCGAGTATAGTATACCTTTGCTTCAAAAGCAGCATGGCCTCGTCGACGTTTGACAAGCTGCACCCTGCATCATATAATGTGGATCACAATCCTATAAAATCACCTTTTCGAGCGGATCGGCCTAAACCGCCCGGCATGGCCGACCGCCGGTGAGTATATCGCTGAGGATATACTCCGAGGGCGCAGGGGGAAACGCCTGCACCTCCCGTGTTTGGAAAGGAGAGGTGGTACATATCCAGGTGCAGCAACCGCTTTGCGGGTATTGCCCGGGGTATCGCTCGACTCCTTTCCTACCATTAGCTCGCATCATCGTCATCGAAAGGAGCTAGAGCGTGATCACCCGTCCCATCCGTTTACTCCCCATCATTCTGGTCCTCTTGCTCGTGGCGGTCACGGCTTGCCAGACGGCTGCGCCTGCCGAAACACCCACAGAGCCCACCGCCGAGCCCGCCGTTACCGAGCCCACGGAGGTGCCCGTCTCCGAGGAACCCACTTCCGTCCCGGAGGCTGAGGCCGAGACCGAGACTGAGGCTGAAGCCGAGCCGGTTCTGGTTGTCCTGGGACAACCGTTCACCCAAGCCGAGCTCGAGGCTCTGGAGCAGGTCACTGCAACCGAAGGCGATCGTACCGCCAGCGGTGTCAGTCTGCTGGCCGTTCTGGAGGCAGCCGGTGTCGACGCAACCGATATCGCGCTGGTGGCCAGCGATGGATATGCCGCCAACGTGACTGTTGCCGACCTGACCGAGGACGCCGTGCTGGGCTACTCCGACACCGGAACCCTCGACGCCTTGCTGCCCGGGTTGCCCAAAAATACCTGGGTGCGCGACGTGGTCGAGATTCGCGAGGGAAAGCCGGTTGAACCCGCCGAGCCGGAGGATGAAGCCTCGGCAGGAGAGGTCATCCCTCTGGATGAGCCGCTGGAGCTGATAGATGCCGCCGGCCGCACGGTGGTGCTGGAGGCGCTGCCGCAGCGCATCCTCGTGGTCGGCCGCGGCCCCCATATGTCGCTCCATGTCCTCTATATGTTCGAAGAGGGCCGCGAGCGCCTGGTGGGATCAGAGTCACGTGCCGCAACCCCCAGCAATTTCCTGCCCGTGGTCGATCCGGCGTTTAACGATATCGCGATACTCGACGCGAATCCCAACGTCGAGCAGATCGTCGCCATGTCCCCCGATCTGGTCATCATGAAGGGCGTCATCGAGGATAGCATCGCTACAGCGCTGTCCGAAGTGGATATCCCCGTCCTTTATGTCGACCTCGAGACGGTGGACGCCTTCTTTAACGATCTGGCCAACATCGGCACCGTGTTGGGTAATCCCGACCGCGCCGCCGAGATCGCCGACTATTACCGTACTCGCCTCGACCGGCTGGATGCTGAACTCGCCGACCTGGCAGAAGAGGATAAGCCGAATGTATTGCTGGTGAGCTACAGCGATCGGGGTAGCGAAATCGCCGTACAGGTACCCGCGGCAGGATGGATGCAGACGATCTCTGTCGAGCGTGCCGGGGGGCATCCCGTCTGGCTCGACGCCGCGGCGCCAACCGATGGCTGGACGGTAACGAATTTCGAGCAGATCGCCGCATGGGACCCGGAGATGATCTTTGTGGTCGTCTCGCATAACATGGAGCCTCAGGAAATCATCGATCAGCTCAAGGCCGATGCCAACTACTGGTCGACTCTGACGGCCGTGCAGAACGGTACCTTTTATGGCTACCCGAGAGACATCTTTGGGTGGGATCAGCCCGAACCGCGTTGGATTCTCGGTATGCAGTGGCTGAGCACCAAAATCCACCCCGAGCTTTTCTCCGACACCGATATGGATGCCGAGGTGCGGTCGTACTTTGGCGAATTGTACGGCATGGATGAGGCGGCGATCGAGGAACACATCTACCCTGTACTCTTGATGGATGTTGAATAGATGCTAACTCTGACCGCCGGGGAGCGTCGGGCGCGCAACCGCCTGGCGCTCCTGGCTTGCCTGGTTCTGGGGGTCATCATCGCGTCTGTCTTCATCGGACGCTATCCACGGCCCTACTGGATGCCGTTGCAGGTACTACGCGACAACCCACTGGCTCAGCGCCTGGTGCTCAACCTGCGCATCCCCCGGATCATCGGAGCCATCGTCGTGGGCATGGTACTGTCTGCCTCAGGAACCTGCTTCCAGATGATATTCCGCAATCCGCTTGTTGATTCGGGCTTTTTGGGCGTGTCGGCAGGGGCGTCCTTCGGCGCCTCGCTGGCCATCGTGGCGCTGGGCGGTCGCGCGCTGACGATCCAGGTCTGCGCCGCCCTTTTCGGGCTCCTCGGCCTGGGTGCCTCGTATATGCTGGGACGGCGAATCCGCTATGGTGATTGGGTACTGCGCCTGGTACTGGCCGGCATCGCCGTATCGGCGCTCTACTCCTCGGGCACCGGTATCCTGCGATACGTGGCCGACCCGCTGCGTCAACTGCCCGATATCACGTTCTGGATGCTCGGCGGCTTGTGGAGCATCCAGTGGCCCGATCTGATCCAGATCCTTGTGGTCACACTGCCGTGTCTGATCATCATCTACCTTCTACGGTGGCGATTGAATCTGCTCTCCATGCGCGACGAGACGGCCTTTTCGCTGGGTGTCGCCGCAGGGCGTGAGCGCCTGGTGCTGCTGCTGGCCGCAGTGGTAGCGACCGCCGCCGTCGTCTCCAAGACGGGCCTCATCGGCTGGGTCGGGCTGATCGTGCCCCATATCGCCCGCCGCTGGTTGGGCGCCGATGCCCAGCGGGCGCTGCCCGGAGCGATGCTCCTGGGAGCATTCTTTGTGCTGACGTGCGACAACGTGGCGCGTACGGTGCTGTCGGGAGAAATCCCCCTGGGCATCCTGACGTCCCTTCTGGGCGCGGGCATCTTTTTGATCCTCATGATGCGCAATGAACTACCGATGCAACGATGAAACATAACGGTACGGCCATCGACATTCGCAACGTCGTCTTTCGTTATACCGAGGACGCTCCCCCGGCGCTGGATGGTATCTGCGCTCAGATACCGGTCGGCGGCATTACGACCATCCTGGGCCCCAACGGTTCGGGCAAGAGCACTCTGATGCATATCCTGCTGGGACTGTTGCGGCCCCAGATGGGCAAAATATACCTGCTCGGACGTGAGCAAAAAAGCTATACGCGACGCGAGTTGAGCCACCTCGTGGGGTTGGTTCCCCAGGAAGAGCATGTCACCTTTGAGTTGAACGTGTTCGAATATGCACTGCTCGGACGCGCCCCATATCTGGGTATGCTGGCCCTGCCGGGAGATGATGATCGCTCGGCAGCGTATCGGGCTCTGGAGAGCATCGGCATCGACACACTGGCCCACCGCCCCGTCCCCAGCCTCAGCGGGGGTGAGCGACAACTGGCCACAGTCGCCCGCGCGCTCACCCAGGATCCACAGGTGCTTCTCCTCGACGAGCCCACATCGCATCTGGATCTGGCCAATGCGCGCCGTATTCTGACCATTCTCGATGTCCTGAAACGTGGCGGACGCACGATCGTATGTACCACCCATGACCCCAACGCCGCGGCGGCCATCGCCGATCATGTCCTGCTCATGCGTGGCGGGCGCGTGATCGCCCAGGGCTCCGTCGAGAGCGTCATAACATCCGAGCAGCTTAGCGCCACCTATGGAGTCCCGGTCGAGGTCGTCACGATAGAGGGACACCCTCTGGTACTCACACACAAGACATCCTGACCTGTACTACCCATCATCATAAAAAGGAGATCGTCATGCAAAAGATAACCGATTGGCTCGAGCTCTGGCGGCAGTTGGTCGAGGTTCGAGAGAAGGGTTTTGCATCCGAACAGCCGGGGCAGGAAGAGCAAGATCGCTGGCGCGAACGGGCGCGCGGTTTTCATAAAAAGGTCCTGGAGCGATGGGCCCGGCCCGACTCGAGCCGCGACTTTTTGCTCTCCCAGCTCGATAGCAACACCTCGGTGCTGGATATCGGCGCAGGAACGGGATCATGGACGGTGCTCATGGCACGAGCCGGAGCGCAGGTCACCGCCCTCGACCCATCTCTCGCCATGATCGAGGTTCTCAAAGAGAACCTGGTCGCTGAGGGTCTACAGGAGAACGCGACGGTGATACAGGGCTCCTGGCCCGATGCCGATGTGCCGGTACACGATATCACGCTCTGTGCCCATGCCATGTACGGCGCCGCCGATCTGGCCCTGTTCATCCGCCGACTCGAAGAGGTGACCCGCAAGCGCTGCTTCTTGCTGCTCCGGGCGCCGGTACCCGATAACGTGATGGCAATTGCCGCTCAGCGAATATGGGGGCAGCCCCACGATAGCCCGAACTTTGTCGTGTGCTATAACGCCCTCATTCAGATGGGCATCTATCCCAATGTGTTGATGGAGAACACCGGTGCATGGGGGGCATGGAGCAACGAGACGATGGAAGATGCCTTTGCCGAGATCAAGGGCAAGCTCGGGCTAAAGGAATCTACCGAGCACGATGACTTTTTACGGGGCCTCCTGAAAGAGCGGCTGACATACCGGGATGGGCGATGGGTGTGGCCGCCGTCCATGCGTTCGGCCCTCGTTTACTGGGACGTGGAACGACGTTAAGACGATCGGGCAAGGTTGCCTGCCCTGAACGAAAACCCTGGCAAGGCCGCGTGAAAGGGAAATCATAGGTGGATAAACTATACGAATCGATACTCCAATCGCGACAGCGTGGAGAGGAAGCCGTCGTTGCCACAGTGGTCGAGACAGAGGGATCCACTCCGGCTCGAGTCGGCGCCAAGTTGCTCGTGCGCTCGGACGGCACAACGGTAGGCACCGTCGGTGGCGGCGAACTGGAAACGGCCGTCATCGCCCGCGCGCAGCAGCTTATCGCCCAACGGCAGGGCACGCTGGTGCGCTATACGCTGACGGAAGATGACCACGCCGTCGAGGGCGAGGTCACCGGGATGTTGTGCGGTGGAAATGTGACCATATTCTTTGACTATATCGGCCGTGGTGCCCGAGCCTATATCTATGGCGCCGGTCATGTCGGGCGGGCTCTCGCTCAGACGCTCTCCGGGCTGGGATACTATATCACCGTCATCGACAACCGCGCTGAAATGGCCGATGACGTGCCCGGGGCCGATCGTACCCTCATCGCCGATTTTGTCACGGCACTGGATGATGAGTATGTCGCAGAGGGCGCATACTTTCTCATTGCGACGCCGTCGCATGATGATGATTATGCCACCCTGCGCCGCGTCATGGCCTCGGATTGGGAGCCGATCTATGTCGGCATGCTCGGATCGGTGCAGAAATCGAGCACGATGCGCCAGCGTCTGCGCTCCGACCTGGGCGATGATGCGCCCTGGCACGTGCTGTATACGCCCGTAGGCCTGGATGTGGGCGGATCGACCCCGGCCGAGATCGCCATCTCGATCGCCTCTGAAATGCAGGCGATACGATATGGCAAGAACGGCCACCGGCACATGCGATTGACCGACTAGGGCGCGTTCGAAAAAGGGACCGCCGTCCATGGATAGGGTCGCACCGGACATGACCAAAGCGCTCTTTGAAGACGTGATACGTCTTCAAAGAGCGCCTTTGTCTCTCACCCGGCAGGCCGGGATGCTTAATAGGTCAGGCCATAGCCAAAGGGGAACAGTGGATTCTCTGAATCATAGGGCACATCGGGCTTTTGCTTTCGCACCGCCTCCATCGATGAAGGCAACTCGAAGGGCAGCCTGCCCTCGGGCCGAAAGCGCCCGAATATGATATCCAGCAGGGCGGCATCGTTCGCCCCGAAATTGGCCAACAGGGCGGCGCTCCTGGCCGCGATCTCGGGAATCACCGCCGGCCGATCGAGATAGATATCGACGATGGTGGGCACCCTGTCCATGATGTTCAGAAGGCGCGCCTTTTCCTCCTCGCCAAAGCTCAGATCGCCCGAATGGATAAAGCTAAAGAACCCCTCCCGTTGTTCGAAAGGCGCCTCGAGGCGCAACAGGGCCAGGTCGGCATCTTCGATACGCTCCACCACCTCGCCATAATCCGCGGCGACCTCGCGCGATACGTTCTCCAGATAGAGGCGCGGTCGCCCTCGAACCGGCAGCGCCTGCCCATCTCCCACGGTGCCGTTCTTGAGCAGCACGATGGAGCGGCGCTGAGCGATCTCGCCGGCCTGACGAAACTCGGCACAACCGATGACCCGCTCGGCCCGATCGGGGTCTACATAGGGATTATCGAACAGGCCCAGGCGAAACTTTTCCCTGAGCAACCGACGAACCGACTCGTCGATGCGCGCCTCGCTTACACGGCCGCTCTTGACCAAATCGACGATCACCTCGACACAGGCTTCGCCGCCGAACTGGTCCACCCCGGCCTCCAGCGCCCTGATGGCGCGCTCCTCGACACTCAGATGCTCGATACCCCACGCCCGGGCAGGCATCTTTTCGCCCGCGATCTCGTGATCGGTCAGCACGCCCCAATCGGTACAGACGATGCCGTCAAAGCCGTAACGGTTGCGCAACAGGTCGGTGATGACATACTTGTTAAAGGCGAATCCCACCGGCTCCAGATCGGTGCCCACCGGCATGCCGTAGTAGGGCATGATCTGCGACGTCCCGGCCGCAAAAGCGGCCTCAAAGGGTATCAGATGATAGTCGAACCGACCGCCGGGATACACCTGCTCCCGGCCATAGTCGAAATGGGGATCCTCACCGTCGAGTTGAGGACCGCCGCCGGGGAAATGCTTGGTCATACAGGCCACGCTCTCGGGCCCGATCTGTACCCCCTGAAAGCCGCGGATATAGGCGGCGACCAGTCGGGAGGCCAGTTCGGCGTCCTCGCCAAAGGTGCCGCTGATGCGCCCCCAGCGCGGCTCGGTGGCCAGATCGGCCATAGGATGCAGCGCCACACGAATTCCCCCGGCGACATACTCACGCCGTGCCATATCGGCAAAGGTCTCTACCAGCTCGGCATCGCCGATAGCGGCCAGCCCGATGGGCTCGGGCCATTGCGAAAAACTGCCCGCCCGGGCGCTGGCCAGAGGGTTGTGGGAGAAAGAGTGGCGCGGGTCCGACGAGATGGTCACCGGAATACCCAACCGCGTCCCCTCGGCCAGCGCCTGGATGCGGTTGGTCCATTCGGCCATCAAACGCGGTGGCGGCACAGCGTGCACATTAAAGTGATTGAGCAATTGCTCCGACACCATCGTCGTCGTCCCAAGGCGACCCGATGCGGCATCTCCCTCCCACAGGGTGCCGTCCATGTAGACCATGATGATGTTGTGAAACATCATCATGGCCTTTTCCTCGATCGTCATCTGCGAGAGCAGATCCTCGACCCGCTCATCGATCGGTCGCCGGGGGTCTTCGTATGGATCCAGCCGCCCGTTCTTGTTCAGATCGCGAAAGGACAGGCCGTCCTGGTTGATGATGGGCGCTCTGCTCATATTTCCTCCTAATACGTGCGCGATGATGCGGATGGCCCGTGTCACCGGTGATGCGGCCGCGAACACGACCTTTTACGCATCATATCCCTTCCGCGTATGCTGCGCAACCCGCCGGCCAAACGCCCACGACGATCCGATCTCATCGCTGGTGGTCGGTCGCGCTCAAAATGCATTTGAAAACCGAGCCGCTGCCCATAAAAAAGCTGCACCGTACATGACCGGTGAGCCTGAATGGTATGTAGACAATCGCCAAACGCGCACTAAGCGCGCGCCCGGCGATAGGCCACGGCCGCGCCCGCCCGAGCCTGTTGCCACACGGCATAGAACGCCGTGATGAAGAACGCCTCGGCCAGTACTTTGAACGCATCCTCGGCCACGGCCAGCCAGACCACCAAAAAATCGGCGGCCCTGCGGCCGAACAGGGCAACAAGCAACTGGTCGCCGTTGGTGGCGATATCGAGGACCACCATAATGAACATGAGCAAAAAGCCAGCACAAAAATAGGGGAACGATGCCAGAAAGGCTCGCAGTTCGTTGCGATGAATGATCAGGGCGGCCAGTCCCGCCAGGCCGTACAGGCCCACGAAGCAATCATCCAATCGATCGGTGACGGGCGTGGCCTCCACCCCGAGAAGGCGATGGATGAACAGGTCTGTTCTTTCATGGATCAAAAAGAGGTCATCTACTGCCAGAAAGAAAAAACTCACGGCGATGATCCCCCAGATGACCGCCGGAGATTTCCAGAAGGGGCGTTCTCTCAAACCGCCGCGGGCATTCCAGATGCTGAACGAAAGCGCAGAGATGATCAGGAGTTGAATGACCGAGAGGATCGTGATGAAACCACCTTCATCGAATTCGCTCACAGGGTTTCCCCTCTGAACGCCTACGGCGACGGCGATGCCGATCGCCACCAGGTTAACGAACAGGACGGCAGACAATACCCAGCGCCTGTGCATGATTTCTCTTCCCTTTTAATTCATCGTGTTCCCTTCTGTTTATGGTTGCTGTATTGCAGGAAACAAATACGAGAAAATGCCCCTGTTTCTCAGCAATAGCAGTATAGGCCAATAAAGCGTGATCTATCAAGCCGGTCCGAGATTATGAACCGCCTTTTCCAGATAGACGATGACCACCTCTCCACCGGACGGCTCGCGCCGAAACTCGTGATAGCCCAGCTTGCCATAGAGATAGAGGGTGCGTTCGCTGCGATTGCCGGTGAATATCTCATAACGTCGCGCATCGCCATAGTGCGCCTCGATGGCGCTCATCAACTGCTTGCCGATACCACGATTCTGATAGTCCGGATGCACAACGAGCCGACCGATATGGCACGTTCCGTCACGCAGGGTCCCCCGCACCGATCCCACAATACGCCCATCCACCACGGCCTTGAGGATGACATGAGTAGAGAACTGGGCGATCAGATCGTCCAGAGTCTGGGTCAGAGGCGCGATGGAATAATCATTGTACAGCGCCGCCTCGCTCTGAAAAGCCAGCTTTTGCAGCGCCAGGATCTCGGCGGCATCATCGACGGTCGCTTTAGTGATGAGCATGTGTCCCCCTCTCAAGATACAACCCAAATGCCTCTCCCACGATGGCGTGCACGCTCCCCGGTCGCGACGCCCTCCCCCAACGAGTCGGCGTCGAACGGGGATACCGCACATCGTCCGCGCGATCCAAGTCACCGGACGATTAAGCGATGGACGATCCCGCCCCGCTCACAAGAGCCACGACGGGGTTTTACCCTCTCGAACAGAGGGCTGTCAACCGTGCCGGAGTAGCCCCCACACCCATTGACGCACCCGTCGCGCCGGGGTTATACTCGATGAACTGAATCAACCCCTTGGAAAACAGGAGCAGGATTCATGACCACACCCATCGTCGCCATCACCATGGGAGACCCCGCCGGCATCGGGGCCGAGATCGCCCTCAAGGCGCTGTGCCGTCCAGATCTGCGTGCCCGCTGCCGCCCCGTATTGATCGGTGATCTGCACATATTCCAGAGGGCGGCGGCATTGATCGAGGATGCGCCGGCCCTGTGCCCTGTTGCCGACCTGGACGGAGCCCGTTACGGAGATGCCGTTGAGGTCCTTCCGGCGGCGATCCCTGTACCCCCTGACGTCCCCTGCTGGGGCGCCATCGACATCGAGACCGCCCGGGCGATGCTGGCGCCGCTGGATCTGGCGTGCGACCTGGCCGTGGCAGGATGCATCCAGGGCATCGTGTCCGGGCCGCTGAACAAAGAGGCGTTCTCACTGCTGGGCCATCCTCATAGGGATGAGCTGGACTATATGGCCGAGCGCACCCACCGCCCGGATGCCTTTATCCTGGGGATCATGCGCGGGGTATGGGTGACGGCCGTGGCCGAGCACGTGCCCTTTCGGGCCATCGCCGACCTGATTACGACGGCGAGTGTATTGCGCTACATCGACGGTCTATACGACGTCATGCGACGGGCAGGCTATGAGGCGCCGCGTATCGCCGTGGCGGCTTTGAACGCGCACGGAGGAGAAGGCGGGGCACTGGGCATGGAAGAGATCACCGAGATCGGCCCGGCCGTCGAATCGGCGTGTGCCAAAGGGATCGACGTCACCGGACCTGTTCCGGCGGATACGGTGTTTGGCCGGGCGCTAGGCGGTGAGTTCGACGGAGTGGTGGCCATGTATCACGATCAGGCGAATATCGCCCGCAAGCTACAGCCCATGGCCGAGCGGGTGACATTGTTCGAAGGGCTGCCCGTGCCCTGCAGTACGACGGCCCACGGTGTAGCCTATGATATCGCCGGGCAGGGCATCGCCGACGAGGGCGGCATGCAGGCGGCGCTGGAGCATGTGGTGCAACTGGCCACAGGAGGGGCGGGCGCGCCTCACTAAAATTAGGGTGCACACACCCGCACAGCGATCAGGGGATACTCATCGACGAGAGTCGGGAGATTGCTCCCGACTCTCGTTGTACGATCCTTCGTTTTCCGCAGATCCGCCCTTATCGAACGGTGACCTGCTCCAGCCAGTCGAGGGTGACCTCGAGGCCGAATCCCGGCGCATCGCTGGGCACGAGGTAGCCGTCCTTGATGACGGGCGTGCCGGGCAAAAAGACCATCTCCTCCAGAGGCACACCCGGAGGGGCGACCCCCTCAGAGCGCTCGCCCCAGGGGATAGAGGGCATAGCATAGGTGAGATGCTGGCCGTACGGAAAGTTCATGCCGCCGTGAGTGATGACCGAAAGACCGAACGCCTCGGCGATGTGGCAGATGCGGACGGCGCCGGTAATGCCCCCCACCCACAACACGTCGGGCTGAAAGATATCGACGGTGCCTTGAGCGGCCGCCTTGGCAAAGGGGAAGGGCGTATACCAGTGTTCGCCGGTCGCCAGGCTCTGGCCTTGCGCTCGCTGGCGCAGGCGCACCCAGCCCTCCTGATCTTCAGGGAGGAGGACGTCTTCGATCCACTTGAGCCGATAGGGCTGCAGCCGCTCGATGAGCCGCGCGGCGTAATCCACATCCTGCGACATCCAGCAGTCGAGCATCAGCTCCACGTCGTCACCGACGATCTCGCGGGCACGGGCCACGCGCTCCTCGGTGCGGATGAGGCCCTCCAGTCCGTCCCAGGGGCCGGCGTCCATAAAGATCTTGATGGCCTTAAAGCCCAGCTCCATGAACCACTCCAGGCTGGCGTCGAGCCCGTAGGAGAGGATGGTATTGCTCGCATAGCAGTAGATGCGATCCTTCTGCGGGCCGCCCAGCAGTTCGTACACCGGTCTGCCGAGCAGCTTGCCCTTGAGATCCCACAGGGCGGTATCGACGGCGCTGATGGCATAGCTGGCCAGGCCGGCGCTGCCGATGGCGGCCGTCATCCGGTTCATGAGATCCCACAGCTTTTCGGTGGCCATACAATCCTCGCCGACCAGGATCGGCGCGAAAAAGTCCTCGATGACCGATTGAACCGGGCCGCTGAGGGCGCTCAGGCCCAGGCCCCAGGTGCCGTCCTCGGCGGTCACGACGCAGGCGATACGCCCCCAGCGCGAGTGCGGTGAACGAGCCCGTCCCGCCTCGGCAAAGTCGGGATAGCGCCAGGTGGGCGAGACAAAGGCTCCGTTGAACTGGGGCTCTACCCGGGGCCTGGTCTTGGGTCGTGGAGTAATGTCGACGGGAAATGCGCGGATCTCTCGAATCTTCATAGCTCTCCTTTTCGATATTCAGGGGCTATTCCGGCCGGCTAACCGATATGCAGCGCATGCCGGAACATGCCCCATTATACACGGGCAGCCGGGATGAGGCGACCCCCGGCACGCCGCCGGTCGCAAGCGCAAAACAACCACCTTCCGAAGGTAGCGAATGCCACGACGTGGCTCCGGTCGCCCTGCGCCTTGTGTTGACAGGAATCTGAGGTGCCATACAATTTAAGTATATGATCTCGTCGGTGACCGTATCACTCATCGATTTTAGCCCGAAATGGTGCCGGCGCGAGTTCGTTTTTCACTCAGCCGAGCTCAGATTCAGAGACGGGATATAGCTTGTACGATACGATCTGGAATCGCGTGGTCCTTCTCGGTTCGGGCATGGCTCTGGGGTGGTCGCTGGTCAACTACTGGGTCGCGCCCGACTCTCAACGATACATCCACCGTAACCGACTGCTGGCAGCCCTGATTGCGGCAGTTCTGTTGATCATCGTCCTGACAGTGACCGTACCTCAGGCAGGGATCACCGGTCTCTTTGTCTTTGCGTTCGCCGCCCTTGTGGCCTATGCCGGCAACGCAAAGCAGGTCAGCCGCCTGCCCGACACGCCCATCCTCTCCGCGCCACCGACTCGGGCATCCGATGAACAACGCACGACCGTGCTGCTGGTCTCTGATGGAGAGCCCGTTGAATATGACGGCCCACTGCCTTGGGCGTATCACATCCGCGCGTTGGAGGCGGCGGGCGCAACCGCGCCCCACTGGTTCACGCACCCACGGGCCTATGCCCGTATTCGCGCCGCATACAGGCAGATGACGGCGCAGGATACGCTGAACGGCATGCTGGACACCCTGGCAAAAGAGCTGGCCGATGCACTGGGCGCATCGTACGCCGTCGAGAGCGCAGGACTCTACACCACACCCAATGTGGCGAGAACGCTGAACCGGCTGGGCAAAGAAGGGATACGTCGTGTGATCATTCTGCCTCTGAGCATGGACGATCGATCCCGGGAGCTTTTACGCGCCCAGGTCACGACATCGCGCGTTCGTGAGAGCGGAATCACCGTCATCTACGGCGCCCCCCCGTTCGACTGGCCCTGGCCTGCCGAAGCGTACGCCGCGCGGCTGGAGCGTCTGACTCAGGGAGAGCCCGTTTCGGCTCCACCGACGATGAACCCCGAAGAGGTGCAGTCCATCTGTCAACACATTGTCGCCATAGACACGCCATAAGCAGGCGCTCCGGCTCATCTGTCGGCAGGTCTTGTAAAAGAAAGGCTCAGGTTATGCCTCAGGACAATCGTGAGATCGG
Source organism: Anaerolineae bacterium (assembly GCA_050942995.1). GTDB lineage: Bacteria > Chloroflexota > Anaerolineae > UBA1429 > UBA1429 > JBMNOI01. Next base: position 15,989 of record JBMNOI010000042.1, read on the forward strand.
CCCGACCGCCGTCGTTATCTTTGGCGCCTCCGGTGACCTCACCCGGCGCAAGCTGGTCCCGGCGCTGCACAGCCTGGCCTGCGAGGGGCTGCTCCCGCAGGATACCCACGTAGTCGGTGTGGCCCGTAGCGTTATACCGGAAGATGCTTTGTTCGATCGGCTTTTCGACGGCGTGCAAGAATATGCCCGCCTGAACCCCAGCGTCTGCGAGTTGTGGCCCAATTTTTCCCAACGCATCTCGTACCTGTCCGGCGACTATGATGACCCCGAGACCTACCGGCGGCTGCGCGAGCATCTGGAGACGATGGACCGCGGCCTGAATAGACCACGTAACCGCATCTATTACCTGGCGCTCCCGCCCGGCGTCTTTCCCACGGTAATCTCGCACCTGGGTGACTCGGGCCTGAACCACCAGGCCGACGGGTCGCGCGACTCGGTGCGCATCATCATCGAAAAGCCCTTCGGACGGAATCTAAAGAGCGCAAAAGAGCTCAACGATTATGTCCATACGGTCTTTGACGAGAGCCAGGTGTACCGCATCGACCACTATCTGGGCAAAGAGACCGTACAGAACATCATGGTCTTTCGCTTTGCCAACACGATCTTTGAGCCGCTATGGAATCGCAACTATATCGATCACGTGCAGATCACCATGGCCGAGGACGAAGGAGTCGGTCATCGGGGCGGATATTACGATCAGGCCGGTGTACTGCGCGATATTGTGCAGAACCACCTGCTCCAGCTATTGACTCTTGTGGCGATGGAACCTCCGTCGCGGTTCAATGCGAAATCGCTGCGCGACGAAAAGGTCCAGGTGCTGCAGGCCATTCGCCCCATTCCGGTCAGCGACGGCGTGTGGGGCCAGTACGAGGGATATCGTCAGGAGCGCAATGTGGCGGCCGACTCGCGCACGCCCACCTATGTCGCCCTGAGGCTCTATATCGACAACTGGCGCTGGCAGGGTGTGCCGTTCTATGTACGTACGGGCAAAGCGCTGGCCGCCAAGACCACCGAGATCACACTCCAGTTCAAAGGGGTACCCCACCTGCTGTTCCCCGAGAACGCCAATCTGGTGCCCAACAGCATCTCGCTGTACATTCAGCCCAATGAGGGCATTCATCTGCGCTTTGAGACCAAGATCCCCGGCGCCGGCATGTACGCCGATCTGGTCGACATGGCCTTTCGATACGACGAGCACTTTGGCGAACGGGTGCTCCCCGATGCTTACGAGCGGCTGTTGCTGGATGCCATGCAGGGAGACGCCTCGCTTTTCGCCCGTAGCGACGAGATCGAGCTGGCCTGGGCACTCATCGACCCCCTGACGACCGAGATCGAGCCGGCCCGCTATGCCCCCGGCAGTCAGGGGCCGATAGAAGCCGACGAGTTCATCGCGCAGGATGGGCGTCGCTGGAGACCCATCGCCGAAGGAAATGGTGGGCGACCGCCCGCGGTACTGGAGCGTATCAAAGCCTCTGAAGCCTGATGCCATAATGCGCCCGCACCGGCTACAGAGTCTTGACAATCTGCGACTCCGTGTATATTATTCGGTCAACATGTGGCACCGGTCATCGCCCGCATCGAGCGTCGAGTAGGTGGCCCAGAAGAGAGTATACTCACAATATTCTCTTACCCTCCATACTCCGGCGCCACAGAATACAATTCGTTGAGGCGTTTGGTAGGTGATCGGCCAGACTGCCACACTCCCGCCGGAGCATCCCCCGACGGCAACCTGTATATGTCATCGGGGACAGCATCCGAGCACTTTACGAGGTAGACGCGTGTACAGGCACATCAGTCGGATGGCCTCTGTTTCACCAGACTCTATCGATATCTGGTTCGACCGATCGTGTGCCTGCATTGATAAACCCTCACCCTTTTCCGATTTACATTGTAACCTCACTCGGCCCGACACGTTTTGGCCGGCCACCAGGGGTCTCGCCAGGTATGTTTCCGCGCTCGTTCACGTCCACTCTGCGTATCGCCGGGAATCGGCTTTATCCGGAGCAGAGCGTAAACTCGCGCACCTGGCCGGGTCCCGCGAATCCTGTGGGGCGCGCCGATACAACACTGCCGGTAGCGGTAGCGGCGGCCACACATCATCTTGCGGACAGGTGAAACCATGCCAATCGTAATCGAGGGCAAACACAGATTGGCCGGCGAGGTGAAGATCGGCGGAGCCAAGAACGCCGCCCTCCCCATTATCGCGGCCACTCTTCTAACAGGCGATGAATGTCTCCTGGAGAATGTGCCATTTATTGAGGATATCCGCAACATGGTCCGGGTGCTTCAGCACCTGGGCGTATCGGTGCGGTTTGAAGGCCCCAATACATTGCGCGTCAAAGCCACACGCATCTCACGCGCCTCACTGCCGGTGGATCTCGCCATCAAAATGCGGGCTAGTTTTCTCATGGCCGGCCCGCTGCTGGCCCGTTTTGGACAGGCCGAGGCGCCGCCCCCCGGAGGATGCTCCATCGGCACGCGCCCTGTCAGCGTGGACCTTAAGGGCTTTCAGACGATGGGCGCAGAGGTCGAGTTTGGGGCCGAGACCTATGTGATCCGTGTCCCCCGGCTAAAGGGCGAACGACTCATCCTCGACTACCCCAGCCATACCGGAACCGAGAATCTACTGATGGCGGCCTGCCTGGCCGACGGCACCACCTATATCGAGAACGCCTCGATCGAACCCGAAGTGGTGGATCTGGCCAGTTTCTTGTGCTCCATGGGCGCCCGTATCTATGGCGCGGGCACCAGTACCATCCGGATCGAGGGCGTCCGAAGGCTGCACGGCGCCGCCTACCGCATCATGCCCGACCGGATGGAGGCGGGGACATTTGCTCTGGGCGCGTTGATCACCGGAGGCGATGTCATCATGGATGGCGTCGTCGCGCGCTGGCTGGGAGCGCTCACCGGCAAGATGCGCGAGGCCGGCGCAGAGATCACCGCCGACGGCGAGATCTATCGCGTTCGCGCCCCCAAGGTGATGCGCGCCACCGATATCCAGACCTACCCCTACCCCGGCTTTCCGACCGATCTCCAGGCGCCCTTTACGACGACGATGACGCAAGCCGAGGGAAACAGCTCGATCTATGAGACCATGTTCGACGGACGCTTGCGCTATACCCAGGAACTGGCCCGAATGGGCGCCCGCATCGATGTTTCCGGGTCGGGCCGTATGGCCATGGTCCACGGCGCCACGCCCCTGCAGGGGGCGCTGGTAAGCGCTCTGGATATTCGCTCGGGCGCCGCCATGATCCTGGCGGGCCTGGCCGCCGAGGGGACGACCCGAATCGATAACGTCGTCTATATCGATCGGGGTTATGAAGATATCACCACCAAGTTCGAGCAGTTGGGCGCCAGCATCCGCCGCCTGGAGGAAACCGAGCCCGATTGCCCGGCCGGACAATGTACCGAGCCCATCGAGTGGGATATCGTCGCATCAACGACTCGCTAATTGGCCGATTACGCGCTTTATGCTAAGATACGACCTGCGTTTTTTACAATACACTACCCGGCTCTACGGCATTCCGAACGTTCGATCGGCTCTGCCGTCTCGCCGGTTCTGATGTGTGAGCGCCTTGCATATCACACGCAGATCGGGAGTCACATTTGCACACGCTCTTCTAGGGAGGGCCGATGTTCGGCAAGCAGATAGGTATCGATCTGGGCACGGTCAACGTCATCGTCTGTGTCCGTGGCAAGGGCGTCGTCCTGAACGAGCCCTCTGTTGTCGCATATTCCATCTCGGATGAGAGCATTCTCGCTGTCGGTAGCGAAGCCCGGGCCATGCTGGGCCGCACGCCTGAAACCATCGAGGTCGCACGTCCCATGCGCGACGGCGTGATCGCCGACTTTCGCATCACCGAGCGCATGTTGCAGTACTTTATCCGCAAGCTCTGCAGCCGCCTCGAACGTCGCCCCGAGGTGATGATCAGCGTGCCCGTCGGAGTAACCAGCGTCGAGTCACGTGCCGTGCGAGATGCCGCCCTTCAGGCCGGCGCCCGCATCGCTTACCTCGTCCCGGAACCGCTGGCCGCCGCACTGGGGGCCAACATGCCCATCGGCACTCCATCGGGCAATATGGTGGTTAATATTGGTGGCGGGTCCAGCGAGGCCGCCGTCATCTCCATGTTCGGCATCGTCGTATCCAGCTCGGTGCGTGTGGCCGGCAACAGCCTGGATGACGCCATCGCCTCGTATATTCGGCGCAAGTACAATCTCATGATCGGCGAACACACCGCCGAGCAGGTCAAGATCAGTATTGGCAGCGCCCTGCCGCTGGAAGAGCCGCTCTCGATGGAGGTGCGCGGACGCGATGCCGTGGCCGGTTTGCCCCGTACCATCAACATCACATCTGAAGAGATCACCGATGCGCTGTCCGAACCGCTGGCCGCTATCGCAGGCACGGCCAAATCGGTGCTGGAAAACACCCCGCCCGAGCTGGTGTCCGACATCATCGATCGGGGCATGATCATGACCGGTGGCGGCGCCCTGCTGCGCAATATGGATCAATATCTGGGCGAGCAGACGGGTATCCCTTGCCATGTGGCCGATAATCCGTTGCTCTGTACTGCTCTGGGAGCCGGGGAGGCGCTCAATCACCTCCCGCTGCTCAGGCGCGCGCTGGAAACCACCTGATCGCAATTCACAAGACAACGGGCCGTACACCGAAATGTACGGCCCGTTTTTTTTTATTCTCTTGCAGAATGCCGCAGCATTCTGTGCTATAGATAATGCGTCATGCTCTGCAGGCTGACGACGGGATCGATATAGGCCACGCGAATCTCGGGCGGCAGATTGAGGTTGATGGGCGCATAATTCAGGATGCCGCGCACGCCCCCATCCATCAGCTCCTCGGCCACCTCCTGCGCCGATGCGGCCGGAATGGCCAGCACACCGATCTCGATATGCCGCTCGATGATGGTATGCCGCAGCTCCGACATGGGCTGCACCGTCAGCGAACCGATGGGCTGCCCGATCTTGGACCGATCGTTATCGAACACGGCCACAATATGATAGTTCCAGTGCTCAAAAGGACGATAGTTGATCAACGCATGCCCCAGAGTGCCCGCGCCGACCAACGCGACGTGCCAATCCTGATCGACCTGCAGGATGCGCCGAAGCTGATCGCACAGAAAATCCACCTCGTAGCCCATACCTTGCTTGCCAAACTCGCCAAAGAACGAGAGATCCTTGCGGATCTGCGCGGGGCTCACCCCCACCCATCGGCCGAGTTCACCGGAAGAGACCACCTGCCGACCTTGCTCGGCAAGGTACGTCAGGCTACGAAGATAGAGGGGAAGTCGCTGAATCACCACCTCCGGCACGTTATCTTTGGGCATGGTTCCTCCGGTGTTCACATGGGTCGGATGGGCGTTCCCCACCTCGGACGGCATCCGAAACGTTCAGGCGTCATCCTCCAGGGTGTACCCAAGCGACGCCAGGTAACGCCGATCCTGCTCGCTCAGCCGGGCACGCGCCAGCAGATCAGGACGTCGCTCCCAGGTGCGGCGCAGCGCCTGCTCACGTCGCCAGCGCGCCACCCGGGCATGATCGCCCGACACCAGGATATCGGGCACGGTCAGCCCGCGAAACTCGGCCGGCCGTGTGTAATGCGGATACTCCAGCAAGCCGGACGAGTGCGAGTCCTCCACAACGGCGCGCATATCGCCCAGCACCCCGGGTACCAGCCGGGTGACAGCCTCGACAATGGCCATCGCCGGAATCTCTCCCCCCGAAAGCACATAATCCCCGATCGATATCTCGTCGGTCACGGCCAGCTGGCTCACCCGCTCGTCCACGCCCTCATACCGGCCACAGATCATCACAATATGACCGTAACGCTCATACTCTCGGGCGATCTCTTGCGTAAAGAGGCGGCCTGCCGGGGTCAGCAACACCACCGGCACCTCGATCGGCCCGTCGGCCTTTTGCCGCGCGATGAGGGCGGGATCCAGCACATCCTCCAGCGCATTGAGGATCGGCTCGGCCTTCATCACCATGCCACCACCCCCCCCATAAGGGGTGTCATCGGTCACATGGTGTTTATCATGGGCATAGTCGCGAATATCATGGATGCCAATAGAGACCCGTTTGGCCTCTATCGCCCGTTTGACGATGCTTTCCTCGAATACCCCCCGAAACAGGCCGGGGAAGAGGGTTAAAATGTCGAATCGCATACCGGTACACTCCCTCAGGTTAACAGTTATTTTATACGTCGTACCGGCCTGGGGCAAATGGCGGGCGACTGTACCCACTTAGACGACTGCCACGCCTTAACTACAATACAGAAGTAGGCCTTTTAAGGCGATATCGGTATGTAACGCGTCGCCGGTCCCCTGCCTGCGCTCATCAACCATCATTCGTGCCGGGGAGAGATCTCTTGCTCGACAACGAACCCACCACCGGTTACGCGGTGCAGATCATCATCATCGCTCTGTTGCTGATCGCACTGCTGGTCGTTGCATTGTCCAGCGGATTCGTGCGCCTTCCCTTCGGACGCTCGTCCGCCGAAAACGTCCCCCCTGAAGAGGTCGAGGGCGTCGCCCTCACCACACCGGCAGCCGACGCGACGATCGCGCCGACGCCCACCCTCGACGGCGCCCTGGCGGCCGACCACTACTGGCTGGAGCGCCCCATCGCCGCCGATGCCAATGATGCAGTCGATCGGCTCTATCCTTACGGCTCGCGGGGTGACGGTACCTATCCGGTGCACCATGGCGTCGAGTTCATGAACCCGGAGGGAACGCCCGTCCTGGCCGTCGCACCGGGCACCGTCATCGTGGCGGGCGATGATTCGCGGCGCGCCTATGACGCCAGCCCCGACTATTACGGACTGCTGGTTGTTCTGCAACTCGACCTGGATCTGGACGGTGAGCCTCTATATGCGCTCTACGGCCATCTGTCCGAGATCGATGTCCAGGAGGGGCAGCGGGTCGAGACGGGAGACGTGTTGGGTCGAGTGGGTATGACCGGCATCGCCACGGGGCCACATCTGCATTTTGAGGTGCGCCACTCGCGCAACGACTATGGCCAGACGCTAAACCCGGAGCTGTGGCTGCGCCCACGGCCGGGTCGCGGCACCCTGGCGGGACAGGTGGTCACCTACGACGGAGAACCCGCTGCCGAGGTGGGTGTGCGCCTGTATCGCGCCGGCGCCGATATACCGGTGGATGAGGCGTTCACCTACCCGGCGCGCGGCGTCAATCCCGATCCGCACCGCGGTGAGAACCTCCTCTTTGGCGACCTGTCTGCCGGTGACTGGACGATTCAGATCGAGCATCGCGGGCAGATCTATAACCGCTCGTTCACCATCGAGGCGGGGCACACCACCTGGATCACGGTAGAGCTCTCACGTTGATCTCGCCTTACTGCGCGACACAGATCTGTAGCGATACGTCATCCACATACATCCAGGAGCGGCCGGCCAGACCGTCATTGTAGGCGTTAAAGTAGAGCCGCAGCCGCCGTCCACGCCACGGCATCAGATTGTACGCCGCCGGCTGCCAGTACCCGTCGTTCCACCGACCCTGCTCCAGCACGGCCACCACCGTGCCGGCGTCCATCGCATCCAGCAACAGGATCTCGTGCAGATCGCCACCCGATGCGAGTTGCGACAAGAGCGCGGCATTCCCCAACAAGCGCTGCTCTGTCCCCATACTGCCCAGGGGCGGTTCCTCAGTGCGTCGCCACCGCCAGAGCGTCAGCGTCGCCGATGTGGCGTCGGCCGGGACCTCGATAAGCTGATAGGCCGATGACCACGTCATACGATTAGAGGCCGGCGGCTCGATGCCCAGGCGCATGGATCGTGCGCCGCCATGGACCACCGATGTCGAATAATCGGCGCGGTGGGCGGTGATGGAGCGCACCCACCCATCGTTCGTCTCAAAGCCGCCGTTGATGATCCCCTGCTCACAGACGATCACCGCAGGCGGCGCCAGCTCGCGCAGCACCACGGGGGCCCAGGTCCGGGCGAACGGCGTCGGCGTCGGTGCGGCCGTCGGTGTGAGAGAAGGCCCCGGTGTCGGCGTGAGCGTGGGCGTCGCCGTCTCTGTCGGCGTGGGAGATGCCGTCGCCGTCGGTGTGCTCGTTTCGGTAGGAGTGGTCGTCACCGACGGCGTCGACGACGCCGTCGGTGTATCTGACGCTGTCGGAGTGATCGAGGGCGTCAGGGTGTTCGTCGGCGTGGGTGTCACAGAGGGAGTCCATGTAGGCGCCGCCGTCGGTTGCTCCTCGGGTACATTATCCAGTAGCAACCGTCCATGACCGTAGGTATTGTCGGGTCCCTCTGCGCCCAGATCGACCGTATGAGCCCGTAGCAGATCGGCCATCAGTTCGTTGTGGTAGCCCGTGTAGAACTCTTTCAGAACCGCCGCCGCGCCCACCACATGCGCCGCCGCAGCCGATGTGCCCCACAGCCCGCCCCCCTCGCCGGATCGATAGACGTCATACGAGGCGCACGATACTCGATCCGGCGCCACCAGATCGGGCTTGATGCGACCATCCGTCGAGGGACCTCGGCTGCTGAATCCTTCGGTGAGAATAGGCATATCCGAGGGCACCGCGCCCACAGCGACGACATCGGCCATATCGGCCGGCACCAGAATGCTGCCCTCGGGGACGGCGCGCTCCAGATCCTGGTCGTACGCATAGAGTTGCAGCGCCGGATCGCCGGGAACCATGTCCAGGCGACGAACCATCACATGATACCGTCCCGCGGGCAGGCCGTTTACCGCCAGATATCGGGTAGGATCGCCCGGCCCCGTGGCCGGCGTGGCCGCATAATCCACCAGCGACAGGTTATCGTCATACAGCTCCAAAACGAAATCGTGTACGGCAAAGCTCCAATCATCATCCCAACGCAGCGCCAGACGCACTATCTGCCCCGGCGCCACCTCGATGGTGTTGATGCTCACTCCCGGCACAAAGTCCAGCAGCCCGTCGCCCTCGGCATCCTGCCAGCTCCCCATCCAGTGCCGTCGCGCCATATTGCCCGCCGCATTCACCCACAATACCCCGTCGTCCAGCACGCCACGCACCGCCTGCGCGATGGGCCCTGTACCGTCTCCCGGTCCCCCGAGGGGCCAGCCCAACGCGCTGGATACAATATCCACTCCTTCGGCGCGCAAATAGTCCATCGCAGCGGCAAACTCGACGTCCGTCGCCAGGTTGATCAGAATCAGATCGGCCTCTGGCGCCATATCGTGCACGATCTCGGCGCATGCCGTCCCGTGAGCCGTTCCCGCTTCGATATCGCCATCCCCTCGCAACGAGTGCGCCACGGTATCCGCCGGCAGGTCATCACCCAGCAATGTCGAATAGCCCGCGAACCCCAGGTCGATCACCGCCACCGACTGCCCCGCGCCGCGCCAGCCCCGATCGTGCCAGGCTTCGACGCTGGACATGCGCATCCCCTCACTGACGAAACCAGACACCACCGGCTCCAGCGGCAACCGTACCAGCCGCACGCCGGGCGCGAGCGCCAGCGCCTCCAATTGGGCGATCGGGATGACGCCCTGTAGCACACGGCCGCCGGCCGCCGTCGTCTCGATATCCAGCCCCGTCTCCACGGCCATACTCAGGGGATGAGGTCGAGTATCGTCCAGATGGGCGACCACTCGCACCGCATCCGGCGGCAGCGTGTCATCCGCCATCAGGGCAGCGGCATCATCCTCGGCATCTTCACCGCCCCCATATCGATAGAGATGATAGAGGCGGTACAGAGGGCTGGCCAGTCGCTCTGATAGCGGTGAGGGCTCTGGCAGATGCAACGGGCGGGTCGGATGAGCGGACACATGAGGCGGTGCGGGAAGCGGCGATGCAGGAAGCGGCGTTGCCGCTACCAGCAGCCACAACGCCAGATAGGTGATGCCGATATGGACGATCTTGTGCCACACGTCAGAGCCGTCGCTTTCATCGGGATAAGGAAAATATCCCGTCCTATAAAGTGTACGATATCGCCCTCAGCGGGCCATCGGGAGGTTCCCTCTCTTGATTATACGTCGAGCTTATGGTGGGCAGCATTAATGTGGCGAAAAGATCACGCTCTCCCGTCCGTTAATCGGGCATCGGAACGCGCTGAAAAAAAGTCTGGAGCGACGTCAAAACGCCACAAAACACCCACCTTTGAAGGGGTGCCCCCTCTTTGGAAAGTGACACCGGGCTGTGACGCAGCCCCTGCCCAAGTCCCCTTTTATCTGCACGAGACCTGCGGTATACTCGCCCTGTGCAACGCGCCGCCTTGTGCGCCCGTTTCACCCATCGGCCGGCGGCGTATCATAGAGCGGAGGATGTGAACATGGAAATGGAACTGGTCACGATCCAAAAGCCCGAGGATACCAACTTTATTCTGGGGCAATCACACTTTATCAAGACCGTAGAGGATATTCACGAGGCGATGGTAAACGCCGTGCCCGGCATTCGCTTCGGGCTGGCCTTTTGCGAGGCGTCGGGAGCCCGCCTGGTGCGCACCAGCGGCACCGACGATGCCCTGGTGAACCTGGCGCGCGATAACGCTCTGGCCATCGGAGCGGGCCATGCTTTTATCCTCTTCCTGGGGGAGGGATTCTTTCCCGTCAACGTGCTCAACGCCATCAAGATGGTGCCCGAGGTATGCCGCATCTACTGCGCCACCGCCAACCCCACGCAGGTCATCATCGCCAAAAGCGAACAGGGGCGCGGCATCATGGGCGTGATCGACGGCTATCCGCCCGTGGGAGCAGAGGATGAGGAGGGCGTCGCCTGGCGCAAGGGGTTGCTACGCACCATCGGCTACAAGCTCTAGCCGCGCTTGAAGACAGGTTATCTATAACACCGAGGGACGGCGCTCGCCGTCCCTCGGTGATGCTCTGTTCGGGCTATTCCTCTTATTCCTCTTTCACCGACCACACCTCATCGCGGGCCAGCCCGCGCATAAACTCTAGATAGCGTTCTTTGCTCATGGCCGGCCGGAACGAACGCAGGATGCTTCGCGCCCCGTCGGCGTCACCCGCCAGCAGATCGATAATCGTCATGGCGGCCGCCTTGGCGGGGACGATATAGGCAACCTCGGGATCGCTGATGACATAGTCGGCGCCGTGGCCGGTGCCGCTGCTGCCGTGCGCTTGAGCCTCAATGGCCGGCATGATATGGCTCACATCGCCCATGTCGGTCGATCCCGCGCCGAAATCCGAATCCCACCAGCCCTTCTCGCCCACCAGCGCCACCGCATTCTGGCGATACAGCTGCGCCAGGTCGTCGGGCACGATGCGCGGCAGATAGCCCGGCAACGTCGAGATATGCACCGTTGCCCCCATCGCCATGGCCCCCGCCCGCAGGCTGCGATCGACCTTTTTGGCCGCTGCCAGAATGGCGTCCACGCTGGCGCCGCGCACATAGGTCTCCAGTCGCACATCGGCCGGAACGACGTTCACCAGATCGCCCCCCTTGGTAATGATGGGGTGCACGCGGATGTGGTCGTTGTCTCTGAACGTCTCGCGATTGGCGTCGATCGCCTGCAGGCCCAGCATGGCCGCCTTGAGCGCGTTGATGCCCGCGTAGGGGGCTCCTCCGGCGTGGGCGGCGCGTCCTTCGTAGCGCACCTGCTTGACCAGACACCCGTTGCTGGGCCCGCCTACGCCGAGTTTGCGCTGATCGTCACGGCTGGATTGATGCGTCATCATGGTGATGTGCACATCGTCAAAGGCGCCCAGGCGGATCATCTCGGGCTTGCCGCCGAGAAACTCGAGCTTGCCCTGGCGGCGCAGTTCGGAACGGTAGGCGATCTCGACATACTCTTCCGCCGGTACCGCCATCAACGCCACATGACCGCCCAGATGGGCCATGACGCCACTCTCGACCAGGCCGTAGGCCAGAGCGATGAGGTTGGCGATCTGCGCATTGTGCCCGCAGGCATGGGCTGCGCCCGTCTCAGGATCGGCATCCGGGTGATCGCGCACCAGCACCGAATCCAGCTCTCCCAGATAGGCCACCGTGGGCCCCGACACCCGGCCCCGCAAGACGCTCTTGACGCCCGTAATGGCAATCCCCGTCTGCGGATTCAACCCCAGCCGATCAAAGTGATCGGCCACGATGCCGGCCGTGCGAAACTCTTTAAAGCCCAGTTCGGGATGCAGGCGAATGTCCTCACCGAGAGCATAGATCTCATCACGGTGCGCGTCGATGGCCCGGCACACGCTATCCTTGAGCGATTGAAGGTCTACGGACATGTTGCCCTCCCCGTGAGTGACAGGGCCGATCGTCCGGCCCCATTCCGTGTCGTCGAAGGCGATCCCACGAAATGGGCCGGACGATACATACCCTTGTTATGTCGCTTATATGGCGTTGCGCGAAATGACCGAGGCGTAGTAGCGGGCGCTGTCCTTCACGATGCGCTCCTGCGTGGCATAATCGATGTAGACGATGCCGAACCGCCGGCTATAGCCATAGGCCCACTCGAAATTGTCCATGAACGACCA